>JBGSOR010000440.1:0-33983 GCA_041738985.1 Chromatiaceae bacterium | reverse complement strand
GCGCGCGCGCGCACGATCGTTTTGGCGTGGCACACGCGGGTGGTGACGCGCAGCAGCACGGGGATCTTCCAGCGCTCGGAGAGCGCGAAGGCGAGCCGGGCGAAGTCGTAGGCCTGCTGGGAGTCCAGCGGCTCGAGCATCGGCAGGCCTGCGGCGCGGGCGTAGTGGCGGTTGTCTTGCTCGTTTTGGCTGGAGGCCATGCCGGGGTCGTCGGCGGAGACGACCGCGAGTCCCCCGGCCAGGTCGGTGTAGGCGGCGGTGAACAGCGGGTCGGCGGCGACGTTGAGCCCGACGTGTTTCATGGTGCACAGGGCGCGCGCGCCCCCGAAGGCGGCGCCTAAGGCGACTTCCAGCGCAACCTTTTCGTTGGGCGACCACTGGGCGCGTCCGCCCAGGCGGTCGAAGGTCTCTAAGATCTCCGTCGAGGGGGTGCCGGGGTAGCCGGTGCCCAAGCGCACCCCCGCATGGAGCGCGCCCAGGGCGATCGCTTCGTCACCGCTCAAGAGCTCGGCTTGCGCCGCCCGCTCCGCTGTCGTCTCGCTCATCTGTCCGCCTCGCGCTCGCCGCACCGGTACGGTGCCAAGCGATGGACATTAACGGGGCGACGGCGACGGTGCAACGGGGCAGGATCACTGGCGGGTCGAAGAAACCAGACCCATTTGAAAACTCATGCCTTGCATTGCCCAGGGGCATTCTCAACATTGAGACGCTTACCCCCTGATATACTCGCGACCCCATGCGATCCCCTTGCAGTGACCGCCTTCCGGGAAGCCCTATGAATCAGATGCCCGATATCGACCCCCAAGAAACACAGGAGTGGCTGGATGCCCTCGAGGCCGTACTGGAGCAGGAGGGGGTAGAGCGCGCCCACTTCCTGTTGGAGCGGCTCATCGACAAGGCGCGGCGCTCCGGGGCGTACCTGCCCTACAGCGCCAACACCGCCTACCTCAATACGATCCCGGTCCAGCAGCAGGAGCGATTCCCTGGAGACCGGGCCATGGAGCGGCGCATCCGCTCCTTCGTGCGCTGGAACGCGATGGCCATGGTGGTCCAGGCCAACCGGCTGTCCACGGAGCTTGGGGGTCATATCGCGTCCTTCGCCTCGGTCGCCACGCTGTTCGACGTGGGCTACAACCACTTCTTCCATGCCCGCGACCAGGACCATGGAGGCGACCTGATCTTCATCCAGGGTCACTCCGCCCCGGGCATCTATGCCCGCGCCTTTCTAGAGGGACGGATCAGCGAGGAGCAGCTCCACAACTTTCGGCAGGAGGTGGACGGCAATGGACTCTCGTCCTACCCGCACCCCTGGCTGATGCCGGCCTTCTGGCAGTTCCCGACGGTTTCAATGGGGCTCGGCCCCATCATGGCCATCTACCAGGCGCGCTTCATGCGCTACCTGCATGACCGCGGCCTGGCGGATACCAGCAAGCGCAAGGTCTGGGCCTTCCTGGGGGACGGGGAGATGGACGAGCCAGAGTCACTGGGGGCCATCGCACTGGCCGCCCGCGAGGGGCTCGACAACCTGGTCTTCGTGGTCAACTGCAACCTCCAGCGACTCGACGGCCCGGTGCGCGGCTACGGCAAGATCATCCAGGAGCTGGAGCGGGACTTCCGCGGCACCGGCTGGAACGTCATCAAGGTCATCTGGGGCAGCTACTGGGACAAGCTGCTGGCCCGGGACACGGACGGGCTGCTCCTCAAGCGCATGGAGGAGTGCGTGGACGGCGACTACCAGACCTATAAGGCCCGGGACGGTAAGTACGTGCGCGAGCATTTCTTCGGCAAGTACCCGGAGCTGCTCGACATGGTGGCCAACATGACCGACGAGGACATCTGGCGCCTGAACCACGGCGGCCATGACCCGGCCAAGGTCTATGCCGCCTATGCCGCCGCCATGCAAAGCAACGGCAAGCCGACGGTCATCCTGGCCAAGACGGTCAAGGGCTACGGCATGGGGGTGGCCGGCGAGGGGATGAACATCACCCACTCCCAGAAGAAGATGGGTGAGGAGGCGCTCAAGGCCTTCCGCGACCGCTTCAACATCCCGATCTCCGACGACCAGATCGCCGCCACCCCCTTCTTCAAGCCCGCCCCGGACAGCGCCGAGCACCAGTATCTGATGGCGGCGCGCGAGCGTCTCGGGGGCTTCCTGCCGGCCCGTTACGATGACGCTCCGGCTCTTACGACCCCGGATCTCGCGGCCTTCAAGCCGCTGCTGGAGGGCACCGGCGACAAGGAGATGTCCACCACGATGGCCCTGGTGCGCATCCTCAACATCCTGGTGCGGGACCAGGCGATCGGCCGCCTCGTGGTCCCCATCGTCCCGGACGAGGCGCGCACCTTTGGCATGGAGGGCATGTTTCGGCAGCTCGGGATCTATTCCTCCGTGGGCCAACTCTACCAGCCGGTGGACGCGGATCAGGTGATGTCCTACCGCGAGGACAAGAAGGGCCAGATCCTGGAGGAGGGCATCAACGAGGCCGGGGCCATGTCCTCCTGGATCGCGGCGGCCACGGCCTACGCCAACCATGGCCAGGCCATGATCCCCTTCTATATCTATTACTCCATGTTCGGCTTCCAGCGCATCGGCGACCTGGCCTGGGCCGCCGGCGACATGCAGGCGCGGGGCTTCCTGATAGGCGCCACCGCCGGGCGCACCACACTCGCGGGCGAAGGGCTCCAGCACCAGGACGGCCACAGCCATCTGATGGCCGCGACCATCCCCAACTGCATTTCCTATGACCCGACCTTTGCCTACGAGCTGGCCGTGATCGTGCAGGACGGCCTGCGCCGCATGTATAAAGAGAAGGAGAGCTGCTTCTACTACATTACCACGATGAACGAGACCTATATCCAGCCGGCCATGCCGGACGGGGTCGCGCCCGGTATCCTCAAGGGCATGTACCCGGTGGAGCGAGGCGAGGATCGCGCCCACCGGGTACAGCTCCTAGGCGCCGGAACCATCCTGCGGGAGGTCCTGGCGGCGGGGGAGCTCCTGGCCCGGGACTTCGACGTGGGAGCCGACGTGTGGAGCGTCACCAGCTTCAACGAGCTGCGGCGGGAGGGGATCGACACGGAGCGTTGGAACATGCTCCACCCGGAAGGGGAGCGCCGGACGACCTATGTGGAGTCGCAGCTCGCCGGGACGCAGGGCCCGGTGATTGCGGCCACCGACTATATGCGCGCCTATGCGGACCAGATCCGGCCCTATGTTCCCCGCCGGTACGCCGTGCTCGGCACCGACGGGTACGGGCGCAGCGATATGCGCAGCCAACTGCGCAAGTTCTTCGAGGTCAACCGCTACTATGTGGCCGTCGCCGCCCTCAAGGCCCTGGCGGACGAGGGCGAGATCCCCACCTCCACGGTCTCCTCGGCAATCGAGAAGTATCGCATCGACCCGGAAAAACCCAACCCGCTGACCGTCTGATGCGTCCAGGAAACACAGGCTCTGGAGAGAACTAGCGTGGCATCCGTCGAAGCAATCCTGCTGCCCGACATCGGGGACTTTTCCGAGGTCGAGATCATCGAGATCCTGGTCGCACCCGGGGACCGGATCGAGCCCGAGCAGTCCCTGCTGACGCTCGAAAGCGACAAGGCAACCATGGAGATCCCCGCGCCAAAAGGGGGGCTGGTTCGGGAGATCCTGGTCAAGATCGGCGACAAGATTGGCCAGGGTGCAAAGATCCTGACCCTGGAGTCTGGAGACGAGTCTCTGTCCGACGCGGGAACGGCAGCCCCGGCGGCGGAAACGTCGCCGAACGCCGCCATGGGGGTCACACCCGGCTCGACGGTACCGCGCACGGACCCGGCGACGACGACCGTCTCGGTCGTCCTTCCGGACATCGGAGACTTCAACGAGGTCCCGGTGATCGAGATCCTGGTCGCGCCGGGGGACCGTATCGAGTCCGACCAATCCCTCCTGACCCTTGAGAGCGATAAGGCGACGATGGAGATCCCGTCGCCGAATGCGGGCGTGGTGGAGCAGGTAGCGGTCAAGATCGGGGACAAGGTGAGCCAGGGGGACTTGATCCTGACCCTGAGGACGGACGCCGGTACCTCTGGGGACCGTGACGGCACTGCCGAGGCGCCAGCGCCTGCAAAGGCCGGTATGGCTGGACGCGAGACGGCGACGGAGCCCGCCAAGGCGATGCCTCAACGCGCGCCCGGCGAGGCAGAGAGACGCCAGCCGCCGGTTCTGCCGCGACCCGAGGACTTGGCCGCGGTCGCCAAGGGCCGCAAGGCCCACGCGAGTCCGACCGTGCGCCGCTTCGCCAGGGAGCTGGGCGTCGATCTGGGTTTGGTCAAGGGCTCGGGACCCAAGGGACGGGTCATTCGAGAAGATGTACAGGGCTTCGTGAAGCACGCCCTGACCCAAGGGGCGGCCGCCCCCGCAGCAGGAGCCCTACCCTTCTCTCTAACCGCGGCACCGGAGGTGGACTTTGCCCGGTTCGGTTCGGTCGAGGAGACGGAGCTCTCGCGTATCAAGAAGCTGAGCGGTCGCCACCTGCACCGCTGCTGGCTCTCCGTCCCCCACGTCACCCAGTTCGACGAGGCGGACATCACGGAGCTCGAGTCCTTCCGCAAGGCCCAGAAAGACGCCGCCGAGGCGGAGGGGGTCAAGCTCACCTTCCTCCCCATCCTGTTGAAGGCCGTCGCGACTGCACTCAACCGGATGCCGACCTTCAAGTCATCGTTGAGCGCGGACGGGGAACGCCTGATCCTCAAGCACTACACGCATATCGGTGTGGCAGTGGAGACCCCGAACGGGCTCCTGGTCCCGATCGTGCGCGACGTGGACAAGAAAGGGATCTACGACCTGGCGCGGGATCTCATGGAGCTCAGCAAAAAGGCCCGAGACGGCAAGCTTCTGCCGGGCGACATGCAGGGGAGCTGCTTCACCGTCTCCAGCCTGGGAGGGATCGGGGGGACCGAGTTCACCCCCATCGTCAACGCCCCAGAGGTGGCCATCCTGGGGGTGTCCCGCTCGGAGACGAAACCGGTATGGAACGGCAGGGAGTTTGCGCCTCGGCTGATGCTGCCCCTCTCGCTCTCTTACGATCACCGCGTGATCGATGGAGCGGAGGGTGCTAGGTTCACCACGCTGCTCCGAGGGCTACTGGGAGATATCCGCCGCCTGCTACTCTGAAGCAGCGCCCCGTCGCAACAAGGCCGCGTACGCAGCGACCTCAGGTCCCAGGCCAGCCGCCGCGAGCGGCTCGGCAACCCGCCAGGGCCGCCGACCCAATCGGACATTACGCGGGACAGCGGGCTTGCTCATCCAGCTTACGCACCAAGGGATAGAGGTGCTCGGTCTCCCGCTGAATGCGGTCCAGGACCAGCCCAAACATTTGATTCGTGTCCTTGACGAAGGCCGTGTGGTCGGCGATCGATAACTCGCGCTTGCGCTCGTTGCACCAGTCCTTGAGATAGGCAGCGAAGATGCGCTTAATCTCCACCGAGCCCGACAGGAAGCGGTCTGCCGTATTGGCCATGGTCCGGTTCTGGCTCTTGATCAAGCATCCGCAGAGCTGCGCGTCGACCAGCTCCATATGCTCGCGAACCTTGGCAACATAGTCGAAAAACAGGGTACGCGCGCACTCGGTGTCGCACATGGCCCGCTCGGGGATCAGATACAGAAAGACGTTGGAAAGCTCTGTAATCTTATGGTTTTGGGCATGTAGTTCGTCAAAATCGATCATCCGGTCCCCCGTAAGACATTGGGCAGTGTGCACCTCGGCGCGGACCCGTCGGTTCGCGGCAGAATCCCGGTTACGGGTACCGGCCGGCCCGAGGCTCGCGTCTTGGGAGCTCCAGGCCGCACCAACGCGGAACGGATAGAGCCATTCCAAGCGGCCACCGCGTTCGTTTAGATTTCGATTCCCGCGGGAACGACCAGGGGGTCCGTCAAGCCTAACTCCCTGCAAAGACCGAGCGTTCCTCAGTACGAAAACGTAAGCCCCCTAGCCGCACTTTACAAGCGCCCGCCGGACCTCCAACGGAGCCCCCCTCGCCGTCAGGCCACTGCTCGGCGTCCTCCATCGCCCTTGAGGACATGATCGCGCAACGACGCTGGCTCCTTCGGGCGCGCATCCAAGAGCAGCGGGACAGTCGGCGAGGCCCGTCCAGCGGGAGCCACCCGCCCCTCGGCCAACAGGGTTGGCAGGAGACGCCTGCGCTTGCGGCGGACGGGCGCAGGCGCCAACAACCTCGGACGCTCGCTACAAAAACAAAAAAGGGGCTGCGGCGGTCCGCAGCCCCTTTCCAGGTTTGGTGGGTCGTGTAGGATTCGAACCTACGACCGATGGATTAAGAGTCCACTGCTCTACCAGCTGAGCTAACGACCCGAGGTCTGGGGACTGCGCAGTTTACGGTTGCGAGCCCGTTTGTCAAACCGCGCTTCCCGATGGTGGGGTGGACGATGGGGATCGAACCCACGACCACAGGAGCCACAATCCTGTGCTCTACCAACTGAGCTACGTCCACCATTAACTGGATTGGCGCTGCGGCCGATTGTTGGCGCGCCCGGCAGGACTCGAACCTGCGACCCACGGCTTAGAAGGCCGTTGCTCTATCCGGCTGAGCTACGGGCGCCGATTCGAGCGCCTGACGGTTAAGTCCCTGGATACAACTGAGGCGCAGCTCTCCGGAGCTGTGATGGCCGTGAAATCGCTGCGGCCGAAGACTACCACGCGATCCTGCGACTGGTCGGGGTAGAGGGATTCGAACCCCCGACATCCTGCTCCCAAAGCAGGCGCGCTACCAGACTGCGCTATACCCCGGATTCGGACTCGACTCCACGCTATAAGCCGCAGAAATATACGCTCCCGCCCAGTTTCAGTCAACCAACTGCGGGCCCCGCGCACGCAAACCGGAACCGTAATCCCGCGGGCGCAGCCCGAAGCGACCGCGCGCAAACGCATTCCAGGAACGGTATCATGCGGCCTCGGTTCGTTTCTCGACAGGCTGACAATGAGCGCGACGGTTCTCGATGGCAAGGCGGTGGCGGCAGAAATCCGTTCCGGAATCAAGACACGGGTCGCGGAGCTGCTCCGAATCGGCGGCCGCCCCCCGGGGCTCGCGGTGGTCCTCGTCGGTCTAAACCCCGCATCCGAGGTCTACGTGCGCAACAAGCGCAAGGCCTGCGCGGAGGTCGGACTCCACTCGGACCTCCACGCCCTCCCCGCCAGCACGGAGCAAGCGGAGCTGCTGGCGCTCATCGACCGCCTCAACGCAGACCCGAGGATCGACGGCATCCTCGTTCAACTTCCGCTCCCCGAGCACATGGACGCGGAGGCCGTGACCGAGCGCATCCTGCCAACCAAAGATGTCGATGGGTTCCATCCCTATAACCTGGGGCGTCTCGTGTTACGCATGCCGAGCTTGCGTCCCTGCACCCCAAAGGGGGTGATGACGTTGCTGGCACGAACCGGCCAGGCCTTGGCGGGTCTGGACGCCGTAATCATCGGCCAATCGAATATCGTCGGCCGACCCATGGCGCTGGAGCTGCTGGCGGCCCGTTGTACCATCACCGTCTGCCATAGCCGCACGCGCAACCTGGAAGAAAAGGTGCGCGGCGCTGACCTGTTAGTCGCCGCGGTGGGTCGACCGCGCTTCGTACCAGGCGATTGGATCAAGCCCGGCGCAATAGCCATCGACGTGGGTATTAACCGCGACCCAGACGGCAAATTGGTGGGCGACCTGGATTACGCAGCCTGCGCGGAGCGCGCCTCCTGGATTACGCCCGTTCCCGGGGGCGTGGGCCCGATGACGATCGCGTGCTTGCTGGAGAACACCTTAGAGGCGGCGCAGCTGGGAGCCGTGCCACCTAACCCTTAGACAGCAACGCAGACTCGGTCGTCACAATCCGAGCGAAACGGGCCGGGAGGACTTGGCGGAGGCCACTAAACCTCTGCGGGCGTAAGGATCCGATCGGCAAGAAGCCTAAACCAAGGGGTAAACAGCGCTGGGAACCTCGCCACAGATCTCCGCACGGCGGGCACCGACATCCAACGCCACGCACCGACCTCGCGGGGATCCGGTCGAGGATCGTCGACGAAGCGTCCACGAAACACATGAAGGTACTCGTGCTCGATCAGGCCCGACTCCGGGTCCTGTGCCCAGTAGACGAGCTGCATCTGTTCGGTCAAAGGCGCCTGGAAACCCAGCTCCTCTCCCAGCCGACGCAACGCGGCCTTTGCCGTGGGCTCGCCGGGGCGGGGGTGCCCGCAGCAGCTATTGGACCAGTATCCCGCAAAGTGATATTTCGCGTCGGCCCGCCGCTGCAACAGCACATCGCCCCTGGCATTGAAGACGAAGATAGAGAACGCCCGATGGAGCTGGCCCAGCCGGTGCACATCCAGCTTATCGCCTTCGCCTTCCGGGCGATCCTGGGCGTCTACAAGGATCACGCGCTCCAGCGCATCCTCCTGTGCGGCCCGCTTGTGACCATCGGTCGTCGAGTGCGAGACGATCGCTGCCTTCAAGTTGACATCTTCCGAATAGGCCGTTCCGAAACAGCCGCCGCTCTGCGGCTACTGCCCCGATATCCCACAGCCATATCGATGGCGTGGTGTGCTGAGCCGATACTTGACTGCGGAGCGGGCCGGCCCGGTCGTCGCCGATCCGGGTCGGTCCGCACCACAGGGTTAGCCAGTTAAGGCACAGCCGCCGCCGGATACGAAATGACCGGGGTGGCATAAGCCGTATCGAGCCAGTTGAAGTTCGCGGTGCTCAACAGGATGAGGTGAATCAAAAGGCCCAGCACAGTCAGGAAGGCGAACAGCGCAACCAACGTACGACGGGGATCGAAGAGCTGCCAGATCTTATGCATGTTTAATCTCCAGGATTTCAGAGGGGTTCGGATCGAGTCCAGCCACTACAGCCAGGGACGCCAGGCCCAGGCAAGGATGTGGGCAACGATCACGATGCCGAAGAAGGCCCCCATGCTCGAGGTGAAGATCCCATGGAACTCCTTCGCCTCGTCTTCGGTCAGCCCGGTGAGACTCTTGGTTTCAGCCATTGGTTTACCCTCTAGATGTCAAGTTGGCCGTTAAGGCCGTTTACGCGCATCAGGCGCAGTCTGCCGTGCCTATTGGGATCACGACAATATCGATTCCGATCTCCGCTGCGGCGAGTGCCTGCGGTCCCGAACGCGGGTCCGATCGGCCGACCCGCGCCCCAGTGACTCCGCCCCCTCGACCCCGGGGCGATGCCGGGGATGGGGTCCCCGGCGACCAGCAATACCATCCTTTACAGAGCTACATCACCCCTTCTGTCGTCCCTGCCCGAGCGGTCACCTTGGCCTCGGATGCAGGCGCAACCTCTGCCCCGGTCTTGACCGCCGCCGGAGCCGCCGGTGCGGGAGCCGCCGCGGGCGCAGCCGCCTTCGCCGGCTGACCCAGGACCGGATAATCCTTCAGCATCGGTGCACCGAAGAGCGGCTTGTAGACTCCCTGGTGACAGGTCTCGCAGCCGACCCGCTGGGGATCGCCCAAGGGTCCTTTACGAGATGCTGGCAGGATGTCGTTCAGCGGCCAGATGTACTTTTGGTTCATCTCGCGAACCTGCCGAATCGCGTACCAGCCCTTGGTCCTCAAGGGGGTGCTCTGGTTCCAGTCCGCGAACTGCCGGCTGTTGTGGCAATGGTTGCACCCGACCCCGAGCGACCGGGATATATACATCATCAAGGCGTAAGTCCATTCCGTCTGTTTGGTGTTGACGGTCGTGGCCATGCCCACCCGCACCGGCTTCGGCGGCGTAATCGCGATGTTCGTGTCCTTGTCGAAATACGTCGTCATCGGATCGTACGGCAGAGACGAGAAAGCGGGCACCGGAGACAGCCTGTTCTGCAAGGTCGTAACCTGACCGCTCGCCTTCGCCAGGCCGGGGCTGGTCGTCCAGACGTACTTGGGCACCGCATTGCCGCGATGGCAGGTGTAGCAGGTCACCCCCGTCGGCCCAACGTGCATATTCCACGCCGAGTTGGCACGCTGCGTCAGCTGGATCATGGAGCGCGACACCACCTTCTGGTACTTGGTGTCGGCCGCCATATCCGCCAGATCGTGGCAGTAGACGCAGCCTTGGCCGTTTACCCACTGATCCTTCGGCACCACCCACTCGCTGATGGCTAGCATCAACCGGGTGAACTCGGTGATCGGCACGTCGCCCAGAACCTTGAGGTTCTTGTACACCGATCCAGCGGTCGTGGGCACCGGGACCGCGGCCGGCAAGGGCGCCGGTACGACATTGGCCCTATGCTGGGCGGCCAGGATACGTGGATTGACATACTCGACCATGCCCACGCCCCGGTAGCCAAGCTGCGTCGACTGTGGCGGCGGACGCTCGCAACCCGATGCGACCACCAAAGCCAGGCCGCAGACCGCCATTGGCAGTGCTTTACGCGTTGTAAAGATGGCTCTCATCACAGTGCTCCCGGGAGTGAGGCTGGATCGGGAACCGGCACGCCAGTGGGTGGATAGGGCGGCACCATGCCGTGCTTGACAGCCCATAGATACCAGTTGTCGACGACGGTGCCGGTCAACAGGATGCCAATGCCGCCTGTGATCACAACCAAAACGGCGAACCAATAGCCCCAGCGATGGATCGATTCCATGGATGCATTGAATCCCATGGTCCATCTCCAGAACAGGGCTGCGCGCTCGGAGGCGGTACCACGGTCCACGATCTGGTCGATCTCGCGATCGGACCCGTACCGACTCGTTGCCAGGATAGTCGCTCCGTGCATGGCAAACAGCAAGGCCGAGCCATATAAGAACGCGATCGTCAGCATGTGGAACGGGTTGTAGTACAGGTTACCGTAGGCGATGGAGAAGGCAGCGGTCCAGTCCAGATGCGGGAAAATCCCAAACGGCGGGGCTTCGGACCAGGAGCCCATCAGCAGGGGGCGGATGAAACCGATGACCAGATAGAGCCAGATCGCAGCCGCGAAGGCCCAGGCCAGGTGCGTCCCCGTCCCGAGGGTGATTGCCCGGCGGTAAGTCCGCACCCACCAGAGGAGGATCGACATGGTGAGGAAGAAACCCGCCATCAGCCACCAGCCGCCCTCGGAGAGGGGCGGAATGTGCAGACCGTACTCCGGCGCTGGCGGCTCCAGGCCCAGCCAGAAGAACTGCTGCATAAAGACCCAGGGATCCCAGTTCACCGAGGCGGCCATGTTCCAACCGATGATCTCGATGGCAATAAAGCCGAAGATCACCGAGAACACGCCGGACGCCCCCAGGTACAGGGGGCCGATCTGCGCATCGCCGATCTTGCCCAGCCAGTAGCTGAAGATGGGTTTGCCGACTCGATCACGCTGGCCCTCGGTGTGCGGTACGCCCGGATAGGCCGGCGCACGCACCTGCACCGTTGTAAAGATATTTTGATACTCAGCCATGATGGTATTCCTCGATCAGCCGAAGATCGGAAGGTTGGGCCACCAGGTCCACCATTCCGGCCAGCCGCGGGTCCAGAAAGGACCGCTGATGACGATACACACGGCGCTCCAGAACACGGCAGACAGGGCCAGGAACAGACCAAGGCGATGGATGCCCAAGGCGCCGATGGAGTAACCGATGTCATCCCGGAAGAAGGTGTTCTCATGCTCGGAGGTCTTCACCACCTCTCCCTTCGGCGGGTTGACCACGGACAGGATCAGAGATCCGTGCATGGACAGGGCCAGCGCATTGGTAAAGAAGAAGGTGATGGCAAGCATGTGCCCCGGGTTGTAATGGAAGTGCAGGAACTGGTATCCCACGTTCGACACCCAGTCCAGATGGCTGAGGATGCCGTACGGGAAACCGTGACCCCACGCACCCAAGAGCACGGGCCGAATCACGACCAACGTGATATAAGCCCCGATCGCAAAGCTGAAGGCGAACGGGACGTGGAACCCGATACCCAGCTTGCGACAGATCTCCACTTGGCGCAGCGCCCAAGAGACGAATGCGCCGATGGCGCACATGGTAATGATCTGCCACAGGCCGCCTTTCGCCATCGGCGCCATGCCGAGCCCATAGCTCAGATCGGGCGGTGCGATGTTGATCGCCCATAGATTCCAGGTCGGCCCGATAGCCGCCCCCCATACAATCAACAGGGTGCCAAGAACGGCGCAGATGATCCCGGTGACGCCAAAAAAGCCGACATAGATCGGCCCCACCCAGAAATCGAAGAGATCTCCGCCGATCAGCGTTCCCCCGCGAACGCGATACTTTCTCTCAAAACTCAGCATGGCCATGGTTCAACCCTCTGGTCGGGGGCCACCGTTGCGGCAGCCTCCCCACAGTGCCAAGTCGCAGGCGGGACACGGATGCCGTCTCCCGCCTACTGCCCTTGGCGATGGACGCTATTGCGCCGGTGCCACGACTGCCGGCGGATACGAAATCACCGGTGTGGCATAGGCGGTATCGAGCCAGTTGAAGTTGGCCGTGCTGAGCAGGATCAAGTGGATGAGCAGCCCAAGGACCGCCAGAAAGCCGAACAGCGCGACTAGGGTGCGGCGCGGATCGAAGAGCTTCCAAATCTTGTAGATATTGTCGAACATGGTTTCAGCTCCTAATTGGATATGGATAAGAGAACAATGGCTAACCGCGGCCTACAGCCAGGGACGCCAGGCCCATGCCAGGATGTGGGCGACGATCACGACGCCAAAGAAAGCGCCCATGCTCGACGTGAAAATGCCATGGAATTCCTTGGCTTCGTCTTCGGTCAGTCCAGTGAGGCTCTTGTTGTCGGCCATGGTATAAACCTCCAGCTCTTGAGAGTGGCCTTGCGGCCGTTAACCGCATGTTTCCATGCGGGGTTTGATGAACGCACCGCCAAGCGATGCGTCGTATTCGGTTCGCTTTATCTTACTCGCCCTCGTCCCATTTACAGGAACGCGAAGGGGATGACCGTATTGGTCACCGCGCGCGCCTCCGCAACGAACGAAAGGCGGCGGTCCCCGGCGGGCGCCCAAGGACGCAGCCGACGGGGAAGGATGCGTGCGATCAGGGTAATCGTCAGAAACACCACGAACGCGACGCCGAAGATCAGACGGAACTGGCGACGCTCCCGCGCCAGAAGGGCGCTCGATCGTTGGACTGGAGTCATTGAAGGCACTCCTGCTCGGCACGAGGCCGTGTTGGAAGGGTCAAGGTTCTTGGGATCGCCGACACCGGCTGCACTCAGGTGCCCTTCCGTGTCGTCGACTATTGGATACGCGAATGATGTGCCCATCAGGACAACACCTCAGTCAGATCCTGGGCGCGCCGCAGGCGCTCCAGGGTCACGGTTGTTTCGCCCGCCCTGCGCGCGGCCCGCTCGGCGTCGTCGCGCAGGCGCTTGGCGGCGGAGATACGCACCAGTACCGGCTGGCTCTCGACTTCTGCATCCAGTGCTGCCTTGGCCTCGTCGGTCCAGGGAAGCTCCTGGTGCCGGCGCGCCGGCGTGGGATCCGTGCGGTCCAGATCCACCCCCAGGGGGAGGATGTGGAAGAGGGAATCGAACAGGGCGTTGCAGACCTCTTGAACCAGGTACGTCGCGCCGGAGTAGCCCATAAAGGGCGTGCCCGTATGGCGACGTATGATAGTCCCCGGGAACGATGCGGGTATATAGGCCGCACGCGATCCGATCTCGGCCAGGTACATACGCTCGTTGTAGCTGCCGAACAGGATCAACGGCGTCTGCTTTTGAACCTGACGACGGACCGCCTGATTGTCCGGCTTGACGCCTGGCCGACGGGCGACGGCGAAACTACAGGGCAGCCCCAGCTCGTCCGACAGGTAGTGGCGCAAGCCCCGGGTATAGGTCTCGGTCGCCACCACGGCAAAACTGGCGGTCGCGAAAAAGTCCTGAGTCACCGAGCGCCAAAGGTCCCAGATCGGCGCCAGTGTCGTGCGCTTTTCCTCGGCGATAAAGGGCTCTGGATCAATTCCGATGAGCTCTCCGAGGCTGCGCAGGAAGCGGGTGGTGCTGTGCAGGCCAATGGGCGCCTGCAAATACGGCTTGTCGAGTGCCTCGCACAGGAGCCGCCCAAACTCCCGATACATGCAGACGGTAGCGTCGGCGTCCCGCAGCTTGGGCACATCGGCGAGGGCGCATCCTAAGGGAAAGACCAGGTTGATCTCGGCGCCGATCCCCTCTACCAGGCGGCGGATCTCGGCGAGGTCCGACCACATGTTGAAGGTACCGTACATAGGTCCGACGATGTTGACGCGGGGCTTGCTCCCCGGCTTACGGGCCTTGGCTCGGGCCCCGGACCTACCTGCCGTCTGGCCGCCGTACTGGGTCCATAGCCAGAACAGGGCGCGGTCGGCGCTCTGCCACTGGTCTTCGTCGATGGTGCGGGGCAGGAAGCGGTGGATGTTCTTACCGACCGGAGTGACACCGCCACCGATCATCTCCGCGATGGAGCCGGTGACGACGACCGTCGGCTTCGAGGGGTCGAGCGTCGAGTGCGCCCGATTCATCGCATCTTCCGTGCCCTTCTGACCCAGCTCCTCCTCCCCGAGACCGGTGACGGTAACCGGCAGGCTATGGGGCGGGAGTCCATCCGTGTAGTGCAGCACCGCGGTCACGGGAAGGTTTTCGCACCCGACCGGACCGTCGATGATCACTTGCAGGCCATCTACGGCGCTGAAGGCATAGACCGCCCCCCAATAGCCACCGGCCCGGTCCAGATCCTGGATCAGCATGGCGTCAGGCCCCCTTCCCTGCGACGATGAGGGGCACATCCACCGTGACCGGCCCGGGCTGGCTCATCGAGCCGAAGAAGGCGTCCATCGCGTCGAAGCGCGGGCGGCTGGCCAGGGCGGCGTTGACGACTTGGGCCAAAGAGCCCGCACCTGCCGGCCCCATGAGGGGACGGGCCGAGATCAGGTTGGTGAAATAAAGCGCCGGAATCCCGGCCTCTTTGGCCTTCTGCACCACCGGGGTGGTTCCCACCACCAGGTCCGGTTGGAACTCGGCCATGGCCGCCAGATCCTGCTCCAGGGTCGCGCGGTACTGGATCCGGACGCCAGCCGCCTCCAGCCATTCGCAGTCCAGCTTGGACCAGGGAGTACGAGCGCAGGCCGTGCCCACATAGCGGAGATCGGCGCCGCTCTCGACCAAGAGGCGACCCACCAGCAGCTCCGAGCCTTCGTAGCCGGACAGGCTGATGCGGCCCTTGATGGGCGCGGCGGCCAGGGCGCCTTTGATTGCAGGCAGCCAACGGTCTTTGGCAGCCGCAAGACGGCTGCGCTCCACACCGGCCGCCGCGGCGATGTTCTCCAGCCAGGTCGCGGTCCCCTCGTACCCGACCGGGGCTGAGCCCACGATCGGACGCCCGGCGGTTGCGATCTCGGCGCACACCCCGCTGTAGTGGGGGTGGATCGCTGCAGCGACCGCGCAGTCCAGGGCCGCATAGAGCTCGCGCCATTCGCGGGTCGGCACCACGGGTCCAGCCGCCAGACCCAGCGGCTCCAGCAGCATGCCCAAGGAAACGGGATCGACCGGGAACATCTCGCCGACGAGGGTCACGGTGGGCAAGGCGGCACGACCGCCCCGAGGGGCCTGCACCGGCCCTTGCTCCGCCTCCTGGCGAGCGCGGCGGAGCATGGCCGCCGACAGCACATCCTTGGCTTCCGCATGGGTAGAGACGCCGAAACCGGGCACATCGATGCCGATGATGCGCACGCCGTCGATCGATTCCGGGAGAAGCCGCAAGGGGACGCCGGAGGCGCTCGGGACGCATAGGTTCACGATCACCAGTGCGTCATAGCGTTCGGGGTCCGCCAGGGCGAAGGCGGCCTCGCGGACGTCCTCGAAGAGCTTGCCCGTAACCAGTGTCTCGGAGTCGAACGGCACGTAGCCGACGCTCCGCCGCGCGCCGTAAAAATGGGACGTGAAGGTGAGTCCGTAAACGCAGCAGGCAGAGCCCACCAGAACGCTGGCAGTGCGACGCATCCGCAGACCCACGCGCAGGGCGCCGAAGGCCGGGCACATGCTCTGGGGCTGGTCGTGGGGGCCGGAGGCACAGCCTTTGGAGGCCGGAGCCGCGTCACTCGCACGCGCATGCCCAACGTCCGCTTGCTGACTGAACCCGAGGGACTCTCCACCGCCTGCGGAGCGGTCGGTCTCGGTCCGGACGCCAGCCATGGAGAGGGTCTCGATCATGTGCTTGGTGACTCGGGAGGGCGGATCAGACGTCGTCGTAAACGACTTCCAGAGACGGCTTGGGTGCGTAGTCCTTGCCACGCATGTCCTCGACCGTCGCCGGCTCCAAGACCACGTCCCGACCCACGTCCTCGGCCTTGAACAGATCCAGCAGGCCGTCGGGGCTTAAGGGGCTCGGGCGGCAGGGCGGCGCCGCGGCGACCTGTTGCGCCAGAGACTCGAACAGGGGCCCCCAATCGCCCCCGGGCTGGGCGACGATTTGATAGCTGGCGCTCTTGCGCCGGATGTCCTCGTTGGCGGGAATGGTCCCCAGCACCGGGATACCGACTGCCTCCGCGAAGGCCTTGGCCTCGCCCGTTCCGTCGTCTTTATTGATCACCACGCCGGCCACGCCGACGTTGCCGCCCAGGTTGCGGAAATAGTCCACCGCGCTGCAGACGTTATTCGCGACGTAGAGGGACTGGAGATCGTTAGATGCGACCACGATGACCTTTTGGCAGAGGTCCCGGGCAATGGGCAGCCCAAATCCGCCACACACGACGTCGCCTAGGAAATCCAGCAGGACATAGTCGAAGTCCCACTCGTGGAAACCCAGGTTGTCGAGGAGCTCGAACCCATGGATGATCCCGCGCCCGCCGCATCCGCGCCCCACCTCGGGGCCGCCAAGCTCCATCGCATAGACGCCGTCGCGCTTGAAACAGACGTCGCCGATGCGCACGGGCTCACCCGCTGCTTTCTTCCTGGCCGAGGTCTCGATGATGGTCGGAGTGGCCCGACCGCCAAACAGCAGGGTGGTGGTATCGCTCTTGGGATCGCAACCGATCAACAGGACCTTCTTGCCCTGCTGAGCCATCATGTATGACAGGTTCGCCAGGGTGAAGCTCTTGCCAATCCCGCCTTTGCCGTAAATGGCGACGATCTGGGTGCGCCGATTCTGCGTTGGGGCTTGAACCACGGTCGGGCCAGAAATGGGCGCACCAGTCGACTTCCCGGAGCCACTCTGCCCGTCGCCCAAGTCGCGCTGCGCGAGAGGGGTGTGAGCTTGTCCCGAGGGAATGGTCATGCGTAAGCCCTCCAGTCGAGGATCATCTTGAGGCAACGCGGATCGCCGAATGCGGTCCGATAGGCCTCCTCTGCCTCGATAGCCGGATGACGGTGGGTAATGAGGCCGTCCAGAGACAACTGGCCGGATTCGCACAGCCCTTTGGTCTCCTTCAGATCGGGCTCGCGCCATTCGGCGGCGACCCGGATGCGCGCCTCGCGCATGAACGCCGGCGGGAAGGAGAAGGACAGGGGCTCGCTGTAGAAGCCAGCAAGCACAATCTCCCCTCCAGGGGCGAGTCGGGCAATCAGCCGATCAAGCAGCGTGGGATCGCCGCTGACGTCGTAAATGGAGCTGTAATCGCGCCGGGGGTCCGAATCGGGGTGAAGCACGGTATAGCCGCTGGCCCCGGCCGCGCGCTCGGAGTCGGTCTCCCAGACCACCGGAGGCTCGCCGCCCATCAGCACCGCGAGACGCGCGATCAGCCGCCCGAGGACGCCGTGGCCGACGATCAACTGGGGCTGGCGCGCCTGGGGGGCATGGACCGCATGGTAGGCCGTGGCCGCCAAGGCTAGAAGCACGCCCTGCTCCGCGATGCGCCCGGGGATGGAAACGACCCGGGAGCCTGGAACAACCACCCGCGCGGAGGCCCCGCCGAACAGTCCCCGCACTGGACCGTAACAGCTTGCCCCCGGCACGAAGACCGGTTGCCCGACCTCCACCCCGGAGCGCTCGCCAGCGACCGTCACCCGACCCACCGACTCGTAGCCCGGGACCAGCGGATAGCCCAGACCCGGGAAGGCAGGCATGCGGCCGGTCCACAGAAGACGCTCAGTGCCAGTGCTGATTCCGCTCCAGTCGATGTCGACCACCACGTCCCCGTCCCCGGGGGGCGTGAGATCGAGCTCGGCGAGCCGCAACTGCCCCGGCTGCTCAAAGACCACGGCGGTGGTGCGCATGTTCGACATGGGTGCTCGGAGGTCGGGAACGGGGTAAGGCGAGGGCCTAATCAACGCTCGTGTCAGTCTAGCCTTACTGTTGTGGATGTCAACTGTTATTGACAGGCCCAAGGTCAGGTAGAGGCGATCAGGAGTCGCGTGAGCAGCGGGCGTCGCGTCCGCATCTCCCTGACTCGACAGAACCCGGCCTCCCGCAACATGGCTTCGAGCTCCTCGGCGGTACGCGGGCGACCGCTCCCCATGGCCCAGAGGTACAATCCGAAGTAGGCATCCCCGATGGGCTCGGCGCCGGGAGTGCCGGACATGGGCTCGGCCAGGAGCAGGGTCCCGCCGGGAGGTAGCGCCTGCCGGGCGGCGCGCAGGATGGTCAGCGCCGGGCCGTCGTCATGGTCGTGCACGACCCGGACCAGGGAGCAGATGTCCGCCCCTTCGGGCAAGGGGTCCCGAAACAGGTCTCCGCCGATCGCCCGGGCGCGCGAGGCCAGCCCTGCGCGCTCGAAACGCTGGTTTGCCTGCTCGGCCACCGGGGGGAGATCGAAAAGGCGCAGCTCCAGATGGGGCCAGCGGGCGCCGACGGCGGACAGAAAGGTCCCGTTGCCGCCCCCCAGGTCCAGGATCCGGTGATGCCGGACCATCGGATAAGCATCCAGGATGTCGCCAGCGACCAGCCCCTGGGAGTCCCCCATCAGCTCCGTGTAGGCGTGGGTGCTGCCCGCCTCCAGCCCACCTGGACGCGCGCTCGCCGCATAGGCCCAGTAGGCACCCAGGTGGGTGCCCCCGGGCCCCCTGTTCAGCAGGGCCACGGGGTCGCTCAGGTCGCGGTAGAGCATGCTGTGGTGGCGCACCATCTCGGCAATTCCGGGATTCCCCCGCAGGGCGGCACCCAGACCGCCCAGCACGTAGCCATCCGGGCTGCTCTCGACCAGATCCAGAGACTGGGCCGCCTTCAACAGACGCAGGGCCGCCTCCGGGGCGAGCCCCAGACGTTCCGCCAGGTCGTTGAACGGGAGCGGCCCATGGGCGAGCAGGTCGAAGAGCCGCAGCTCGATGCAGGCGGCCAGAATTTGGGAGTAGACGAACCCGGCGCACAGGTCGAAGAGGGCGCGGGCGCGCCGGCGGGCGATGGGGCGGGTGAGCGGAAAGGCCGACGCCCAGCGCTGGAAATGGGCAGAGGCGAAGAGCCGATTACGCAGCCCCAGCCAGCGACCGCGCCAACTCAAGGGAACCCGGGGAACAGACGCCCCCCCTGCCCAACCCGCCCCGTGGGGCCGACCCGGGGGATTCACGCCGCAAGCCGCGAGAGCTCTTCCGGCAGGATGCGCTTGGATTCCGCGGCGATCAGGGCTTGCAGGGCCGGCGCACCGGGGCAGTCGGGAATCGCCTCGATGGCGCTTGCCACCAACCCTTTGAGCCGCTTGACCGCCCCGGAGACACCCAGCTCCGAAACGGCGTTAGGCCGACCCAGGGTGCCGTCGCGGCCGATCGGCTTGCCCATGTCGCGGCTGGAGGCGGTGGCATCGCACAGATCGTCGGCCACCTGATAGGCCTCTCCCAGACGATCGCCCACCAAGCGCCAGGCATCGGTAGGCGCGCCCACGGATTGGGCGCCGGCCACCGCCGCGGCCACAAACAAGGAGCCGGTCTTCTCCCGATGATAGTCGGCGAGGGCAACCTCGGACTCGCACTCCCATGCCTGACCGGCACAGATCCCCGTCGGAGCCCCCACGCAAGCGGCCACGGTCGACATGACCTGGGCGACGTTCGCGGGCGCGGAGACGATGCGCCGAGCCAGGATATCGAAGGCCAGTACGATCAGGGCGTCCCCAACCAGCACCGCCAGCCGCTCGCCGTATGCCGCGTGAACGGAGGGACGCCCCCGCCTGATGGGTGCATCGTCGAAGCACGGCAGGTCGTCGTGCACCAGAGAGGCGCAGTGCAGAAGCTCAATGGCCGCTGCAGCGGCGTCCGTCGTCTCTGGATCGCCGTCGCCGCAGGCCCAGGCGACCGCCAGACACAGCCGCGGGCGCACCCAGGCCCCGCCCGGAAACACCGCGTAGCGCATGGCCTCTGCCAGGCCGGGCGGGCAGCCCGGACCTTGGGCGACCATCAACGCGGCCTCCAGGGCCTGCTCGATACGCTTCTTGGGATCCATGCTCGGCAACCTCTTGAGACCTGACTTGTACTTTTAGATTGACACTCGACGGTGTCATGTAAAGTAGACATTTCGCCCTGGCCAGTCAATGCCAGCCAACTCACGGATTTCCCGAATGCCCGAGACCAGATCAAGAAACAGGATCGTAGTGATCGGTGCCGGGGTGGGGGGCCTGGTGGCCGCCATCGAGCTCGCGGCCCGAGGTCAGGAGGTTACCGTCTGCGAGCGCGCGCCCGCCCCGGGGGGCAAGATGCGGGAGGTGGAGGTCGGCCCGGCCCGGCTCGACGCGGGTCCCACCGTCTTCACCATGCGCTGGATCTTCGAAGACATCTTCGCCTCCGCGGGTGCCTCGCTGACGGACCGACTGGCCATGCAGCCGGTGGAGATCCTGGCCCGCCACGCCTGGGAGGATGGTACGCGACTGGACCTCTTCGCGGACCAGGCACGCTCGGCGGACGCCATCGCCGACTTTGCTGGCGCCGCAGAGGGCCGACGCTTCCACGCGTTTTGCGCCGAGGCGCGCCACATTTACGAAACCCTGGAGAGGCCCTTTATCTGCGCGCCCCGCCCTGGGAATCCACTGGGGCTGATAGCCCGTATGGGTGCCAGCGGCGTCCCCGGTCTGATGCGTATTCGGCCCTACTCGAACCTGTGGTCGGTCCTCGCGAAACGCTTTTCCGACCCCCGTCTGCGTCAGCTGTTTGCGCGCTACTCCACTTACTGCGGCTCGTCGCCCTTGCAGGCACCCGCGACCCTCATGCTCATCGCCCATGTGGAGCAGCAGGGCGTCTGGCTGATCGAGGGGGGCATGCACCGGCTCGCCCTCGCCCTCGCCGAGCTAGCCCAGGGTCTTGGTGCCACGATCCGTTACGGGGCCGAGGTTGCCGAGGTGCTGGTGGACAGGGGCCGGGCGAGCGGGGTGCGTCTCGCTACCGGGGAGTGCTTGCCTGCCCGGACTCTGGTCTTCAACGGGGACCCCGCCGCACTCCCGACCGGGCTGTTGGGTCCGGCGCTTCGGCGGGCGCTGGCCGGGGCCGGGTTGGCCAGCCGGTCCATGTCCGCCTTGACCTGGAACCTGGTTGCACGCGCGGAGGGCTTTCCGTTGGTGCGACACTCGGTGTTCTTCTCCGACGATTACACGGCGGAGTTCGACCATATCTTTCGCGAGGGACGGGTGCCGGCGAAACCCACGGTCTATGTCTGCGCCCAAGACCGGGACGACCGGGGCAACTGGCCCACGGGAGCCCCCGAGCGGCTGCTGTGCCTGGTAAACGCCCCACCCAACGGCGATCGACACCCCTATTCCGCTACCGAGGTCGAAGAATGCGCACAACGGACCTTTACCCTCCTCAACCGTTGCGGACTCAAGCTCCACTGGGAGCCCGAGGCGAGCCTGATCACCACTCCAGCGGACTTCGCGGCCCTGTTTCCGGGGACCGGGGGGGCACTTTACGGTCCGGCATCGCACGGATGGAAGGCATCCTTCGACCGGCCGGGATCGCGGACCAAGGTCCCGGGCCTCTATCTGGCGGGAGGGAGCGTTCATCCGGGGGCGGGGGTGCCGATGGCAGCCCTCTCGGGGCGCTTGGCCGCCTCGTGCATCCTCGAGGACCTCGCTTCGACCTGAGCGTCGCCCGCGGGGGCTACGTTTGGTGGTACGTGGACGCCCTGAGCCAGGACGGCCGCCACGGCATCACCCTGATTGCATTCATCGGCAGCGTGTTCTCCCCTTACTACGCCTGGGCGCGCCGGGTCGGCAACCCGGACCCCCGCGACCACTGCTCGCTGAACGTGGCGCTTTACGGCGAAGGGGCGCGACGCTGGACCATGACCGAGCGCACCCGCGCCCGGCTGTACCAGTCTCCGGACTCGCTGGGGATCGGCCCCAGCGCGCTCGACTGGGACGGCGAGACCCTGGCCATCCGAATCTGCGAAACTGCCGCCCCCATCCCCAACCCGGTGCGCGGCGAGGTTCGGGTACGACCCATAGCGGTCACGGGACGGGACTTCGCACTCGACCCCGCCGGGCGTCACCGCTGGTGGCCCATCGCCCCGAGCGCCCAGGTGGAGGTAGCGTTCGAGCGACCGGACTTGCGCTGGACCGGAACCGGCTATTTCGACATGAACTCCGGGTGCGAGCCCCTGGAGCGGGGCTTCCGGAGTTGGGACTGGTCGCGTGCGGCACTGGCCGACGGGACCGCGATCCTGTACGACACCCAGGCGCGGCAAGGCGCAGGGACCGCGCTGGCCCTGCGCATCGACGGCAAAGGAGAGATCGAGGAATTCGGTGCACCCCCGCGGGTGACCCTACCCGGCTCGCGGATCTGGCGCATCGCACGCGGGACGCGCTGCGAGCCGGGCTTCCAGGCCGTTGTGGCGCGTACCCTTGAGGATACACCCTTCTACGTCCGCTCCCTCGTTCACACGCGGCTACTCGGCGGTGACGTCGCCGCGATGCACGAGAGCCTCTGTCTAGATCGGTTCGCCTCCCCCTGGGTGCAGGCCATGCTTCCGTTTCGCATGCCGCGGACCGGGTGGGGGATGGGCGGCGCCGACACGGCCCGGAGATAGACCGCCAGGACGCCAGGGGTGCGCGGCAGCGCGGGACTCCGTCGGGGTCTGGCCTAGCCGGTCTTGGCGGGTCCGTCTTCGTGGTGGCTGGAGCAGGCGAGCAGGCGAGCGAGAAGCTCCGTGGTGCGGCTCACCGAGGACTCGATGCTCTCCAGCATCTCGGGGACCCGGGCAAGATCCGGACCGTCGGCGATCTCCAGCGCCGCGAGCTGGGCATTGCCGACGATGCCGGCCAACAGATCGCGACCCCGGAGATCGGCTTGGGAGCCCAAGGGGATGGCCGTCACGCGGTGACGCTCCACGACGCCCACCTGAAAACGCCGCCGGGCCTCCTCCGCCAGCTTTCGCTCGCGCAGGTCGGTAAGCAGCAGAACGAATCCGAGCACTTTCTCGGGCGAGGCAAGAACCGGATCGGCACGCACCAGGAAGGACCGGCGAACCCCGCCCGGTTCCTGAAGCACGGCCTCCCCACGCCATGCCCGATGCTGATCGATCAGCGCACTCAAGCCCCGCCTTGACTCACCGGGCTCCACGAACAGGGAGAGCAGATCCTCCAGGGTTCGTGGAGGGCTCCCCCGAGACAGGAGCGCCGCAAAGGCGTCATTGGCCAGAATAATCGTGCCCCCGGCGTCGGCGATCACCACCGGCTGCTCGGATCGTTGGACCTTGCGACTGATGTCCTCGAGCTGATCCCGCGCGACCAGCACGCGCAGGGAGCGAAACTGCTGGATCACATCCGCTACGGATTCCCCCATCAGGCGGGCGGTGGCGAGGTCGTCCGGGGTCCAGGGGTCGCAGGTCCCATCGACGACTTGATGCCACTGGGCGAAGGAGCGGCGCGGGGACAGGTGGGTCGGGTCGTCGCCGCTCTCTACCAGCTTATAGGGATTACCGCCCCAGGTCAGCGTGTGCACTCGCTCTGGCCGGAACCAGACGAGATACTCTCCAAGCACACCGGACAAGGGGATCGCCAGGATCCCGCTCGCGACCGAAACAAGGGCCGCAAACTGAGGCGCCATGCGCCCCAAGGACGCAGTCGCAATGGCGGACGCCCGCGGATGCGCGTCCAACCACCCGCGCAGGGCGGCGAGCTGTGCTGTCCCCGGGACCTCCCCCGCGGTCACCACCTTCCCATCGCAATAGAGTGCACCCCCCGAGGCGCTCAGGGGCTGGAGCACCAGCTCGGGATTGTCGAACAGGACATGCTCCCAATCGCCCCGCCTGGAGATGGCCTCGATCATGCGCTGCTCCAGCCGCCGCACCGAGAGCTCCGCCTGTGCTTGAGCGAAACTTTGGAGTGCCGAGATCCGGGTCGCGACGGCCTCTGCCACCAGCTCGCAGGCCACCCGAACCTCGTACTGGATGCTGCGCGGAGAGTAGTGATGACAGGAGATCAGACCCCAGAGCCGCCCACCCACCAGAAGCGAGCTCGCCAGGGTGGCCGCCACCCCCATGTTCTTGAGGTACTGGACATGGATGGGCGACATGCTGCGCAGGTAGCACAGAGACATATCCAGGGGCTGCCCGTCTAGCGGCGAGCGAGGGGGCACGAGTGGCACCGGCGCGTAATCGACGTCCTCCAGCACCCGGATGCGGCTGCGGATATAGAGGCGGCGGGCGATCTGCGGGATATCCGATGCCGGGTAATGGTTGCCGAGGAAGGGCTCCAGAGCCGGCGCCCGCTCTTCGGAGAAGACCTCCCCATGACCGTGCTCGTCGAAGCGATACACCATGACACGGTCATACCCGGCCAGCTCTTTAAAGATCCTGGCAGCTTCGTCGCACAGCGTGCCCAGGGAGATGGTGCCGGAGATGGACCGCAGGGCGTCGCAGACGAGGGACGAGAGGTCCGTCGGTGGACCCGCTGGTGTCAGCTCCACCACCAGTCCCTGACCGGGCGGTCGGTGCAGCAATCCATCTAGCCACCCCTCCGCCCGACCCGCACGACATCGTACGGCAACCGGGATCTCCACGAGCGCCTCGCTCGCACGGGAACGCACCCGCTCGGCCAGATCCCCACCGAGCCCGTCCAGGGTGGCGCCCAGCAGCTCGCTCGGCCAGCCGAGCATTGCGGCGGCGTTGGCGCTCGCCTGGACGATCCGCAGCTCCGGTTCGCTGACCGCAAGTAAAGCCCCGCGAGGCCGGATAGACGCAGGAAGGTGAATCTGCTCCAGCTCGCAATTGGAGAGATCCGCCTGGCCGAAGCCCGGGGATGTCAGAGGCGTAGACAGCACGTTAACGAAGTGCCAGGCTCAATACTGACGTTCTAAGGCGGGTCTCGGGTCGTCTTCCATTTCGTAACGGTTGAGCTTTACGTAGAGGCTCTGGCGACTCAGGCCCAGGAGCTCTGCGGCGGCGGTGCGATTGCCTCCGGTCAGCTCCAGGGCAGCCTCGATATAGCGTCGCTCCACGGCGCCCACCGTATCGTCCAACAGCTTGCGCAAGGTGGTCTTGCCGATGCCTTTACACAGGGACTCCATTAACCCGTCGAGACCGCCGGAGCTACCGGCCAGGCGTGGACTGACATCGCGGATGAAGATCCCGACGGAGCCCCCTTCCCGGGGCCCTTTTCTGCTGGCAGAGACCTCGACCTCGATCTCGGTACCCAACTCCCCATGGATCGTGGTAGTAAAGAGCCGCACCGTACCCAAGCGACTCAGATTCGCCAGGAGGACGGACAAGTCCGCACCCGGACGACCCAGCCACCGGCCCAGGGATTCCCCTACAACGGTCGACTCGGACCCCATCTGGACTAGCTCGAGGAAGGCTCGATTGGCGCGCAGAATGAGTCCGTGGTGGTCGACGGCCACGAATCCGTCGGGAGCGCCCTCCACTAGGTCCTCGATACGGACCGTCTCGCCCGTGTCGCAGATGGGATGCACCGCGGCCGAGGGTGCGAGCTGCACCAGATAGATTTCTTCGTTGGCAGAGGTTACCAAGGATGCGCGCACCAGCCAGGGCGCGTGCTGGGGACCCAGGCGCAAGAGGACGCCCGGAGTCCGTCCGCGCTCGCGCACGCGCCGGATCATCTCCTCGAAGAGCCCTCGCTCCTCGACCAGCAGTGCGTCCATAAAGCGTCGCTCTAGGCCGGTATTGGGGAATGGAACCGGAATGCCCAATGCCTCGGCAGCGGCCGGGTTAAGGTCCAGGATACCCAGGTTGGAGGCCTTGAGCAGCAAGACTGCATCCCGGGAGGAATTGAACAACAGCCGGTAGCGGGTCTCGACCTCGCGCAGCTTCCAGTAGTCCCGCTCCATGGCCTGCTGGGCCTCCACCAATCGACCCTGAAGCTCCGCGACCGCGCGCAGATTCTTGCCGATGGCAACCAGACTGCCCTGCTCGCCCAACCGGATCGCGGTGTATTCGATAGGCAGCTCGAGGCCACTCGGGAAGCGCTGGTTGACGTGACGGAAGGCACACACGCCGGCACTACGCGTGTCGGCGAGCATCTGCTTTAGGTTCTCGCCTTCTGCCCGACTGACCGTCTCGGCCCAACGACTTCCGATCCATCCGCTCACCCCTTCGGAGGCAAAACTGTTGGACAGCTTCGCATCGCGGATCACGTCCTCCATATCCAGGACGAGCATCACATCGGGAAGGGCCAGGTTCTCCCTTTGCATTGGCATTCTCTAGATCGATCGGAAGGGTGCGGAGCTGCTCCAGGGGTGTAGGAGCTCGGTTAACGTCATGTGCCAACCGACCTCGAGTCGAAGAGATTGTATGCACTCTAGCACTTTGCAAGCCGCGATTTCCGTGCCTGCGTCTCGGTTAGATCCGAGATGAGGCCAGACACGCGAGCTTCGTTAACTCGAATCCCGATCGATACGCTGTCGCCGGAGCGGACCCCGACCTTCCGGCTCAAGCCCTCTCGCTCGGTAGGTCCAACGGACGCCCACGTCCGCAAGGTGGGTGAAAAGGGCCAGGAGCAATGGGATCCATATCCAGACCCAGGAAGCGCCGGTGAGGGCACCGCGCACCGCCAGCAGCATCGCGCCGCCTGCGGCAAGGTTCACCCACAGGGCAAGCGGGGGCACGCCGCGGCCACGGCGGTACCACACGAGTGAGAGCGCCAGGCCCTCGAGGAGCATCAGACCCAGGATCAGGTCGACGACACGGCCGCTCGAGAAGAATTCAGCCACAGTGCGTCGCGTTCGCCCTGCGGGATAGCCAAGCGACGATCACTTGGCGGAGACCAGCCCGAACAGGTGGGCTAAATCCTTAAAAAATACACGTGCATGGGCGGCTGGCTTGGCCCGGACCAGGCGCTTGTTCATATAGGCCTCCCAGGTGAGCTGTTGGACATCCGGGTCCGCACACATGCTCACGAACCGCTCCCGGCGCTTGTCGCTGGAGTACCAGAAACGCTGCATGATGCCGAGCACCCAGAAGACTCGGCCATGGGCCTTCATGAAGCGTTTGCGGGCGAGGGCCAGATCCCGCGGATTGCCACTGGCGCAGAAGGCGTTGGCCGCCTCGGCCGCACACCGGCCCCCGGCCAACGCGTAGTAGATACCCTCTCCGGACGCAGGCGCGACGACACCGGCCGCGTCACCGGCCAGGACCAGGTTGCGCCCGTTGTCCCAGCGCCGCAAGGGGTGCATCGGGATGGGTGCGCCCTCGCTACGGAGGGTCTCCGCATCTTCCAGGCCCGCCACACGGCGTAGATCCGCCACCGCCGTGCGCAGGGAAAAGCCCTTTAGCGCGGTGCCCACCCCGACACTTACCGTATCCCCATGTGGGAAGATCCAGCCATAGAAGTCCGGGGAGATCTTGCCCTGGTAGTAGACATCGCAACGGGTGGGCTCGTAGCCGTCGGAGGAGTCCGCGGGGGCGCGGACAATCTCGTGATAAGCGCTCACACAGGGCACCAGCTCGGACTTCGGCATGGCCTGGCGGGCCACCTCGGAGCGGGCGCCGTCCGCGCCGATCACGCAGCGGGCTCGCACCTCGCGCATCGTCGGCTCAGCCCCATCTAAGCGTGTTTCGTAGCGCACCAAGGCCGTTCCGTCTCTCTCCTGGATCAGCTTCTTGAAGGTCCCGGTGCGGCGCGTCGCCCCCGACTCGGCCGCACGCACCCGCAGCCATTCGTCGAATTCGTCACGGTTAACCATCCCGACATAGCCCCCGTCGATGGGCATATCGACTTTGCGGTCGGAGGGGGAGATCATGCGGGCGGAGTTAATGCGCGCGCACAACATACTTGGGGGAATATCGAATTCCCGCATCGCCTGGGGCGGGATGGCCCCGCCGCAGGGCTTGATTCGTCCGGCACGATCCAACAGCAGCACGGAGCGCCCCAAACGCGCCAGATCCGTTGCAGCGGTGGAGCCCGCAGGCCCGCCGCCCACCACCACCACATCGAAGGTCTCGTTCTCGTTCATTTGAATTCCGCAGGTGTCAAGTGAGTCGAAGATCGCTCGGACCGCACAGATCCTTCGCGCCCAAGAAGAGCGTGCGTCGGCGAATAACGCGAATATACGCAGCTCAAGACCAAAGCTTCGCCTGGATTCGGTCCATGGGAGCGCGCCTTACCCGTTCCTCTTCCCGCGCTCGTCCCGCCCATCGCGGATTCCCGAGCTAGCGCTCACGTGGCCTCCGCATTCTGCAGCCGGAGGTCGGCCCCCTGGACCTCGGGGGCCGGACTTTCCACTCGGGCCGCGAGCCCCGCCGCGAGCAGAAAGAGCAGCGCCTCGCTGGCAAAGACGGCCCCATAGGCCAGGGCAGGCGAGCCGAGCAGGTGACGGGTCAGGTCTATTCCCAGGGTCCCAAGGAAGCCGCCGAAGCCAATGGCCACTGCCTGGGCCGCACCCCACAGGCCCATGCGCACGCCCTCGCGCTGGACGTGTCCGACACCGACCAGACCCATCATGGAGCCGATGGCGGCGACCGCGAAGAGTCCGTTCGCCACGCCCAGGGCGAAGACCGCCTGAGTCAGCGGGAACCCGGGCCCGGCGAATCCCCCAGCCGCCAGTGCGAACAAGGCCAGCGCAGAGGCGATGCAGCCGACGATGGTCCAGGTCTCAAGAGAGCCCAGGCGGCGCCCCCAGACAGTGCTGCCGAGCAGGGCGAGCAGCAGCATGCCGAGCAGTGCCCCGCCATGCTGAGTCCCGGCGAGCTTCGTAGACTCCCCTGGTGTGAGTCCAAACACGGTACCCGCGAAGGGCTCCAGGATCAGGTCCTGGGCGCTGTAAGCGAGCATGGAGACGAAGATGAAGATCGTGAAGCGGCGCGCCCGAGGCTCGGACCAGACTTGCTCCATTGCCCTGCGAAAGCCGACCTCTGGCGCGGCCGGGGTAGCCGTCGGGTCGCTCGCGGCGGTTCGGCCTTCCATGCCGTAGAGGGCTACCAGGGTGACGACCAGGGCGGCAGCGGCCACGCAGGCGGTCACGATCACCAGACGCTCCGGCGAGTATGGATCCAGAAAATGGCCGGCAGTGCCCGCGGTGACCACGAAACCCACAATCATCATCAGCCACATCGCGGTCGCAGCGGCCGCCCGGCGGCGGTCGTCCACGCGCTTGGCGAGCAGTACGAGGAGCGTTGTCCCGCAGGCCCCGACCCCAACACCGATCAGTGTGAACGCCACGATACCGAGTAGGATCCCGGTCAAGCGATCAGCCCCCATCAAGAGGGTGGCAACCGATGCCAGTACCCCGCCCGCAGCAAGCACCGCCATGCCGCCGAGTATCCAGGGCGTACGCCGCCCGCCCAGGTCGGAGCCGTAGCCCAACCGGGGCCTCAAAACCTGGACCGCATAATGCCAGGCGACCAATGCACCGGGGAGCATGGCCGGCAGGGCCAACTCCACCACCATGACCCGGTTCAGGGTAGACGTGGTGAGGACGACGATGGCTCCGAGGGCTGCCTGGATCAAACCGAGCCGGAAAATTCCGAGCCAACCCAAAGGGCTGTCGCCGACTGGGGTCACAGGACCATCCCGCGTACGGCAAAGGCACTGATCATCATGCCGGTCACGTAAACGCTAACCCCCAGCGCGCTGAGCCAGAGCGCCCGGCCGATCGGGTCCCGGAGGAACCGCACCATCATGGCGATCTGAACGCCGAGGACCACCGCCACGGCCGCTCCGTGGACCGGGCGCCCCCAGTCGAACAGGAGCCAAACCACCAGGACCTGCGGCAAGGCCATGAACAGACAAGCGGCCCAAGCGGCCCCCTGGACGCCGAGCTGGACCGGCAGGGAACGGACGCCCATGCGCTTGTCGCCCTCGATCGCCTTGAAGTCGTTGAGCGTCAGGATGCCATGGGCACCGAGGCCATAAAGTCCGGCCAGGGCCAGGATGCGCCAGTCCGGCAGGGCGCCGCCCAGCATTGCCGCCGCGCCGGTGATCCAGGCAAGACTCTCGTATGAGAGCCCCACCGCGGCGTTGCCCCACCAACCGTTTCCCTTGAGCCGCACCGGCGGGGCGCTGTAGGCCCAGGCAAGAACGAGCCCGAGTGCGGCCGACCAGAAGACCCAGGTCCCCAAGGTCGCAGCCAGGAGCAGGGACAGGACGGTCCAGATGACCGCGATATAGAGCCCCCAGCGCCCCGGGATGCGCCCGGATGGAATGGGCCGTTGGGGCTCGTTAATGGCATCCACATGGCGGTCGAACCAGTCGTTGATCGCCTGGCTCGTCGCGCACACCAGTGGGCCAGCCAGGACCACGCCTGCCGCCAGGACCAGCCAGCGCTCCGCCAGCGGCACGCCGGAGGAGACCACGCCGCAGGCGAAGGCCCACATGGGGGGAAACCAGGTAATCGGCTTCAGGAGCTCGAGGATCGCCGCGGCGGAGGGACGGCTTGCCAGTGGGAGTGGAGAGGCAGGACGATTCATGGCCGAAACTTAAAGCTGACAAAATCATGCGTCAACCTGAATTGACACTTCGATTGACTGAACCGGGTGTGCACAGATCGCGGGCATCGCCGGCGGCCAATCACTCGGCGTCGACGGCGTCCCCGCCGATCCCATAGCGGGCGAGCTTCACGTACAGGCTCTGGCGGCTAAGGCCCAGGAGCTCGGCGGCCGAGGCGCGGTTCCCACCGGTGAGCTTCAGCGCAGCCTCGATGCATAGGCGCTCGATCAGGTCGGTCGACTCGCGCACGAGATCGCGCAGCGGAGCGCTGCCAACCCGGTCGGTGAAGTGGCCGACCCACACGGGCAGGTCGCGTCCCCCGGCGGGCTCCCCGCTCAGACGCCGACCGACGTCCCGGATAAAGAACCCGTAGCAAGGTCGGTCCCCGTTAGCAACGGCCGCCGCCGAGATCTCAACCTCCGCTGTCGTGCCGTACTGGCCACGGAGCGTCGTTTTGAAGAGGCGCAGGGCGCCGTGTTGGCGCAAGGTGCTCAACAGAACGTTGAGGTCGATGCTCGCCCGGCCCAGCCAGCGATCCAGGGACTGGCCCCGCAGCAAATGTTCCGTGGCCAGCTCGACCTGGTCCAGAAAGGCCCGGTTGGCGGCCAGGATGCGACCCTCCGCATCGGTAATCAGGATAGCGTCCGGGGCGCTCGCCACCGCCTTGAGAATCCGCGCGTCGTGATCCGGCATGCTCGCTACGACTGGGTCCAGGGGCAGGGGGCAAAGCCGCACGACAAAGAGGGCCGCATCGTCCTGGCGCAACAGGGACACGGATACCACCAGCTCTCCTTCCCCGTCCACCCGTCGAGCGCTGGCGCTATCGGCCCGACCGGAGCTCAAGACCCCGGCGAGCAGGGCGTCGATGGCGCGTATGCTCTCCGGATCGAAGCCTTCAGGAAAGGGACGACCCACTACCCGGACCGGAGTATCGCCCAACAGGAGCGCGGCCGCGGGATTGGCCTCGACCACCCGCCGCAGGGCTGCATCGACGATCAGCACCGCCTCGGAGACGGTTTGGAACAGGAGCCGGTATCGGGTCTCCATTTGCCGGAATCGCCAGTAGTCCCGCTCCAGGGCCTGCTGCGCATCGACGAGCTGCTGCTGCAAGGCCGCCACCGCCTGAAGCTCCCGCCCGACAGCGAGCACATGCCCGCGCGCGCCCAGGCGGATAGCGCGGTACTGGACCGGGATGTCTTTCCCTTGACGGGTACGGTGGGTGACCTGACGCCAGTCGCTCGCCTGGTGCTCGTCCGCCTCCTTGAGCAAGGACTCGATCCGCGGTCGGCTGTCTTGGGAGACCGTGTCCAGCCAGGACTTGCCCACCCAATCCTCCCCCACCTCTCGCGACAGGGCCTCGCTTCCCAGGGACAGGTCGAGGATGGTCCCATCGGCGTCCACCACTAGGGCGATGTCGGCAACGGTCGTCAAAAGCGCCGAGGCACTCGCCGCGTCCAGCCGGTCGCGGACCTCCTTTGGGACCTTAAGCGGGCACATGCTCGGCCCCCCTTGGCTGGCGGCTACGGACGCGCGCAAGCGGCGCGCCCGTGATCGGCAAGCCGAGGGCTACGCCGCGGATGTGGCAACGGGATCGATTGCATACCGGAACGACCCTCCCGGGGGTACGACCAACGACACACAAACCCTGGGCGTCCAACTCCTTCGGAGGGTCCCTAAATCGATTCGCGGTGCACGCGGCACTATGCGCGCCGCTCTCCCCGGGGCCCCTCGTCGGTAGGACTGCCCTCGGGAAGGCGCATGTACTGGGGCCGCTGCTTCGGCCTCGCTTCCCCCCAAGTGTGCCCCCTGCCCCCGAATGTCAAGTAGGCAGTACGTCAACTCACGTTGACACCCCCGCCGCGCGGGGCTAGATTGTGGGGCGTGGGACCGGTGGGTTCCAGCGCGCTCAATGCCCCGGACCGGACCCATGCAGAACGACCCGAGACACCGACCGGCCATGCCTCTTTACACGCCAGAGGAGCGCAAGCGTCGCGATGCGTCGCCATGGACGCTCGTCCAAGGGGTGCTTGCCCCCATCCAGTTCCTCGTGTTCCTGGTCAGCCTGGGGCTGGTGCTGCGCTACCTGGCCACTGGCGAGGGTGCCGCGGCAGCGACCCTGTCCATCGTTGCCAAGACCCTCATCCTGTATGTGATCATGATCACGGGGTCGATCTGGGAGAAGGTCGTCTTCGGGCGCTACCTGTTCGCACGCCCCTTCTTTTGGGAAGACGTGTTCAGCATGCTGGTCCTGGCCCTGCACACCGCCTACCTGGCTTCCTTGATCTTCGACCTGATCCCGTTGCGCGAGCAGATGCTGCTCGCCCTGGCCGCCTACGCCACCTACGTCATCAATGCCGGGCAATTCCTGCTCAAGCTTAGGGCGGCACGGCTCGAATATGCCCGCAGCCAGACTGGCTCGGTCTCTCCCGCGGCCGACAGCGCAGGGTCCGTCGCGTGAACGACGCGGGGTCCGTCCTCATCAAGGACGCGCCCGCGGACGGCCCTGCGGTCGCCCTGCGTCTCCTCCACGAGGAGGGCCAATGCGCGGTCTTCTGCGGCCTGAGCAGCATCGTGTGGCTGCACCGAAAGATGCACGATGCCTTCTTCTTAGTGATCGGGTCGCGCACCTGCGCCCATCTGCTCCAATCCGCCGCCGGGGTCATGATCTTCGCGGAGCCTCGGTTCGCGACCGCTATCCTCCAGGAGCGCGACCTGGCTGGCATGGCCGATTGCCACGACGAGCTGGACCGCGTGGTCGGCCGGCTCCTGGAGCGCCGAGCGGATATCCGTACCCTATTCCTGGTGGGCTCCTGTCCCTCCGAGGTCATTAAGCTCGACCTGCACAAGGCCGCGGAGCGCCTGACCCACGCCCAGGGCGGACGGGTCAAGGTCCTGGCCTTCACCGGAAGCGGCATCGAGACCACCTTTACCCAAGGCGAGGACCAGTGCGTCGCGGCACTGATCCCGGAAATGCCACGCCTCGCTGCCGACGCGCGCAACCTGCTCGTGGTCGGCACCCTGGCCGATGTGGTCCAGGACCAGCTCGCACGTCTCTTCGAGGCCTTAGGCATAGGCCCGGTACATTTTCTTCCGGGTGCGGACTCGCGCTCTCTTCCGCCCCTGAGCGAGGGGACCTGCGTGTTGTTCGCTCAACCCTTTTTCAACGAGACCGCCGGTTTGCTCGCCGCCCGCGGGGCTCGCCTGCTTGCGGCCCCCTTCCCCTTCGGCGTAGAGGGGACCCGCGCCTGGCTGGGCGCCGCTGCGCGTGCC
>JBGSOR010000411.1:0-1689 GCA_041738985.1 Chromatiaceae bacterium | reverse complement strand
GCGCCGCTGCTGGCCGCCGCAAGCCCCTCGCTGCTTGGCTGCGACGGGGTCGAGCGGCTCGTCGATCCGAGGACCTGGCAGCCGCTCGATGCCGAGACCGCCACCTATTGGGGCGCCCTGCGCCAAAGCCCGTTTGCGCCCTGGATCGGCCTCGCCCTGCCGCGTGTCCTCGGACGCCTGCCCTACGGCAAGGACAGCGACTCGATCGCCGAATTCGACTTCGAAGAGCTGGCCGTGCGCGAGCACGAGGCGTATCTGTGGGGCAGCCCCGCGCTCGCGCTTGCGCTGCTCGCGGGCCAGGTATTTGGGCGCCGGCCTCGACATCGGAGATCTGCCCAGCCACATCTACCGCGAGGAGGGAGAAGCCTGCCAACAGCCCTGTGCCGAGGTCGCGATGGGCGAATCGGCCGGCGAAGCAGTTCTCCGACAGGGCCTCATGCCGCTGCTCAGCTATCGCAACCGCGACTTGGTGCGCCTGCTGCGGTTTCAGTCGATCGCTGACCCGGCGCGGCCGCTGCTTGGGGCCTGGGTGGATGCCGCGGGTGGATGAGACCCCGCGCGCTGTCTTTCGGATCGCGTAGCGTGGGATCGATACCGCGAGTCTCCGAGCCGTCCTCGGGCGTCCGCTAACGGCCGATCTGCATGGGTTCGGTCCTGTTCGCCGTTGCAGGCCAATCGCTGCGACCGGCCAGCCAATCATCCAGCTCGCCGAGCCTTTGTGGGGTGCCGATGTCGAACCAGCGCCCGCGATGGAGCCGGCCGCCGACCCGATCCTCAGCCATGGCCCGACGCAGCAGGGGCGCAAGCGGGAAGGCCCCCGGCGAGCAGCCGGCGAACAGCTCCGGGCGATAGACGCCGATACCGCTGAAGGTGTAGCGGGGCGAGCCGTCCGACCGGACCCGCTTCCCGTCCAGGACGAAATCCCCCTGGGCGTGCTGGGGTGGGTTCTCCACGAGCACCAAGTGGGCGAGGTCGTCGGCGCCAAGGTCGAGGTCCGCGAAGGGGCAGTCGGTCCAGATGTCCGCGTTGACCACCAGGAAGGGGTCTGGGCCGAGGAGTGGTAGGGCCTTGAAGATCCCGCCGCCGGTCTCGAGCGCCCTGCCTTCCCCTTCCGAGGAATAGCGGATGGATACCCCGAAGCGGGAGCCGTCCCCCAGGGTTTCCTCGATCTGCCCGCCCAGATGCGCGTGGTTGATCACCAGCTCCCGTAACCCGGCCGCCGCCAGGCGCTCGATGTGGTATTGGATCAGTGGCTTGCCGCCGGCCAGCAGAAGCGGCTTGGGCGTGCGGTCGGTCAGCGGGCGCATGCGTTCGCCGCGTCCGGCCGCCAGGATCATGGCGCGCATGGGGTTATCCGGGTCTTGGTTGAATCGTCGCGGAAGTCTACAGTCCTGGCGCGGCGGTGGCGCGACCGGAATAGGCGCCAGACCTTGCGTTCGTCCGACGCCTCTTCCCGGTCCTCTGTGTCCGTCCGGCCATAGCTGCGGGCGCACGGGGAGGGGAGGGCGAGTCGGACGGTGCACTGAGGGTTATCCCCGCTGTGTGTGGGTAACCCTGTTGGGAACCCCAGAGCGTTCGACCGCCGCCCCGCGCCGTTGCCCGAGCCCGGTTAGATCGGGCGAGGATTGACCACATGCCCGGCCGTGACGCGCCTTGCTTGGCGCTCCCGGCGCCAAGCAACCCGCGCGC
>JBGSOR010000379.1:0-18414 GCA_041738985.1 Chromatiaceae bacterium | reverse complement strand
CGGCGTTCGCGCAGGTAGCGCGCCAGGGCTGGTGCGGCGAGGAGGGTGTGCGCTGCGCCGAGCCGCACCTGGCGGACGGACGTCGGCAGCCGGGCCAGGTGGGGACTTTGGTTCCGCACCATGACTAGATCCACACGCTCTCCCAGGTCCACGAAGCCGCGGATCAGACTGACCACCATCCGCTCGACACCGCCGGTGCCGGAAAAGGACGCGAAGACGGCAATCGGGGCGGAGTCGGCAGACATGACGAGGGCCTGGTGTGGGCGGGAGTGTCCATGTTACCGGGCCAGCGGTGGACGGTCAGGACGCAGATGTATCGCGCTCGGGGACTCGCTTGACCCCTGCCTGCTCTCTCCTGTACCGTCAGACCCTTTTCAACAATTTCTCGATAAACCTCGCCGCTTCGTCTACCGCCGCCGTCAACAGCGGGGCGCGACGTGTGTCGGCGCGCCCGGCCCGCGCTTCCCTGGGATTGCTCCCAACGGGTACCGGTCAGGACCCGGCTGCGAAGCCGCGCGGGGCTAGATCGATCGGAGGTCGCGAACGTGGATCCGAATGGGGTGGGGTTCTCCGGCGCGGAGATCTTGGTTCAAGCGCTCGTGGACGAGGGCGTCGAGTACGTCTTCGGCTATCCCGGGGGCGCGGTGCTGCATATCTATGACGCGCTCTTCAAACAGGACCGGGTCAAGCATATCCTGGTCCGGCACGAGCAGGGTGCGAGCCACGCGGCGGACGGCTATGCCCGTGCCACCGGGAAGTGCGGGGTGTGCCTGGTTACCTCGGGCCCGGGGGCGACCAATGCAGTGACCGGCATCGCTACCGCCTATATGGACTCGATCCCCCTGGTGATTATCTCCGGACAGGTACCTACGCCGGTCATTGGCAGCGATGCCTTCCAGGAGGTGGACACCGTCGGCATCACCCGTCCCTGCGTCAAGCACAACTTCTTGGTGAAGGATGTGCATGACCTGGCGGAGACCCTGGGCAAGGCATTTTATATTGCGACGACGGGGCGGCCGGGTCCGGTGCTGGTCGATATACCAAAAGACGTCACCGATCCCAACATCCGCATCCCTTATCATTACCCGCGCGAGATCCGGATGCGCTCCTACCACCCCACGGAGAAGGGGCACCCGGGGCAGATCAAGCGGGCGATAGACCTGATGGCCCAAGCCCAGAGGCCGGTTATTTATACCGGCGGCGGTGTGGTGCTGGGGGATGCCTCGGAGCTGCTTACCGAGCTTGTGCGTCTCACCGGGTTCCCCATCACGAGCACCCTCATGGGTCTTGGCGCCTATCCCACGACGGACCGCCAGTTCATCGGCATGCTCGGAATGCACGGGACCTACGAAGCCAACATGGCGATGCACGAGACGGACGTGCTCATTGCCATCGGGGCCCGCTTCGACGATCGGGTGACCGGAAAGATCGAGCACTTCTGCCCCCATGCGAAGATCGTTCATGTCGATGTGGACCCCTCGTCCATCTCCAAGAACGTGCGGGTGGACGTGCCCATTGTCGGGCACGTGGCCAGCGTTCTGGCGGATATGCTGCGGCTTTGGAAGGAGGTGTCGCCCAAGCCTTCGGACCGACAGCTCGCCGATTGGTGGGCCAAGATCCAGGAATGGCGGAGCGTGAACTGCCTGCGCTATGACCGTGCCAGCGCCAAGATCAAGCCCCAGTTTGCCGTGGAGACCCTATACAAGGTAACTCAGGGCGATCTCTATCTGACCTCCGACGTGGGTCAGCACCAGATGTTTGCTGCCCAGTTCTACCCGTTCGACAAGCCGCGTCGCTGGATCAACTCCGGGGGCCTTGGCACCATGGGGTTCGGTCTGCCCGCAGCCATGGGGGTGCAGCTTGCGTTCCCCGAGGCCCAGGTCGCCTGTATCTCCGGCGAGGCCAGCATCTTGATGTGCATCCAGGAAATGGCCACCTGTAAGCAGTACAGCCTGCCGATCAAGGTGGTCCTGCTCAACAATGGCTATATGGGCATGGTGCGCCAGTGGCAGGAGTTCTTCTACGAAAGCCGCTATTCGCATTCCTACGTGGACGCCCTGCCGGACTTCGTCAAGCTTGCCGAGAGCTTCGGGCATGTGGGGATGCGGGTGGAGCGTCCGGAGGATCTGGAGGCGGCCATGCAGGAGGCATTCGGCATGAGGGATCGTTTCGTGTTTCTCGATGTGGTGGTGGACCCCACCGAGAACGTCTACCCAATGATCGCGGCCGGCAAGGGTCAGCACGAGATGCACCTGCCGCCCAGTCTGTCCGATAGGGAGCTCGCCTGAGATGAGACACATCATTGCCGTGCTTCTGGAGAACGAAGCGGGCGCCTTGTCGCGCGTTGCGGGGCTGTTCTCCGCACGCGGCTACAATATCGAGTCGCTCACCGTCGCACCCACCGACGATCCCACACTCTCGCGCATGACCCTGGTCACCGAAGGTAACGACGAGATCGTCGAGCAGATCAAAAAGCAGCTCAATAAGCTGATCGACACGGTGAAGCTCTTGGACCTCACCGACGGCCCACACATCGAGCGCGAGATGATGATGATTAAGGTCCGCGCCGAGGGTCCGAATCGCGAGGAGCTCAAGCGCCTGGCCGACATCTTCCGCGCCAAGATCATCGACGTGACCGATACGAGCTACGTGGTGGAGCTGACCGGCGCCTCCAAGAAGCTGGACGCCTTCATCGACGCGGTCCCCAAGGGCTTGATCGTCGAGGTGGTCAGGTCCGGACCCACAGGTATCTCCCGCGGCGAGAAGGGCCTGACCCTCTAATCCCGACGCTCCGATCCGTGTCGGTTGCGGACGCACTCACTCTTCTACACTAGGCAGCGCAAATGAGCATCAACGTTTACTACGACAAAGACGCGGATCTCTCCCTGATCCAGGGTAAGCAGGTCGCCATTATCGGTTATGGCTCCCAGGGCCATGCCCATGCGAATAATTTGAAGGACTCCGGGGTTTCGGTCGTGGTGGGTCTGCGTCCGGGCTCGGCGTCCGCCGCCAAGGCCGCTAACGCCGGTCTGACGGTCAAGCCGATCAAGGAAGCCGTGGCCAGCGCAGACGTGGTTATGATCCTGGCCCCCGACGAGCATCAGGCCCGTCTCTATCGGGAGGAGATTGCCCCCAACATGCGCGAGGGCGCCGCGCTCGCCTTCGCCCATGGGTTCAACATTCACTTCGGAGCCATCGAGCCGCGTGCGGATCTGGACGTGATCATGATCGCCCCCAAGGGCCCCGGCCATCTGGTGCGCTCCACCTATACCCAAGGCGGCGGCGTGCCCAGTCTGATCGCTGTATTCCAGGATGCTACCGGCCAGGCCCGGGACGTCGCCTTGGCCTACGCCTCCGCTAACGGCGGCGGGAGGGCCGGCGTCATCGAGACGACCTTCCGGGAGGAGTGCGAGACCGACCTCTTCGGCGAGCAGGTGGTGCTCTGCGGCGGGCTGACGTCTCTGATCCAGAACGGATTCGAGACCCTGGTGGAGGCCGGATACGCCCCCGAAATGGCCTATTTCGAGTGCCTGCACGAGGTCAAGCTGATCGTCGACCTGATCTACGAGGGTGGCATCGCCAACATGCGCTACTCGATCTCCAACACCGCAGAGTACGGCGACCTGACCCGCGGTCCGCGTATCGTCACGGACGAGACCAAGGCCGAGATGAAGCGCATCCTCAAGGAGATCCAGTCCGGGGAGTTCGCAAAAGAGTTCATTTTGGAGAATCAGGCCGGTGCGCCCAAGATGAAGGCCCTGCGCCGTCTCGGCGCCGAGCATCAGATCGAGTCGGTCGGGGAGCGGCTGCGCGAGATGATGCCTTGGATCAAGGCGAAGAAGCTGGTCGACAAGACCAGGAACTAGGGGGCGCCGAGGCCCGCTTTCCAGCCCCCTGGAAGGCCGCGGCGCTGGCGCCGCGGCCTTTTTTCTTAGGCGGTCGGCGCCTGCCGGTTGCTTCGGTCTCTCCGAGCCGCAGCCAGCGACGACGCAAAGTCCTCGCCCGACCGGCAGCGGCGCGTGGGGCCGAGAGCCTGCCTGGAAACCCAGTAGCCTAGCGTTTAGTATTGCTCGCCCCCACAAGCTTCGCCTTGGGTGCGTCGGAACCGCCCCCGAGCCCTGTCAAAGACAGCTTCACCCATAACCGGAGGAGACGACAGAATGTCGGCAGAAAAGGTCTACCAAGTCCCCGCGTCCATCGCCGCAACCGCACACATCGACGCGGAAAAGTACAGCGCCATGTACCAGCGATCGATCGAGAGCCCCGACGATTTCTGGTCCGAGCAGGCCGAGAAGTTCGTCTCCTGGTTCAAGCCCTGGAATTCCGTGCTGGACTGGAGCTTCGGCGCCGACGACCTACACATCGCCTGGTACAAGGGTGGCAAGCTCAATGTCTCCTACAACTGCCTGGACCGCCACCTGGCGACCCGTGGCGATCAGGTCGCCATCATCTGGGAGGGGGACAACCCCGCGGAAGACCGCAAGATCACCTACCGGGAGCTGCACGCGGAGGTCTGCAAGTTCGCCAACGTTCTCAAGGCCCAAGGGGTCAAGAAGGGCGATCGGGTCTGCATCTACCTGCCGATGATCCCGGAGGCGGCCGTCGCCATGCTCGCCTGCACCCGGGTCGGGGCGGTGCACTCGATCGTCTTCGGCGGCTTCTCCCCGGATAGCCTGCGCGATCGCATCCTCGACTCCGACTGCCGAGTGGTTATCACCTCCGACGAGAGCATGCGTGGCGGGCGTCAGGTGCCCCTGAAGAAGAACGCGGACACGGCCGTCGAGGACTGCCCGAACGTCTCTTCCATGATCGTGGTGCGCCGCACCGGCGGGGACGTGGCCTGGACGGAGGGCCGCGATATCTGGTACCACGAGGCCATGGACAAGGCAGACGCCGCCTGCGAGCCCGAGTGGATGGACGCCGAGGATCCGCTTTTCATCCTCTATACCTCCGGCTCCACCGGTAAGCCCAAGGGTGTCCTGCACACCACCGGCGGCTATCTCGTCTTTGCCGCCATGACCCATAAGTACACCTTCGATTACCAGGACGGCGAGATTTTTTGGTGTACTGCCGACGTGGGCTGGGTCACGGGCCATACCTATATCGTCTATGGTCCGCTCGCCAACGGCGCGACCTCGGTGATGTTCGAGGGCATCCCCAACTACCCGGACATGTCGCGCTTCTGGCAGGTCGTCGATAAGCACCAGGTCAATATCTTCTACACGGCGCCCACCGCCATCCGCTCGCTGATGCGTGCGGGCGAGGAGCCGGTCAAGAAGACCTCCCGCAAGTCCCTGCGGCTCCTGGGCTCCGTGGGCGAGCCCATCAACCCGGAGGCCTGGGAGTGGTATCACCGGGTGGTGGGCGACGAGCGCTGCCCCATCGTCGATACCTGGTGGCAAACCGAGACCGGCGGGCACCTGATCACCCCGCTGCCTGGTGCGACCGCGCTCAAGCCTGGCTCTGCCACCAAGCCCTTCTTCGGGGTGGCCCCGGCCCTGGTCGATGCAGCGACTGGCACCCTGATCGAAGGGGCTGGCGAGGGGGCGCTGGTTCTCACCCAGCCCTGGCCGGCAATCATGCGCACCGTCTACGGCGACCATCAGCGTTTCGTCGATACCTACTTCAAGCAGTACCCGGGATACTATTTCACCGGCGACGGCGCGCGGCGCGATCAGGACGGCTACTACTGGATCACCGGGCGTATCGATGACGTGCTCAACGTCTCCGGCCATCGCCTGGGAACCGCCGAGATCGAGTCCGCCCTGGTGCTGCATGCCTCGGTAGCGGAGGCGGCCGTGGTCGGTTACCCCCACGACATCAAGGGTCAGGGCATCTATGCCTACGTGACCCCGATGGCCGGCGTGGAGCCGACCGATGAGCTCAAGAAGGAGCTGGTCGCCCTGGTGCGCGCAGAGATCGGACCGATCGCCACCGTGGACGTCATCCAGTGGGCGCCGAGCCTTCCCAAGACCCGCTCCGGCAAGATCATGCGCCGCATCCTGCGTAAGATCGCTGCCAACGAGATCGATACCTTGGGCGATACCTCGACCCTGGCCGATCCGACGGTGGTCAACGACCTGATCGAGAACCGCGCCAACCAGTAAGGCCCCACGGACGCCCCGGGCGCATCCCGTGCCCCGGGGCAAATCCCTTCCCCAGGCAGTAGCGGCCCCGACTCTGGGGTCGTCTGATTGGCTTCGAGTCCTTTTCTCCTTGCTTCAGAGTTTATTTATTCAGAGGTTTGCGTGAGCTCATTTCGTCGCGTAGGCGTTTTCGTGGACGCAGAAAATGTCCGGTATAACGGTGGGTATCAGATGCGTTACGACGTACTTCGCCGGTTTGCCGCCCGAGAGGGCGGGGATCTGCAGCGCCTGAACACCTATATGGCATTCGACGCGGAGCGTGCCCGGGAGGATTCGGAGTACGCAAAGAAATCTCGCACCTATCAGCAGATGGTGCGGGACTTCGGTTGGAAGATCACGGTCAAGCTGGTGCGTCGCTACACCGACGAGGCAGGCAATGTCACGACCAAGGCCAACGCCGATCTCGACATGGCCGTGGACGCGATGCTCCAGGCCGATAAGCTCGAGCAGGTGCTCCTTGTCACCGGCGATGGGGACTTCATCCAAGTGGTTAATGCCCTTCAGAACAAGGGCTGCCGAGTGGAGCTGATCGGCTTCAAGAACGTCTCCCGCCAGCTCCAGCAGGAAGTGGACGCCTTCTACTCCGGTTATCTGATCCCGGACCTGCTACCGATCTCCTACGAGCCCCGCAACGACTGGGGCAAGCCTGGCTCCTGTGTGCGAGGGGTATGCACCAAGTGGATCGCCGATAAGGGCTATGGTTTTTTGCGGATCATGGATCGCATTTCCCCGAACTTGTGGATAACGGATCCTCGCGCGGAGGATTCCCCGTATAAGAGTGTCTTCTGCCATGTCAACGAGTTGGCGGACGATGTCACCGAGGACCTGCTGACCAACCGCGAGACTGTCCTGGAGTTCTACGTCAACGAGAGCGAGCAGAAGGACAACGGGCTGGTGGCGAACAACGTAAGGCTCGCGTTTTCGGTCAATCGGTAAGACACTTGACGCAACGGTCGACACGGCAAGGGTCGGCACGCATGCCGACAGGGCGCGGGACGCAAAGGGTGACCGATGCCCGGGAAATCCTACCGGGAATCGCTTAGCGTTCGAATTCGTTGGGGATTCGGACCCCTTTTTTCGGTGCCCCCGGGAAGTCGACCGGCGTGGCGATGGTGCGGAGTCGGGCGAGCCGAGCCGCTGCCCGACGGCCAGGCGCCTCAGAGTTGAACAGCTTGTACCCAGCCGAACCCACCGAGTAGGCATCCCATGGCGACCAATCAGACCACCATGAAACCTTCGGGTCTCGCCTGGCGTCTGGTGCGGGACCGCCTTCTGACGGAGGACCAAGCCGCCAACGCCTCGGCAGAGGCATTGCGCCAACGTCAGCCGTTCGTCCAGTATCTGGTCGAGCAGAAGATCCTCGACAGCCGGCGCATCGCTATCGCCGCCTCCCATGAATTCGGAGTTCCGCTCTTCGACCTCGGCGCCATGGAGGCGGTCGATCTGCCGTTTAACTTGGTCGAAGAAAAGCTGATTAGGAAGCATCGGGCGCTGCCCCTCTTCCGTCGCGGCAACCGTATCTTCCTGGGACTTTCCGATCCGACCAACGACCAGGCCCTGGAGGAGATCCGCTTCAACACCGGCCTCGCCACCGACGCCGTGCTGGTGGAGGAGGACAAGCTGGCCGCGTCCCTGGAGCGCGTGACGGACGCCCAGGACACCACCATGACCGACCTCATGGATGCGGACCTGGACAATCTGGACATCGCGACGGAAGACGATGACCAGCGGGACGACTCGGACATCAACGTTGACGACGCCCCGGTGGTTCGCTATGTCAACAAGATCCTGGTGGACGCCATCGCCAATAGCGCATCGGATATCCACTTCGAGCCGTACGAGAAAACCTTCCGGATCCGGTTTCGTCAGGACGGGCTGCTGCGAGAAGTGGCCAGCCCGCCAATCAATATCGCGACCCGACTGGTGGCCCGGCTTAAGGTTATGTCTCGCATGAACATTGCGGAGCGGCGTGTCCCCCAGGACGGGCGCATCAGGCTCAAGCTCAGCCGGTCCCGGGATATCGATTTCCGCGTCAATACCCTGCCCACGCTGTACGGCGAAAAGGTCGTACTGCGTATCCTCGACTCCAGTGCCGCCCAGGTGGGAATCGACGCCCTGGGCTTCGAGCCGGAGCAGCGGGACGCCTTCCTGGCGGCCATCTCCAAGCCCTACGGTATGGTCCTGGTCACGGGTCCCACTGGGTCCGGCAAGACCGTTTCGCTGTACACCGCTCTCAACATCCTGAACAAGCCAGAAATCAACATCTCCACGGTGGAGGATCCCGTGGAGATCCAGGTCCCCGGGATCAACCAGGTTAACTTGAACCCCAAAGCGGGATTGAGCTTTGCCTCGGCGTTGCGCGCCTTCCTCCGCCAGGACCCGGACATCGTCATGGTGGGGGAGATCCGCGACCTGGAGACCGCGGAGATCGCGGTCAAGGCGGCCCAGACCGGACACTTTGTCCTCTCCACACTGCATACCAACGACGCCCCGCAGTCGCTCACCCGACTCGCGAATATGGGTGTGCCGCCGTTCAATATCGCCTCCTCGATCCTGCTGATCATGGCCCAACGCCTGGCCCGGAAGCTGTGCCCCCACTGTAAGCAGCCGGAGGAGCTTCCGCGGGAGGCCCTTCTGGAAGAGGGGTTTAGCGGAGAGGAGGTCGACGAGGGTATTACGATCTATCGCCCGGTCGGGTGCGAGCGATGCACCAAGGGCTATAAGGGGCGGGTCGGAGTCTTTCAGGTTATGAAGGTCTCGGATGCTATTGGTCGGCTGATCATGGAGGGTGGAAACGCCATGCAGCTTGCCGATCAAGCGAAGCGGGAGGGCGTTGCGGACCTGCGCCAATCGGGGCTGCGAAAGGTCAAGGCGGGTATCACCAGCCTTGAGGAAATCAACCGGGTAACCAAGGAATAACGCCCATGGCACTGACCGCCCAGAAGAAGCCTACGCCGAAGCCGAAGTCGAAGCCAAAGCCCGAGAAGGCATATGTCTTCGCTTGGGAGGGCACGGATCGCCGCGGGGCGCGGGTCAAGGGCGAGAGCCGAGCCTCCAGCGTCACCTTGGTGCGGGCCGACTTGCGACGCCAGGGCGTCAACCCGACACGGGTCAAGAAGAAGGCTCAACCCCTGTTTGGAGGCAAGAAGAAGATCGGCAGTGCCGATATCGCCACATTCAGCCGCCAGCTCGCGACGATGATGGCCGCTGGTGTGCCGTTGGTGCAGTCCTTCGACATTGTGGGGCGGGGGCACGACAATCCGTCGATGCAAGACCTGATCCTCTCCATCAAGCAGGACGTGGAGAGCGGCACCGCGCTTGCGGAGGCATTGGGTAAGCAACCTCTCTATTTCGATGACCTATTCTGCAGTCTCGTCGCAGCCGGAGAGCAGGCGGGCGTGCTTGACATCTTGCTTGACAAGATCGCCACGTATAAAGAAAAGACCGAATCGATCAAAGGCAAGATCAAAAAGGCATTGTTCTATCCGGCGGCGGTCATCATCGTGGCCATCGTGGTGACCGTCGTCATACTGATGTTTGTCATACCGCAGTTCAAAGAGCTGTTCAGCAGCTTTGGGGCCGACCTCCCGGCCTTTACCCTGTTGGTCATTTACCTCTCCGACCTGCTGAGGGAATGGTGGTGGATGGTCTTGATCGGGCTGGTAGCCGCCGGCTACGGGATCTCCGGCTGGTTCAAACGATCACGCAAATTCCGAGAGATCGTCGACCGAGCAGTCCTCAAGATACCGGTTATCGGCGGTATCCTGAATAAGGCCTCCATCGCCCGCTTCGCCCGCACCCTGTCCACCATGTTCGCCGCCGGCGTACCCCTGGTCGAGGCCCTGGAGTCCGTCGCTGGGGCAACCGGCAACGTGGTCTATCAAGAAGCGGTGCTCAAGATGCGAGAGGAGGTGGCGACAGGCCAGGCCTTGCAGCTCTCCATGCGCCAGCGCGACCTCTTTCCCCATATGGTGATCCAGATGACCGCCATCGGCGAGGAGTCCGGCGCCTTGGACGAGATGCTGGCCAAGGTTGCGGACTTCTACGAGGAGCAGGTCGACAACGCGGTAGACAGCTTGAGCAGCCTCTTGGAGCCTATGATCATGGTCGTGATCGGCGGTCTGGTCGGCAGTCTGGTTGTGGCCATGTATCTTCCGATCTTCAAGCTTGCGGCGGTGGTCTGAGATCCGCTTAGCGCGCTTGGGAATCGCTTGCGGATACTGTCCAACGCCCGTCGCCGCAGGGCCTACTGTTTCTCGTTCGCCCGGGGTCGCCGATGCCGTGGATAGACGTGCTTGAACAGAGCCCGAGCCTCCTCTATGGGACCGCCCTCGCGCTCGGGCTCATCGTGGGCAGCTTCCTCAACGTGGTGATCCTGCGCCTACCGCGCATCCTGGAGGCGCAATGGCGGCGCGAGTGCGCGGAGCTGGCCGCCGACTCCGGCAGCGCGGCGGTCGGCGTCCCGGCAGATCGATCCGAGACGACGCTGACCCTCTCCCGCCCCGCCTCCCACTGCCCTTCGTGCGGCCACCGCATTCGACCCCTGGAGAACGTGCCGATCCTGAGCTACCTGGTTCTGCGTGGCCGCTGCTCCGCGTGCAAGGCCCGTATCGACCCCCGTTACCCCCTGATCGAGGGTTTGACGGCCGTCCTCACCCTAGCTGCGGTCTGGCACTTCGGGTTGACCTGGCAGGCCCTGGCAGCCTTGCCGCTCACGTGGGGGCTGATCGCGCTGGCCCTGATCGACTACGACACGCAGCTCCTGCCGGACGATATCGTACTCCCGCTCTTATGGCTGGGCCTGGTCCTGAGCCTGGTCCCGGTCTTCGCCGACGCCCGGTCGGCCATCCTCGGTGCTGTGGCCGGCTACATGAGCCTCTGGACCCTGTTCCATGCCTTCCGTTTGCTCACCGGCAAAGAGGGGATGGGATTCGGGGACTTCAAGCTCTTCGCCATGCTGGGCGCCTGGCTCGGTTGGCAGGCGTTGCTTCAGGTCATCCTGTTATCCGCCCTGGCCGGGGCAGTGATCGGTACCCTGTTGATCGTCGCCCGTCGACATGGCCGCGAAGCTCCGCTGCCCTTCGGCCCCTTTCTCGCCACGGCCGGCTGGGTCGCCCTGATCTGGGGTACAGAGATCAACGGCTGGTACCTGCGCGTCTCGGGGTTGGGCTGAGTGCTTCGGGTTGGCTTGACGGGGGGCATCGGCAGCGGCAAGTCCAGCGTCGCAGAGCTGTTTGCCGGTCTGGGTGCCGGGGTGATCGACACGGACCTCATCGCCCGCGAGCTGACTGAGCCCGGTACTCCCACCCTGGCCCGTATCGTCGCCGACTTCGGCTCGGAAGTCCTGTTCCCGGATGGCACCTTGGATCGGGGTGCCTTGCGGGAGCGGGTGTTCCGGGATCGGGTGGCGCGAACACGGCTCGAATCCATCCTTCACCCGTCGATCCGCGACCTGATGCTGGAGCGCGTCGCCAAGCTTCGCGCCCCCTACGCGCTCCTGGTGGTTCCGCTCCTCTTCGAGACCGGGCAGGAGACCCTGATGGACCGGGTCCTCGTCGTGGACTGCCCGGAAGAGACCCAGATCGAGCGTGTGCAGCGCCGCAGCCAGCTATCCCGCGCCGAGAGCGAGCGCATCCTGGCGAGCCAGGTCTCCCGCGCCGAGCGGCTCGCGCGCGCAGACGACGTCATCGACAACAGCGGCGCGCTCGCTGCCCTGGCACCTCAGGTGGAGCGTCGGCACGGCTCCTATCTCGATCTGGCTGCCGGGCGGAAAGACTAAAGAATTCAGACGCCTGGGCGCGAATTGGTCAAGCGCGCTCACGCTCCAAGGGGGCCCACGCCGGGGTCTGCGGGCGAGGTCGCGATGCCTCCTAGATCTCCTCTCGCGCCCAGCCCTTGGCGAGCTCCACCGCATGGCCCCAGCGGGATACCCGAGTCTTGCTCCATTGCGGCGATCACGTCGCAGGTCTGGTATCCGTGCGAACATTTAAACCGTGTCTGGGTCGCACCTCGCCTGACGACCGAGCCGATTGAGATTTTCTATCGACGAGGTTCTGAAATTTCAATGCCACGGATCCCAGGGGCTGCTATACCTTCCCGCACCCAATACGGACACAGGTATCGGAGGCGATCGAAGACATGAAAGCTCACCAAGCGGCCTTTGGAATCCTGACGTTCCTGGTCGGGACCCTGGCATCGGCCAATTCGCCCCTGGGCCTTCCGCCCACTCCCGTTCCCGCGGACAACCCCCAGACCCCTGAAAAGGTGGCCCTGGGGGACAAGCTTTTTCGCGACAAGCGGTTCAGCGCCACCGGAGAGGTTGGCTGCGTGACCTGTCACGATCCGGCCCTGACCTTTACGGACAGCCCCAAGCGAGTCTCGACGGGGATTCGCTCGCTGACCGGCACCCGCAACGCACCGACCGTCGTCAACGCCGCTTATATGAAGTCCATGTTCTGGGACGGCCGGGAGCCGGATCTGGAGCACCAATCCGCCCAGCCGTTCGTCAACCCGGTCGAGGGCGGGCTGGCGGACCATGCACCCATTCTGGATATCGTCCGCACGGACCCCGACTACGTACAGGCGTTTCAGGCCGTTTTCGGCAAGACCGGGGCCGAGATCACGATGAAAGAGGTCACCCAAGCGATCGCGAGCTTCGAGCGCACCGTGGTGGCCGGGGACTCCCCCTTCGACCGTTACTACTTCGGCGGGGACCGGTCGGCCCTCAGCCAGCAACAGCAGAATGGCCTCGATCTCTTCCTGAACAAGGGCCGTTGTGTCTCCTGCCACACCATCGAGGAGGACCATGCCCTCTTCACGGACAGCGCGTTTCATAACATCGGCGTCGGCATCAACGGCATTCAGGACCAGGTGCCGCGCCTGGCCTCGGCGTTCCTAGAGGCAAAGCGCAAGGGTGCGGACGTGGACAAAACGGTGCTGACCGACCCGAAGGCATCGGAGTTGGGGCGCTTTGCCGTTGTCGACGACCTCTCGACAGTTGGCGCGTTCAAGACTCCGACGTTGCGCAACGTTGCGCGCACCGCCCCCTATATGCACGACGGGAGCCTGAAGACCCTGCGTGACGTGGTGATCCATTACAACCTGGGGGGCAAGTCCCAGGAGTCCGAGAACGTTAACCCGTACCTGAGCGGTGGCATCCGCCCGCTCGATCTGACCGAGCAGGAAATCGACGACCTGGTCGCCTTTATGGAATCCCTGACCAGCCCCCAATTCGCCCTGAAGTAGCCGGATCGATCGGCCTCAAGTGATTGCGGAGACGAGGACCATGAACATGACCATGTCGCGCCGCGGATTTCTACAAACTGCCGGTGCCATCGGCGTCGGCGGCCTGCTTCCCCTGAGCCTCATCAAGCTTGCATTTGCCGACGAGTCCCGGAGCTTTACCTTCGCCTATATCTCGGATTCGCACATCCAGCAGATCAAGGGTGCCCAATTCGTCCGCAATTGGGACCAGGGCCTGAAGCGCGCGGTGGCGGAGGCCAACCTGCTCTCGCCCAAGCCGGACTTTGTGCTCTATGGCGGGGATATCGCACAGCTTGGCAAGAAAGAGGAGATCGATCATGGACTGGAGCTTCTCTCGCCCTTGAGCTATAAGGTCTATTACGCCATGGGCGAGCACGACTATTATCTGGATCTGGGCGAGTACTGGGAGAGACGGCTCGGTCCCCAGTATTACAGCTTCGATCACAAAGGCGTGCACTTCGTCGTGCTCAACAGCGTTCTGACCTACGACGACTGGACCAACAAGTGGCCTACGCCGATGGATCGCATGATGACCATGGCGGGCCTAGATAACCCGAACGGCTCCCCCTTCATGGTGGGCGATGCCCAGCGGGAATGGCTGCGCAAGGACCTGGCGCGGGTGCTCAAGAACACGCCCGTGGTGGTCCTCTCTCATTCGCCGCTGCAGAAGATCTTCAAGGGCTGGAACTTCTGGACCGAGGATGCCGAGCAGGTCCAGAGCCTGCTGGCCCCCTTCGACAAGGTCTCCGTCATCTACGGCCACGTCCACCAGATCCAGTACAACCAGATCGGCAGCATCGCATTCAACTCTGCCATGGCGACCGCTTGGCCCTGGCCCTATCCCGAGAGCTATGCCCAGGCGCCGAGCCATATGCCCGTGCTTACGGTACCCATGAATCGCGCCGATCCGTTCTTGGAGCGCGATGCCACGGGTTGGCAGTTTATCGACATCCATAGTGGACGGCCGAGCTTCAGCTACGTCCTCTACGATAACAACAACCGCGTGGTGGCCTTTAGCGAATCGACCAGGCGTCCTCAGGACCGCGGCTACCAGTCGGCCGAGGCCCGCATCCCGCCGCAAACCCATTATTGAGCCATGCGGGTCCAAAGCAGGCCAATGTCCAAACAGAGGAGAGATTCATGAGCAGCCGAATCGGAGCTGGGCGGGCGACCATCGCCGCCTTGTTGGTGGCTTTGCCCTTGGGGGCGGTGGCAGACGAGTTTACCGCCGAGGATGTGAAGCGCTGGCAGGACCAGTACCTCCAGGTCGTCGAGCAGGGTCGTAAGCTCTGGGGCAACCCAGAGCTCGGGACCAACGGGGTGGTATGCGGCCAGTGCCATCCCAATGCCTCCAATACCCACCCGGAGACCTACCCTAAATTCCAAAAACAATTGGGCAAGGTCGCTCCGATGTGGGAGATGGTGAACTGGTGCATCCGCAATCCGCTGGAGGGTCAGCCCATGGCGGCGGACGACCCTCGGATGACGGCGCTTCTGTCCTATGTCGCCTTGGAGCGTCGCGGAGTGCCACTCGATCCCGGGAAGCACTGAGGTCGGTTGCCACACCCGTGAACCGCCAGCCTTGGGGCTACTGGCTTCCAGGTTGGCTGGGCCAGGGGTGGGACCGCGGGGCAGCCGCCGATGCCTTTTGCTGGAGGATGATTCGGCGACCGACGCCGCAGATGGCGGCCGGCAAGCCCCCGGATCGCGCCACGGACGAGCCGATTCAGACGCCCCCAGCCTAGGCATTTCCCCGATTGTCGTTGTCGCGGCCCTACCCTAGGCTCCCGGCTGCGTTGCTCTCCACAAGCAGGCGTCGGCTCCCAGTGCGCCCTGCGCTTCGGCTCCGCCCCGCGTCCCTGCCCAATCGGCGACGCCTCTCTTCAAGGTATCCCATGACGCTCACCGAGCTGCGCTACATCGTCGCCGTCGCTAGAGAAGGGCACTTCGGTCGGGCCGCCGACAGTTGCTGCGTGAGCCAGCCTACCCTGAGTCTGGGGGTCAAGAAGCTTGAGGACGAGCTGGGTGTACTGCTCTTCGAGCGGGGTCATCACGAGGTTCTGGTCACGTCGGCGGGCCGAAGGATCGTCGAGCAGGCCGGCCGTATTCTCGAGGAATCCAGCGTCCTCAAGCGCATGGCCAGGGAGTCTGCGGACCCGCTCGCCGCGCCCCTGAGGCTAGGGGCCATCTACACCGTCGGTCCCTACCTCCTACCCGCCCTGCTTCCCGCGGTGAAGGAGTGCGCGCCGCGCATGTCACTGATTATCGAGGAGAGCTACACGGCGGTCTTGAGCAAGCGGTTGCACTCTGGCGCCCTTGACGCAGCCATCCTGTCGCTCCCCTTCGAGGAGCCGGGACTCCGGGTCGAGCCTTTATACGAGGAGCCCTTCGTCGTCCTGCTCCCGACCGCCCATCCCCTGGCCCAGCAGGAGACGATCGGTTTCCACCAGCTCCGCTCCGAGACCCTCCTGCTGCTCGGCAAGGGACACTGCTTCCGCGACCAGATCCTCGAATTTTGTCCCGAGTGCGGCCGGCCCGCGAGCGATGACCTCCAGATCGCCCTGGAGGGGGGGTCCCTGGAGACCATCCGCTACATGGTCGCGAGCGGCGCCGGCATCACCATCCTGCCGGCCACAGCCGCCTGCGCGGACCGCTTTCCTCAACGACTCTTGACCATCCGCCGCTTTGCCGGACCTCAACCCAGCCGGCGCGTGGCGCTCGCCTGGCGGACCGGATTCGGCCGCGAGCCAGCGATCCGCGCACTCAAAGAGGCTATCCGCGCGACCGGGCTCACCGGTGTGGAGCTCCTTTCGGACTGAGTGCTGCAGGGTCGGGGTCCGTGTGCCCCGGGGTTCCCTTGATGCGTGCGGTTTGCCGCCGGGGCCGCCGGAGGGATTCCGTCGATCCGTCGGAACCCTGCCGCATTCGTGGGTCGGACTTGCTGTTCATCGGAGAATCGGCGGGCCCCAGACTTGTCATGCTGGCTGGAGTGTCATACGATATGACATACACCGTCGCTGATCTTGGCGCAATCCGATGAGAATCAATGCGAGACTTGACGAAGACCAGGCCCGAAAGGTCGCCTATCTACGCGAGCGCACGGGGCAGAGCGTCACCGAGGTCATCCGCGAGGCGATCGCTCGCTACCACGCCCAGGTGAGCGAGCAGCGGGAGCGGCCCGCCGATGTACTATTGCGGACCGGTTTCGTCGGCTGCGGCGCGGCGGACGAGACCCTCTCGCGGGACTACAAACACGTGCTTGCCGAGTCCATAGACGCCAAGCATGGTCATCGCTGACACCGGGTTCTGGCTCGCGCTGGCCAATCCGCGCGACACCTATCATCGCGTCGCGACCGCCTGGCTGAAGCAGTCCGACGATCGGCTGATCTCGACTTGGCCGGTCGTGACCGAGACCTGCCACCTGCTGATTGCACGGATCGGTGCTCATGCCCAGCAGGCCTTCATCCGCAGCCTCTGCCAAGGCGCTGGCGAGATATTCGCCCTGACCGCTGAAGACCTTCCGCGCATCGAGATCCTGCTGGCACAGTATGCGGACCTTCCCATGGACCTGGCCGATGCCTCGCTGGTCATTCTCGCCGAGCGCCTGGGGCACGGCCGCATTGTCTCGACTGACGAGCGGGACTTCCGCGCCTATCGGTGGAAGAGGCATGCACCGTTCGAGAATCTATTGGCGCCATGACTCGGCGAGATCCAAGGCCGCCGAGTCCGTCATTCCGGAAGACGGCTGCCGCCTCCAGGGCGTGGCCGTACCGTCTTGGGCTGAGGTCTCGTGGCGGATCGGACACGCGGGGCCCCAGAGAACAATTGGCCAGGGGCTCCGCCCGTGGACCCCGCAGAGATAAAGGGCTACAGGGTCCTGGCTGGGCGGAAACCCAGGCTCGCCTCGTTGCCGTAGAAGACGACCAGCGCCTCGCGGATCAGCACCGTCTGGGTGATCTGGGCGAAGGTGCCCAGGACCAGGATGGCGAGCAGGGCGCGGAGTCGGTCGAACATGGGGTCCCTGAGGATGGCGCCGACCTCGCGCCTACCCCAACGCATCCAAGGGGCTCTGCACCCCTTACCCCCGCGATTGAGCACATGCGTATAGATCATGGTGGTCGAGATATCCGCATGGCCCAACAGCTTCTGCACCGTACGGATATCGTAGCCCGATTGCAGCAGATGGGTCGCAAAGCTGTGCCGCTTATGCCGCGCGCGGCATAAGCGGCATGCCTATGCCACACACCAACTGGCGGCCGGGCTCGGAGTGGAGCGCCTGCAACGCCTCATGGGGCATCGCCATATCCAAACGACCCTGCGCTATGTGCATTGGCTGCCCAGCGCCAGCGAGGGCGAAGGCGGGTTGGATCTCATCGCCAATCTGGGGGTGGGCCATGGCTGTGGGCCCTTCTCTGCGAGCGGTCATCCATGCCTGTCTCGCGGGCGCGGATGCGCCGCGTCGGTTGAGTCCGCGCCACTGGCAGGTCTGCCGCCACATCTTGGACTGCCGCACCCCGGCCTTGGGCGGCTTCGCCCTGGAATGCGACGGCTGCGGGGAGCGCCCGTTCCTTTATCACGCCTGCCGCGACCGCCACTGCCCGCGCTGCCAGCGTCGCGCCTCCCAGGATTGGTGCGAGCGCCAACGCGCCGCGGTGCTGCCGGTGACTTACCATCACCTGGTCTTCACGCTGCCGCACGACTTGGACGGCTGGGTCGCGGTCCATCCCAAGGCGGTCTACGACCTGCTGTTCGAGACGGTGTGGGCGACCTTGAGCGCCTTCGGCGCCGATCCCAAGCGGCTGGACGGGCAGATGGGCATGACGGCGGTGCTGCATACCTGGGGGCAGACGCCGGTAGCGCCATGCCCCCTGTGTCAGGCTAGTTGTCGCCTCGACCCTATTAGGACTGTAACCGCAACTGGGGGCGAGGACGAGCGACCCGTGCCGAGATATTCCAACGAACGCAAAGAGGCGGTGCTGCGCAAGATGCTGCCGCCGCACAACCG
>JBGSOR010000371.1:0-4414 GCA_041738985.1 Chromatiaceae bacterium | reverse complement strand
GCGGTGGCGCGCGACTCCATCGCCTCGACGTTGACCCGCACCGCCGCCGCAAGCAGGGTGCCGCAGACCACGCCGTGCGGGATCGGGAAGAAGGATCCCAAGGGCTGGGCGAGCCCGTGCACCGAGCCGAGTCCGGCCTGGGCGAGACAGATCCCCGAGAAGAGCGCGGCCAGCGCCATCTGCGCGCGTCCCGCCGCGGCATCATCGCCGCCCGCATACCAGTCCATGAGTCCGTCGCGTACGGCCGCGATCCCGTTCAGTGCCAGCGCGTCCGTGAGCGGATTGGCCCGAATGGAGACGTAAGACTCGAGCAGCTGGGTCAATGCGTCCATGCCGTTCGCGGCGATCAGGCTCGGCGGGCAGCCGGCCAGCAGGTCCGGATCGACGATGGCGTATTCGGCCATCAGCGCGTCGTCGCGGAACGATTTCTTGAATCCGTCGGGACCCTGGCGAGTCAGGACCGCGTTCTTGGTCGCCTCCGAGCCGGTGCCGGCCGTCGTCGGGACGGCAATGAAGGGCGTCGCCGGACCGCGATACGGCAGCTCCGGGCCGACGCCTTCCAGGTGGTCCATGACCGTATTGCCGGGCCTGAGCAGGCCCGCAACGGCCTTGGCCGCATCCAGCACGCTGCCTCCGCCGATCCCAACGACGAGAGCGTATTCGCCCGGCCTGTGCTCGCAGACGATCGCGTCGATCTGCTCCGGCGAGGGCTCGCCCGCAATACGCACCAAGTCGTAGCTTAAGCTGGCGGCCGCTAACGCATGCTGCAGAGATTCCCAGTGCGAGGTCTCGGTGAACGATCGCTCGCCGGTCAGAATCAATAGCCGTCGCCCATACCGCCCGGCGATGATGGGCAATTGCGCCAGTCGTCCGGCACCGAATTCGATACGCGGCAGACGTCCGATAGAAAATGGTGCGATCATGCTCAACCCGCGGGAAGAAGTCCGGTCATGGGTACGCCCTGGCGCGGCTGCGCCATCATCGCCGCGACCCGGTCGCGCCAGGCGGCATAATGGGCGGTGTCCTTATGCGCCGCGGCATCGGCCGCACTCGCATAGGCTTCGTACAGAATAAAATGGCCGGTATCGGCCGGGTCCTGGAGCACGTCGAAACGCCGATTGCCCGGCTCCTGTACCGAGGCTTCGTGATTCGCGCGTGTCGCCTCGATGAAATCCTCGATGCGCTCGGGGAGGACATGAACATGGACAAGTGTGACGTTCATAGAATCACCCGGAATGGATCGTCTTGGTTGTGGGGGACAACGCGTTTACAAGCTTGTCGAGGATGCGATGACCGGGAGGATAACGCGCTTCACGCACGAGCGTCTCCAGCCAGTCGCGGGTCGAGCGCGAAGGGCACTTGTTCTTCGAGTGCAAACAGCCCAGCCGCACTGGTCACGTCGATCAACAGGTTCCAGGAACGGGTGCTGACCGCGCTGGGCAAAACCAGGAGAGGATGCCCGTCGAGCAACGCATCGCCGTGCCTCTGCTGCGCGCGGCCGACAGTGCCGGGACGCAGCCAGCTTGGAACCGGCACCTCGGATGGCGGAACGACATGCACACGGCTGGGCTCGATGCCGATCGCGAGCAAGGTGTGGGGCACCCGATCGAGCATGTCGAACCCGGTATGGACGGCGACCTCCAGGATCGTCGTGGCCGGGTCGAGCGACGTATACAGGACGCGACGGCCGGCCGACGACCAGCGGCCGCCGACCCGGAAAGCGCCCTCGGCGTTATCCCAGGTCGGCAGATACCTGTCGCGCTCCAGCCGCCAGGCCACCAGCGCGCTGCCGCCGAGTGCGGCAGGCAAAGGCGTCACGTATAGACCCCATAGTCCATGCGGGTCAGCAGGGTCTTGACCAGCTCGGTGCCCTCCGAGCTTTGCAGCAGATCGATCGGGCGGCGGCGGTCCAGTCCCATGGCTGGGGCCGACAGCCAACGCTCCGCCGCGTCCTGCGAGCCCAGCACGTCGATCGCCTGCTCGACGACCGAGGCCAACCGCAGCACGCGGTCGCTGGCGTTGGTGTCGAGCGGCTTGTCGGCGACCTTGGCGCGCTGGAGCGTACGATCGCTGACGCCAATCGTCCGCAGCACCGTCTCGCGGTCGATGATCCGAAACGACCCGATCAGGTCGCGCGCCCGTTCCGCCGGCAGACCCTCGGTCACCAGATCGTGCGCTTGCAGCGGGCTAAGATCTTTACCGATCCGAAACGCGCGCACTTCCACCTCGGCGCCGCGCAAGCGCCCGGCCCCGGTGCTCGTGCCCGTCCGGGCAACCGGGCGCCCGGTCATACCGGTGTCGCCCCGCATCGCGGCGCGCTGATCTTCAGAATTGGGTCTGGACGTGCGGGGGTCGTCTCGGCGCTCATGGCGAAAACCTATTTGCGACATCTGTCGCTGTAGTGTAGGACGATTGTCCGAGCAGTGCGAGCGGGCGTTTCCACGCCCAAAGAATTGTGGAAAGTCGCGCCCGCAAGATGCGGCTGCTCGATCTCGCCAGCTGGGATCGGTCGCCGCTCGGGCTGCGCTAGAATCCAAGGTTGATAAGCCAATGCGGACACGAGCGAATAGTTTCGTACATTTTTTTTTCATTGCGATCATTGCCGCACTGCTGTTTGGTCTCTTCTCGGATAAGCATCTGTCTACCGATGGCGCTGGATATTTCGCCCGTATACTGGAATCGCGCACTTTCGCGCATATAGATTGGACGCGTCGATTCGCCGAGTATCTAACGCAGTCTCCCTTGCTTGGCGCTGTCAACGCCGAGGTGCGAAGCCTCCCTCTGCTGCGAATGATTTACGGATTCGGCATCTTGGCTATCTGGCTCATTGCATGGGGGGCGGCAGAATTTGCGCTTCGAGGCGATGCTAAATCTGTTCTTTTGTTCGTCTTGCTGAGTATGGGTTCCATCAACCTTCTTTCCGATTCCATTCTCGCTGGAGAACATCATGTGATGGTGCTTTTGAGTTGGCCTATCCTATTCTTTATTATACGAAAGTCTCCGCTCAGCTGGCTGGATGCCGCCGTACTTCTCGGAATGCTTTTTTTGTTTTCGAGGTTATACTCTACCGCAGTTGCGCCGGCCTCGATTATCCTGGCAGTCAGCTTGTTTCGGCTATCTCATACAGTCTCGAGGGAGCAAAAAGCGATTTATCTCGCGAGTGCACTTCTCGCGGTGGCAGCGATTGCCGTCTCTCTGTACGCAATTTCGTTCCCTCGGGACCCGGGAAATTCGGCTGCGTTTCGGTCAGCGATCATTCGCTCCTTGTTTGGGCCGGAGGGTCTAACGGCATCATCTTTCGCAGTGCTCTTCATCTTTGGCTGGCTGTTAAGAAGGCGGATAGTTCTGGTAGCGTCGCTGCTACCCGTGGTAGCGTACTTATGGTACTCAACGACGACTGGTCATACGCTTTCAAGCGGCGAGTCGTTCGGCAATCGCTCTCTTTCCCTGTCGTTGCTGCCATTATGGATGCTTGGCGCCATCGCAATTTACTGGAAGGAGCGTACCGCGGACTGGGGCACGCTGCTTGTTTCTGGCGTTTTCATAGCAACGATGATTGTCGCCAGTCTGAACAGCACGCTGCAGTGGCGACATTTCAAATCAACGATGATTTCCACGCTTACCCAAAGTGAGGCGCTAGTTCCCCTTGAGGGTACGACGTTGCGCGATTCACGGGTGGGTTGGTCCTGGACGTATGAGGTATTGAGTGTAATTTGGTCAGATGGTTGCGTGCGGTCTATTATTCTTAACAAAGCGGACGTTTCCTATCAGCTCAAAGGGCCGCCTGAAGCGCTAATCTTAGGAAATTACACGTGTTACGAGCAGGCACTTTCGCAAGATCGCCCTGACCTGTGCAAGTGTGATTAGGTCAACCCTGGAGGGGATGGTCGCGGACGAGGAGGACGCCCGCCGGCTGGTGCACCCGCGGCGGGGGATCGCGGGCGGCGGGCGAGCCAGCGCCGGGAACCTAGGCGCTTCCTGTCCCCCTGGTGTTGAAGGAGACGGCCCAGCGCTCCTCCCCGCCCGCAAGTGGGAGTGCCGCGAGCTCCAGGGTACCGACCTCGGTGACCTGGGCCTCCAGTCGCACCGGGACGATCTCTCCGTGCTTGCGGCCCTCGGCCGGGAGCTCGGTCTGGATCTCGTCCAGCTCCTCCAGCTCGGAGGGCGACCAGTCTTCCAGCAGGTCGCCCACCCGGTCTTCCCGGCGCACGCTGGAGCTGAAAAAGCGGAAGCGCACGGTCTCTCCGACGACCAGCCCCAGCTCCTGGGGCGGGCTCACCGGGGGCGAGCCCTCTTCCAGGCGGAAGGGGACCAGGCACAGCAGGTCGATCTCCGGCTCCAGGCCGGGGACGGCGGGGGCGGCGCGCTCGATGCCGACGTAATAGCTATGCGAGGTCCCGCCGCGGATGCGCAC
>JBGSOR010000350.1:0-1883 GCA_041738985.1 Chromatiaceae bacterium | reverse complement strand
TACTCGGCGGCGGAGCGAGCCCCGCGGCGTTGCCGATGCAAGGGCTGGCGGACGGCTGGTTCGAGCACAGCGTCGCCGCCGGCCCGGGCACCCGTTACCGATTCCGCGTCGACGGCGGACTCGCGGTCCCCGACCCGGCCTCGCGCTACAACCCGGACGACGTGCACGGGGCGAGCGAGGTAGTCGACCCGAGCGCGTTCGCGTGGCAGGACGGGGACTGGCAAGGGCGCCCCTGGGAAGAGGCGGCGCTTTACGAGCTGCACGTCGGCACCTTTTCCCCGGAAGGGACCTTCGCGGGGGTGGAGCGCCGGCTCGATTACCTCGTTCAAGTTGGGGTCACTGCCATCGAGCTGATGCCGGTCGCCGACTTTCCGGGCCGCTGCAACTGGGGCTACGACGGGGTGCTGCCCTTCGCGCCGGACGCGACCTATGGCCGCCCGGAGGACCTCAAGCGTCTGATCCAGGAGGCCCACCGAAAGGGCCTCATGGTCCTGCTCGACGTCGTCTACAACCACTTCGGACCCGAGGGAAATTATCTCTATTGCTACGCCCGGGACGCCTTCTTCACCGACCGCCACCATACCCCTTGGGGCGCGGCGGTTAACTTCGACGGCCCGCGGAGCGAGGTCGTGCGCCGGTTCTTTGTGGACAACGCGCTCTACTGGATCGGGGAGTACGGCTTCGACGGACTCCGGGTCGACGCGGTTCACGCGATCCTCGACGACTCGCCGGTGCACGTGCTCGAGGAGATCGCCCGGGCCGTGCGGGAGGGACCTGGGCGCGCTCGCGAGGTCCACCTGGTGCTCGAGAACGACGCCAACCAGGCACGCTTCCTCGCCCGCACCGCCACCGGCCAGGCGCGCTGGTACGACGCCCAGTGGAACGACGACATCCACCATGCCTTGCATACGATCCTGACCGGAGAGCGTGACGGCTATTATCGCGATTACGCGGACGATCCCCATGACCACCTGGGACGGTGCCTCGCCGAGGGCTTCGCCTACCAAGGCGAAGCCTCGGCCTATCGCGCGGGCGAGGGACGCGGCGAGCCGAGCGCGCACCTTCCACCGACTGCCTTCGTGAGCTTCCTGCAGAACCACGACCAGGTCGGCAACCGCGCCTTCGGCGACCGGCTCGCCTCGCTCGCACCACCCGAGGGACTCGCGCTCGCGACCGCAATCCTGCTGCTCGCGCCCGCGCCGCCGCTCCTCTTCATGGGCGAGGAGCACACGGCCTCGGCTCCGTTTCTGTACTTCTGCGATTTCGGGACCGATCTGGCCGCCGCGGTCACCGATGGCCGGCGCCAGGAATTCGCGCGCTTCGAGCGGTTCGCCGACCCCGCCACCCGGGCGACCATCCCCGACCCGAACGACCCCGAGACCTTCCGACGCAGCCGGCTCGACTGGGACTGCATCGGGCGGTCGCCGCACGCCCAGATGCTTGCCCGTTACCGTGAGCTGCTGGCCCTGCGACGCCACGAGATCGTCCCGCACCTGGCCGGCACGACCGGTAGGTGTGCTCGCTGGGAGCGCTTCGGCGCCACCGGCCTGGCCGTCGACTGGACCCTGGGCGACGGGAGCCGACTCGCGCTCCGCGCCAACCTCGGTCCCGAAGAGTCGCGCACTGTCCCGCAGCCGCGGGGGCGACTCGTCTACAGTCTCGGCGACGGCGTCCGAAATCGGCTGGCCCAGGGTCTTCTTCCGCCTTGGTCGGGGGCTTGGCATCTGAGCGAGACACCGGAGCCGAGCTGATGGACAAGGGTCTCGCCCGTCTGTGCCGCGCCCACGGGATACTCACCCGCTCTCGCGACATCGGCGGCGTCCGCTACACCCTCGACGCAGGGGTTGCCGTGGCGCTCCTGGCGGCCATGGGGGTGCGCGCGG
>JBGSOR010000296.1:0-29537 GCA_041738985.1 Chromatiaceae bacterium | reverse complement strand
GCCCGGGACCGTCGGAGTGATCGGCGTCGGCGGCAGGGTTCCGATCGGCGGCGTGACCGCGCCCGGTACCGTTGGGGTGAGCGGGGTGGTTGGCAGGGTGGCGATCGGCGGGGTCACGGCGCCCGGAACCGTCGGAGTGATCGGCGTCGGCGGCAGGGTTCCGATCGGCGGCGTGACCGCGCCCGGTACCGTTGGGGTGAGCGGGGTGGTTGGCAGGGTGGCGATCGGCGGGGTCACGGCACCCGGGAGCATCGGAGTGATCGGCTTCGTGGGCAATGCTCCAATGGGCGGGATTACTGCGCCCGGCACTGTCGGAGTAATTGGCTTAGTCGGCAGATGACCCCCGGGCAATTTTCCGATGGGAGGTAGCGCTGGCGTCACAGGTCTGAAGTTTGGCGGTCGGGTGACCCCCGGGGGGATAATGCTGGGCGGGAAAATGAATCCACCTTTCTGGTTTTGGGTGTCCAGCAAGCAATCGTCGCTCGTGTAGAGCTTGTGTGTTCCACCATTACCGTTCGAAACCACTGGCGATAAGGATAAATGCAGTCCACGCCGGTTCTTGTTCCATTGGTCGACGATCTGGGTGCCTTGTGCAGCCTCTAACCTGAACGCCCCTGCTGAGGTTCCTGAAACCCAGACGGAATGCTCTCCGTTGCTGGTGGCCCCGAGAAATTTCAATCGCCCCCCCGCATCGCATTGTTTGGCGTGCGCGGTGAGCGGCATTACCGCTATCGCGACAACGATGAGGCTCAGGGCTTGGTTGGCGCGCATTCCTGCAAGCTCCTACGTATTGACTAGGTTGCGTTGACAATTAGAGAACCCGAACGCGCCGCCTTAAGGCTTACACGCGGGTCCTGCTCCGTTACTTCAGGGAAACGCTGACCGAGTCGATGGTCCCGTCGAAGGCGAACGGGCGCCGGTCGAAGTAGTCGAGAGACACCGGAGAGCCCAGGTCCACGCCCACGTCGAAGGTCTCGCTGGCCGTAAAGGCGGCCGGCACGGTGCGGGCAACCGTCGTGCGGGTGACCACCTTGCCGTCGACGCTCAGCACCACCTCGGCCGGGGCGCCGGGCTTGGCGATCGTCGTGTCCACCTCGATGCGGTGCCTGCCGGCGGGGAGCTTGTCCGCGGTACCGACACCGTAGCGCTCGATGATCATCATGTTGTACTCGTAGACGAGCCGACCCCTGTCCATATAGAGGGTCAGCCCACCGGAGGCACCGCCCAAGGCATAGAGCACGCCGGACGCGTTCTCGGGGAGCTCCGCCTCGACGGTCACGCGGTTGCTCTCGCGCCCCAGCCCCGGCGCGGTGAATTCAGGCATGCGGACGGTCGTCGCGTCGAACTGCCACGCGGTGTAGGGCGTCTTGATCCGGTCTTCCGGATGCAGGCGCAGCCAGATTCCCGCCCCGATCGGAAATGCCTCGTTCTCCTTGGCCACCTCCAGAAACTCGGTCTTCATGGCCTCAAGACGCTGCGGCTCCCGAGCGGCCAGATTGTCGGCCTGGGAGAAGTCGGCAGAGAGGTTGTAAAGCTCCCAGACATCCTTGGTCGAATCCCAGGTCGCGAGCCCCGGGCTGACCGTCAGCCAGGGCGTCAGCGGCCCGAAGGTGCTGGCGAACCAGCCGTCCTGGTAGAGACCGCGGCTGCCGTTATTGTCGAAATACTGGGTGTGCTTGCGGCCGGGGGCCTTCGCGTCGGCGAAGCTATAGACCATGCTGGTCCCGTCGATCAGGTCCTGCGCGAAGCCGTCGACGACCTTGGGCGGCACGATCCCCAGGATCTCGTAGACCGTCGGGACGATGTCGTTGACATGATGGAACTGGGGGCGCGGGGTCCCATCCGGCTCGATCCGTGCCGGCCAGGAGACGGCCATGGGGTTGCGGGTCCCGCCGAAGTGGGAGGCGATCAGCTTGGTATGCTGGAACGGCGTATCGCCGGCCCAGGCCCAGCCCGCGTGGTACATGTTGTCCACCTTGGGACCGCCGAGGGCATCCAGGCCGCCGAGCTTGTCGAGTGCCGCCAGATGTTGGTCGATGGTGTTGGGGATGCCGTTCTGCGCCAGCAGCTCGCTGATGGTGCCGCTCTGGCCTTCGGCGCTCGCGCCGTTGTCGCCGAAGATGTAGATGACCAGGGTGTTGTCGCGGATGCCCAGTCGCTCCAACTCGTCGATGACCTTGCCCGCCTGGACGTCGACGTGCTCGACGAAGCCGGCGAACACCTCCATCAGGCGCAGCTGGAAGGGACGCTCGGACTTCGGGATGCTGTCCCAGCCGGGCATGGACTCGGCCCGCGGCGTGAGCTGGGTGTCCGCGGGGATCCAGCCCAATGCCTTCTGCCGTTCGAAGGTTTGCTCGCGGAGCCGATCCCAGCCGGCGTCGAATTGCCCTTTGTACTTGTCGGCCCAGCCCTTGGCGACGTGGTGCGGCCCGTGTCCCGCGCCGGGGGCCCAGTACATGAAGAAGGGCTTGTCCGGGGCGAACGCACGGTGCTTGCGCATCCAGGCGATGGCTTTGTCCGCCATGTCCTCGGAGAGGTGGTAGGTCTCGTCGTGGGGCGGCTCGATCGGGTTGAAGTTCTCTACGAGTCGCGGCTCCCACTGGGAGGTCTCCCCGGCCAGGAAGCCGTAGAAGTAGTCGAAGCCGATGCCCTCGCCGGTCGGCCAGAGGGTGAAGGGGCCCATGGCCGTCGTGTCGGTGGCCGGGGTGTTGTGCCATTTGCCGAAGGCGGCGCTCTTGTAGCCGTATTCCCCGAGCACCTTGGCTAGGGTCGCGGACGTTCGGGGAATCACGCCCGTATACCCGTCCCAGTCCACCGCGCGCTCGGCGATGGTGCCGGAGCCGACGCGGTGGTGGTTGCGCCCGGTGAGAAGGGCGGCCCGGGTGGGCGAGCAGATGGCCGTGGTGTGAAAGGCGTTATAGCTGATACCCTTCCCTGCGATCCGGGAGAGGGTGGGCGTATGGATGGGACCGCCGTAGGTGTCCGCCAGTCCGAAGCCCACGTCGTCGAGCAGGATGACGACGATGTTCGGCGCATCCGCGGGGAGATGGCTCTTCTCCACCCGGCGCTGGTGCGTCGACTCCCGTAAGGTCTGCCCGGCGATGCTGGCCGAAGGCGTCGGCGGAAAAGGCAGCACGGAGCCATCGTCCGGCGTCGCCGCTTGGGCATGAATGGATAGTGGGCCGCACAGGGCGGCGAGCAGCAGGGCGTTGAGCTTCATAGGTTTCCCGTCTCTGGCGGCTCCGGATCGGTCGATTCCGAGCCATGGGGTAGGGCAACCTAACGGACTGCCGCCAGGGACGTCTATCCGTTTGGCGCAAGGTTGGCAGACGCCGAATCCGTTCGCCACCGTTGCGCGACTTACGGGCTGGTCACGACCCGGAGCGGTCAGTCAGCGGGAAAGGTTACGGGACTGCAGTCGGGCGTACAGCTGACACTCCAAGGGGCCCGCCTGGACCTGCTGGAACGGCTGCGGGTGCATATCGCGCAGTTCGTCGGTGAGATGGCCCGGGGGCTGTGGCCGGGTGCGTCGATCCGAGCGACGGCGGCATCTCCAAAACTGTAACCGCCACCATCCCTGCTACGTCATGCGGCGAGTCGGGAAACCGTGCTGGCGCATCTGGCGCGGCTACGATCAATCTTGCGCAGCTCATGACCTCCTGAGTCGTTTTGGAGCTATCCCCACGGGTTAGCTGGAGCAGGCGAATTACGCGTCGCGACAGGCCGCGGGACAGCTCGCCACCTATCAGTTGCCGTTATCAGCCCGAAGGTCATCTCACGGAGACACAAAGATCACGAAGAAGTTAGACCTATTCTTTGTGTCCTCCGAGTCTCCGTGAGAGATTTTCTGAAACCGATGGGTGGCAAGGCGGGACAGGCTGGTACTTGAACTGTGCCTGTACTGTGCGTAGAATGTGCGTTTACTAAATGCCCCTCAGGTGCAACGCCATGGCCGCTATCTTCGCAGAGGTGCTCGAATCGACGCGGGAACCCGGGACATCGCGGTTCTCGGCATCGGGCGTCGCCGACATCCTCGGCCTGCAGCAGCAGGATCTGGCCGAGTTGGCGGGGGTCCATCGCAACACCCTGCGCACCCATCCGGAATCGCCAAGACTGCAATCCGCACTGCGTGACCTGATGCGCGTGTTGTCGGCCGCCACGGCGGTACAGCCGGACCCGCAACGCGCCATCTTCCTGGTCAAGAACGAGCCCATTCCCGCGTTTCGTCACAAGACCCTGTTGCAATTGATCCAGGAAGGGCGAACCGAGGATGCGATCGGCTACCTAGAGTCGATCAGCGCCGGGTTCGTCGGATGATCCTGTTCGACCTGCCCCCTGGCACCACGCTATTCCGGGCGCATACCCCGCAGTGGGCCAGCCGGCCCACCAGCGGCGCCGGCGCCGCCATCCGAGGGGGGCGCTTCAACCGGGAAGGCGTCGAGGAGGTGACCGCCTTGCGCGAGTACCAGCAGACCTCACCCTTCCTTCCACCCTGCACGATGTGCTCGTACACCTCAGCGCTACGCGACCTGGTCGACCTGCGCCAACTCCACCACGGGGCGCCCTGGGACGAGCTATGGCACGACTGGCGCGAGGACTGGCGCCACCTGAGGTTCGAGCTCCATATCGAACCCCCAACTTGGGTTCTCGCCGATATGGTGCTGGCCCATGGCTACACCGGCATCCTCTTTCCGAGCCCGGCGCACGGGGGCGGAACCAACGTCGTGGTGTATTCAGACCGGCTCAAGGATGGCAACTCGGTCACAGTCAACGACCCCGACGGGCAACTCCCCCGCGACCAGTCCAGTTGGGCACGCTGATGCCCTCCCAGGCTGCTGTGAACAATCAGGAACTGCAAGCACAGCAGCGCGACGTCCAACGTTTGCTGGGCCGCTGCCTGCTGCGCCTGCAGTAGTACGAGCGCCTGATGAAGGCCATCGTCGCGCACCACGACCTTTCGGGGCCCGCGCATGCGTTGGCGAACATCCGCGCGGCGCGCATCGATGATGCTTCCACTAAGACGCTTGGCGTCCTGGTGGGGCGATTGTTCGGATCATGCGTCGTGACCGTGGGGTCCACTTTATTCCTTGAGGATATGGTCGGCCTCGGCAATGTCCTCCGTGCTCTCGACCTGTTGCACTTCCTCGGTCTTGTCGCCCTTGAAACCGTGAATTAGCGCCTTGCTGGCACCGGTCGCGCGTAGCATCTCCAAGCGCTCCGGGTTGAGCACGAGATCCGGATAGCGGCGCTTGTCGAAGGCCTGCGTCAGCTCTTTCTGGGCCGGGTAATAGCCGTAGTACTCGTCGAAGCCGATGTCCTGCGGGCGCATCCCTTCCGCTTCGCCCACATGCCACTTACCGGTCAGGACCGTGGCATAGCCGGCTTGGCCGAGCAGCGACGGCAGCGAGATCTCGTCGGCCCAGGGATTCTTGGCGAGCTTGTCGCCGGCCAGGATGGGGCGTGTCAGACCGGTGCGCACCGGCAGCCGGCCGGTCAGGATCGCCGAGCGGGTCGGCGTGCAGGTGGGTTGGGAATAGGTGGACGTGAGCTTGAGCCCCTCCGCCGCCAGGCGATCCATGTTGGGCGTCGCCGCGCCGATCGCCGCTCCGCCGCCGTAGGTCCCGGGATCGCCCCAGCCCATGTCGTCGATCACCAGCCAGACGATGTTCGGCGCCTTGCCAGTCCGGGCGCGCAGGTCGGCGAGCTTCTTGGCGGCAGCCTGCTCCTGCTCGGGGAAGGAAAGCGCCGGCTCAATGGTATCGCTGGTACGCACGGCCTTGCTCAGGGTGCTAGCATGGCTTGGCGTTGCCAGGCCGAAAGGACTAGGCAGGCGGCGAACAACAATCGGCTAACGAAGCGCATCGGTCTCATTGCTTGAGCCTCTTGGGCGATTACGGGTCGAACTGTGTCGTTGCCGGCTGTTCGGCGATGGGCAAAATCCGGGACTTGGCCGCCTTTCAGAATTTGTACACTGCCTTGAGCCACAGGTAATCGCCATTCAGGCGATTCTTCGTTTCGAGCTCCGGCAGCCACTTAAGCTCCAGCACCAGCTTCTGCTGGCCCAAAGGCTGGATGTATCCGATCACCGGGCCTATACCCGCAGTTCGGCCTTCGAAGCTACCGAGCCGTGCGCCAGCGCCGCTGTCGGCCGTCACCTGCTCGAAATACCAGGCCTCCGCGCCGATGTTGAAGTAACCCGAGCCCAGCGGCACGATCTGCTGCACCGAGGCGTCGACGTGCAGCAAGCTCCCGCTCTGGTAATCGGTATCGGAATTCTCGGTATTCATCGCGTATCCCAGATGGATCGCCGCGTTGAGTCCAGTCTTTGCGCCGGAGTAAGCCGCACCGACGATGGGATCGAAGGTCCAGTAGTTGAGACCCGGATTACCGAGCCGCCCCAGCTCGTAGCTCCCGGTCGGCGCGTAGACCGGCAGCAGAAAGTCGTATTGCCAGTCGCCCGACTTCCAGGCGAGCATGACCGGCACGATCGTCAGGTCGCCGAAGCCGGATACGCGGCTTTGCACCCCGATACCGCCCAACGCCTCGGAGTCCGCCGAAATGTCCATCCAGGAGTAAGGCATGAAGGCCGCCACGCTGTAATGGGCACCGCCGAGCAGTGTCTGCGCGAAGGTGTAGCCGCCCCCGAGAATCAAGGTTTCGACCGTCGCGTGGGCGTTCGTCACGATGCCAGCCGCCGTTGGGATCTGGGCCGACGCATCGCCTTGATAGCCCAAGAACATTGGCTTGAAGAAGACGCCAGGCGTGGTCGGCGGAAGATCCGCGAGCGTTGCATTGGCGCCCGGGATCACGTGCGAGGTACCGCCTTCCCCTGCGACAACGGCAGCGGATTGTCCGGTTAACGCCGCGAGCATGGCGAGACCTAGCGCAAACAGCCAGGGTCGGTGCGGGGGCGCGATGTTGGGCCTCGACTGCAGCGGCTCGCAGCCCACTTGGGGTGCGTCTTGCGCGTGCGCGGCGATCGCGCAGACCGGACAAAGCGCCTCGGGATGCCATTGGCGCAGGGCTTGCGTCATGGATGCTCGACTCCTGATTAAGTTGTGGGACGGTCCGGGATTCGGGGAGCTGACCGGGCATCGGCGACAAGCGCTCACTGAGATCGGATCAGGGTGTCGCTCGGTTGGATGCGCCGACGGCGCGCGCCGAGCCCTGCCGGCGCCAGCGCGGTAGGGGATCGAGATCAGGGCCGAGGTCAGGATATAGACGGCGACGATCACCGCCGTCCGTGGCCCGGGCAGCGACGCAGCGACCAGCACCACGATCCCGAGGTGACGGGTGGAGCAGGCGATGGCTAGCGCGTTGCGATCGTCCTCGGCCGGGCCGCCGCCACGAATACGTCAGGTCGCCGCGGGTGGAGTCCAGGCTGATGGCTAGGATGATGACCCCCACGGCAGCCTTGAGCAGCACCAGGAGAAAGGCGGTCATCGGCGTGCCAGTCCGCTCGCGATTTTAGTGCTGCGGCAGGACCGGCTTCAGATGCGGTATCCCGCCGTCGTCGATGTCGAAGTCCGGGTCGAACAGCGTCTTGCCCTGGGCACCCAGGTAGTCCGGCTGCGCCTTGAGCCACTCGCTCATTTTCTGCTGCTTGGCGTAGGCCAACAGCCGGCTTTCCAGGTCAGCGACGACCTCCGGGTTCTGCTCGGCGAGATTGTTCTTCTCGCCCGGATCGGCACTCAGGTCGAAGAGCTCGGTCTTGCCCGGCAACAGCGCGATCTTGACCAGCTTCCACTTGCCCTTGATGACCGAGCCGCGGAAGGCCTCGACGTTGACCAGGATGTCGTCGTGCGGTGATGCCTGACCAGTGGCGACTGTCGCCCAGATGTCCTTGCCGTCGAGCGGCTTGTCGGCGGGGTTGGCAGGTGCGTCGGCCAGGACCAGGGCGGTGGGCATGATGTCCACCATGTGCAGCGGCTCATCGACGACCCGCGGCTGGAGCTTGGCCGGCCAGTTGAAGATGGTGGGGACGCGCACACCGCCCTCGTGCAGGCTGCCCTTGCCGCCGCGGAGTTCCCCGTTGCTGGCCGGTAGCGACTCCTGTTTGACGCCGCTCTCGGCGCGCTCCTCCGGAGAGTGCGCGCCGCTGGCCACCACGGCACTGCGGGGCCCGCCGTTGTCGCTGGAGAAGACGATCAGGGTGTTATCGCGCATGCCGCGGTCATACAGTGCCTTGACGATCCGCCCGACCTGCTCGTCGAGCGAGCTGATCATGGCGGCGTAAGTACGGCGCGTCGGGTCCGCAATGCTGTCGGCATAGCGGTCCTCGCCGGTCTTTGGCGCTTGATAGGGCGCGTGCGGGGCGAGCGAGGCGAAGTACAGGAAGAAGGGCTGGCCCTTGGGCTGGTGCTCGATGATCTTGACCGCCTCATCGCCGATGAGGTCCAGGTAATAGCCCTCCTCGTCGATGAAGGTGCCGTCACGCTGCCAATCGAGGATGCCAGAGCGCTTGTGGGTGAAGTAATCGACCTCGCCGACAGTATTGCCGTAGAAGTGGTCGAAGCCGCGGTTCTGTGGCCAGAACTTCCGGTCGGCATGGCCCAGATGCCACTTGCCGACCATATAGGTCGCATAGCCGGCGTCTTTGAGCGCCTGCGGCAGGGTCCGCTCGTCGGTGGGCAGGCCGTAGCGGTGGTTGGGGAAGATCACCAGGGTCTGGAGGCCCTGGCGCATCGGATAGCGGCCCGTCATCAAGGCCGCACGGGCTGGGGTGCAGACCGGCATGCCGTGGAAGTTCTCTAGCCGAACGCCGTCTTTCGCCAGCGCGTCGATGTTCGGCGTCTTGATGTCGCTGCCGCGATAGCCAAGGTCGGCGTTACCGAGATCGTCGGCCAGAATGACGACGATGTTGGGTTTCGCCTGACCGGCGGGCTCGGGGTTGGGCTGGGTTGGAGCGGCCTGCCCGATCAGGGAAACAACCAGGCCGAGGCAGACAAGGGATAAGTAGGCCAACGACCTGGGCTTCATGGGCCGGGTGCTCCTGGTTGCGAGGGGTCTATCGACGCTCGATCGCTCGGCGCCGTGGGTGCTGAAGGCCGCTGGCGCCCCCGCGTCACTTCACGGCCTTGGTCGCCGCGCCCTTGCCGCTGTCTGAGCCCTTTTTGATCCAGCCTTTGTCCTCGACACCGGTCGCACGCTTGGCTGTGTCCTTGGCGGCCTCGGCCGGCGAGCAGCGTCCGCTCACCCCGACAGTCGCTTTAGCCGCGGTTCCTTTGGCGGCCTTCTGTGCCGTGCAATCGGGGTCCAGCACACCGGCGGTGGCGCCGGCGCCGATCAAAGCCAGTACCAGGCCGCTGGCCGTAACACACTTCGCAATGGTCATCGTTCGGTCCTCATTTGTAGCCTTGGGCTGCGTCCAGAAACTCGGCATCGACTGTCGAATCGATATTCTCCGCAGGGGCTTGTCAAGCGATCCGGGTCAACTCGAGGTCGGAGATTAGGGTATCTTTGCGCCCCATCGCTATCCACTTTGCGCAAAGAGGCGGACATGGGTGCACAAGGGCCGCGGGGACCGAGATCGGGACAGGCGGCCGTTGCGGGAGCCGGGACAGAGCACCTGGGTCTGGTGGGCATCCAGGAGACCCATGACCCCTGCCACTGGGAGCGGGTCTCCCAACCCTGGGAGGTGGTCGCCACTCCCCTAGAGCCGGGGCAATTCCGCAACCGCAAGACCTTCCTCGCCACCCCCAACTGCGTTCTGTACCAGGAGTCGTTCGACACCCGGTTGCGGGTGCGTGCACTCTCGCCCGAGGGGATGCTGGCCTACACGGTGCCGATCCGCTCGGGCAGCCGCACCGCCTATTTCAACCGGCCCCTGCACGAGCAGGGGTTACCCGCAACCCTGCCGGGGGGTGCGGAGGCGCTCTTGGAGGCCGGCCAGGTGCACATCATGGTCCTGATGCGCCTGAGCCTGCTGCGGCGCGTCCTCTCGCCCGAGCAGACGGCCCTGCTGGAGGCTGGGGCGGCCGCCCACCTGCTGCCGGCCCCGGCAGGCGCGGTGGAGCGGATTGGGGTCTGGTTGAACGGGATACTGGCGCGTACCCACGGGGCGCCGGAGATGCTGCGGTTTCCGGCCGCGACCCAGGCCCTGGAGCGGGAGCTGGTTCTGGGATTGGTTGGCGCGATCGCGCTGCCGGAGCGGCGGGCGCTGCCGGAACGGGCGTCCGTGCGAAGTCGCGGTTTCGACCGGGCCATCCAGTGTATCCGCCACGGGGACCTCAGTACCCTGGATCAATCCGCACTCTGCGCCGCGGCGGGTGTCAGCCCGCGCACCCTGGAATACGCCTTTCGCGAGAATCTGGGGCTCTCCCCCGCGGCCTTCGTCCGACAGCTGCGCCTGCACGCCCTGCGCCGCGACCTGCTCGCGAGCGCGCTCGGGGAGTCAACCGTCACCGACCTGGCCTTTCGCCTGGGGTTCACCCACCTCGGGCGCCTGGCCGGCGACTACCGCCGCACCTTCGGCGAGCCGCCCTTTGCCACCCTGGCCCGTCCCCATCCAGGCGAGGCCCCGGTCTTCTGGAAGGGCCGCGCGGGACTCGATCTGAGGGCCGCTTGATTGGGGACGGTCGTCCGTATCGAGCACATCCGCGAGCGCCTGCGCGCCCATGGCGCCAAGCCCTGTCACGAGCAGCGGATACTGCAAGCCTGGGCCCGCGTCCTTTCTGTCGATACGCGCCATCGCCGAGCGGAGGACTTTCTGCCCCTGCGCGTGCGCGAGGCGCTTCCGGCCCTGACCGCGGAGCTACGGGGTCTCGCCCGGCTGAGCTCCGAGCACCCTGGCGAGGACGGCTCCGCACGGCTGCTGGTCGAGCTGGCCGACGGTCAAACGGTAGAGAACGTCCTGCTGCCCCGCCGCGGTCTCTGCGTCTCGACCCAGGTCGGCTGCGCGGTGGGCTGCGTCTTCTGCATGACCGGCCGAGCGGGTCTCCTGCGCCAGCTCGGCAGCGCCGAGATCGTCGCCCAGGTGGCCCTGGCGCGTACCCGCCGGCCCGTGGATCGCGTGGTCTTTATGGGCATGGGCGAGCCGGCCCATAACCTGGACAATGTGCTGGAGGCCATCGAGCTCCTGGGGACGGCCGGCGCCATCGGTCACAAGGACCTGGTCTTCTCGACGGTCGGGGACCGCCGCGTCTTCGAGCGACTGCCCCAGAGCCGGGTCAAGCCGGCGCTGGCCATCTCCCTGCACAGCACCAGCTCGGGGCTTCGCGCCCTTCTGTTACCGAAGGCCCCGCCCATGGACCCGGAGGAGCTGGTGGATCTAGCCGAGCGCTATGCCCGCGCGACGGGCTATCCGATTCAATACCAATGGACCCTCCTTGAAGGCATCAACGACGGGGACGAGGAGCTTGACGCCATCGCCGCGCTCCTCGCCGGCAAGTACGCGATGATGAACTTCATCCCCTATAACGCCAACGACGGACTCGACTTCGTCCGCCCTTCCTGGGAGCGCGCGTCGGCGTTGGCTGCCCAATTGCAAAGACGCGGCATCGTCGCCCGCCTGCGCAATTCCGCCGGTCAAGATATCGACGGCGGGTGCGGGCAATTACGGGCAAGGGCGCTCGAGCCGGAATCTCCGAGCGTGCCGAGCTAGCAGTCCCGAAGGACGCCGGCAAGCGCCTTGCCGGGGCTGCGCATCGCACCCCGTCGGTCAACCCAGCTTCGGCAGCCACCGCTCGAATGCCGCCGCCAGGTCCTTCTGCCGGAACGGCTTGGAGATGTAGTCGTCCATGCCTGCGGCGAGGCAGCGCTCCCGGTCGCTTTCCATGGCGTTCGCCGTGAGTGCAACGATTGTCGGCCGGTGGTCGCCGCCCAGGTCGCGAATACTGCGGGTGGCGTCGAAACCGTCGAGAACAGGCATCTGGCAGTCCATCAGGACCAGGTCGTAGCGGGACAGACGACACCGCTCCACGGTCTCCCGACCGTCTTCGGCGGTATCGGCCTCGATCCCCAGCTTGCGTAGCATGCCGAGCGCCACTTTGCGATTGATAAGGTTATCCTCGGCGAGCAGCACCCGGCCCGCATAGCGGGGCGCCACGGCCGCCGCGTCCGCCGCCCCGACGGATTCGGAAACACTGTGGCTTGTCTCCAGCCGGCGGGGTCCTGCCCGGTCCGAAGACTCGGCATCGCGGACCAGGATCCGGGCGAGGCATTGGCGCAAGGTGTCGATCAGGACCGGCTTGACGAGATAGGCGGAGAATCCGGCCCGCTGGAGCCGCTCGCTGTCGCCCCGTTGCCCGGACGAGGTGAGCAGCACCAGGGGCAGGCTGGCGAACGCCGGATCCGCCAGGATCTGGCGGGCGACCTGCTCGCCGTCCATGCCTGGCATCATGTAGTCCAAGAGTCCGATTCGGAAGGGGTCTCCCGCGGCTGCAGCGGCTCGGATCCGGTCCAGGGCCTGGCGAGGCTCTCCTACCACCTCGGTCCGCATGCCGAAGCTGCGGAGCTGCTCCTGGTAGACCCGCTGGTTGATCGGATTGTCTTCCACGATGAGTGCGTGCAGGCCGCTCAAGTCCATGGAGGGCGGCGGAGCTGGCGGGGGCTCGGCCATGGGCAGCGGCAGGGTGAACCAGAAGCAGGACCCGGCGCCGGGCCGGCTTTCGACCCCGATCTCGCCGCCCATGATCTGCACCAAGCGGCGGCAGATCGCGAGGCCAAGCCCGGTCCCGCCGAAGCGCCGGGTGGTGGAGGTATCCGCCTGAACGAACGACTCGAAGAGCCGACTGACCACCTCCGGCTCGATCCCGATACCGGTGTCCTCGACGCGCACATGGATGCGGGCCGGACCCCCGGCGTCCGCCAACCAACGGATATCGATCAGAACATGCCCCCGCTCGGTGAACTTGACCGCGTTGCCGGCCAGGTTGAGCAGGATCTGGCGGATGCGCCCCGGATCCCCTACCAGGTAGCGAGGGCAGTCCGCATGGTAATGCAGGATCAGCTCCAGGCCCTTCTGCTCTGCCCGGGCGGCGAGCAGGAGGGTAACCTCGTGGGCGGCGTTACCCAGGTCGAAGGAGATGGGCTCCAGCTCCAGTCGCCCTGCCTCGATCTTGGAGAAGTCCAGGATATCGTTGATGACGGTCAACAGGGCCAGGCCGGACTTCTTGATGGTCTCCACCAGCTCGCGCTGCTCCTGCTCCAGGGGCATGTCCGCCAGGAGATCAGCCATGCCGAGCACCCCGTTCATGGGCGTGCGGATCTCGTGGCTCATACTCGCCAGGAACTCACTCTTGGCCCGCGAGGCGGACTCCGCATCGTCGCGGGCGATGCGCAGCTCCTCCGCCGCCTGGCGGCGCGAAATGCCGACACTCAGGACATCGGCCACGCGGCCCAAGAACCGGAGCCCCCGCTCGGCGGTCTTATGGCCCGGTGTCAGATAGAGGACCAGCACGCCCAGGACACGGTCCCCATTCTGGATGGGGACAACGTAGTGCCCATGATCCCGGTCCTCGCTCAGGCAGCGGGTATGCCGGGGGTCGACCCCGTCCGAATGGACGATGGTCCGATTTGCCGCCGCGGTGCCGCACAGACAAGTCCCGAACGGGATGGCGGCGCAGGCGTCGATCTGGTGCGTAGACAGGTTGCGGGCGGCCGCCAAATTCAGCGTCGCGTTGCCGTTTTCCTCCTTTGCGGTCAGGAAGCCGGCGCGGGGCTGGAGCGGGAGCCAAGACACCGAGCCCAGCAGGGTATCCAGAGAGGACTCGAGATAGGACAGGGTCTCGGACTCGTTCAAGGCCAGCCGGAGCAGGGTACCAAGGACTTGCTCCTCCGCCATGGATTGCTCCCGGCGGGCGGACGCCTCGGACAGTACGCGCTCCTCGGCAAGAAGCCGTGCCTCCTTTGCACGCTGGCGGTCGATAGTGGCCTGGAGGTCGTCGTAGAGCCGGCTCAGTGTGCCCTGGATGCGTCCCAAATAGGCCCAGTAACCGCTAAGCAGCAGCGTACCGAACCCGATCGCCAGGGCTGCAAGCACCGCCAAATGCTCGTAGACCCGGTTGAGGGCCGCCGTGATATCGTCCAGCACCAGGACCTGGCCAACCTCTTCACCGCGGGGGTTGTCCAGGGGAAGGAGCTGGCCGTAGAAGCGCCGCCCCCCGAGATTCAGCTCCTTCGCGTCCTCGCCCTTGCGAGGCAGCTCGGCGAGTGCCGCTGCGATCGGCCCGGCCGTCAGATCCAGGGTCGCCCTGGTCACCACCCGGTCGGGCAGGCGGCCCCAGTCGGCGTCCTCTCCGCGGGCCGTACGGTCCTGGGTCCAGCTGTCGCGATTGAGGAGCGACTTTGGGACCAGGACCATCAAGTCCACGCCGAGCAGATCCTTGATCCGGGGGACTAACCGATCCACTTCCTCCCCAATCTCCAGATACCCGACCAGGCGTCCGCCGATGCGCCAGGGAGCGGTTACGCGCAAGGTGAAGGCCCCGAGGGGACCGATCTCGATCCCGTGAGCGGGCGCACCGGTTTCCATGGTCTGGCGCAGGGTCGCGCGGTCGATACGATCGCCGTGCAGGGCGGGACTGTGCACCCGCAGCCAGTTGACACCTTGGGTGTCGTGGAAATAGAGATGTGTAATCCCGTGCCTCGCCCCCAGTGCCTCGAATCGGGGAGCGGCGCAGGCGAGGAGCCGATCGCGCTCACGGGCCTCGAAGCTCTCGCGCAGACACGGATCCTCGGCCAGGAAATTCAGCAAGCTGCCCATGAGTCGGGCATTCTTGTCCAAGTCGCCCGCGAGTAGCTTGGAGACGTGCAGCGCCTTGTCCTGAGCTTGACGCACCAAGTCCGTCCGGGCATGGCGGTAGAAGGCGAGCGAGCACGCCAGGAGCAGCAGTGCAAGGGCCAAGGCACTGGGCCAGAGGATACGCGGACGAATGCGCCCTGGGTTCTCGACTGGAGACATGAAGGTAGGCAGCTCGTCTGAATTCGCCTTGACTCGCCTGGCTCGGGGCCGGTTGGCTCACTGGTGCCGGCAATCCCGCGCGACCCATGGCCAGCGAGTCCCGCGGCGGGCGATAGTAGCAGTACGCGGCGTGACCGACGGTCAGCGCACCCCGGACTTCTTCGCGACTTGTGAGGCGATGCCCATGATCGAGCCCAATCTGGTCCACCATCAGGTCCCGCCCTTCCTGACGCGCCGCGACGGGCGACTCTGGGCGGAGCTGTGGGTTCGCGCCGACGCTCCCCTCACCGGGGCATTCCTGCGTTTGGAGCCGGACAACGAGGAGCGTCTGGTCCCGATGGAGCCCCAGGGCGAGCAGGGCCGCTTCCGGGTCTTCCGTGCCGAGCTGACCCCCAACCCAGCGGAGGATCGGACCGTCTATGCGTTCAAGGTCCTGTGGGCGGACCGCCAGCGCTGGCTGGACGCGGCCGGCAGCAGCCCCCGCATGCCTCTGCGCGAGCGCTTCTTCCGAATCTTTAACGGGGCCGGTCCGCCGGATTGGGTGCCGGATCAGGTCTTTTACCAGATCTTTCCGGACCGCTTCCGCAACGGGGACCCTGCAACGAGCCCCCAAAACGGCGCCTACCGGCTGCGCGAGGACGGCCCCATCCGGGCGAAGGGCTGGGGCGAGCCGATCGATCCGCAGCGGCCCAACAGCGAGTTTTACGGGGGCGACCTGATCGGGGTCGGACAAGCCCTCGACTACCTGCAAGACTTAGGCGTCACGGCCATCTACCTGAATCCGGTCTTCACCTCCCCCAGCGTCCACAAGTACGACACCGAGGACTTCGAGCACGTAGACCCCCACCTGGGCGGCAACGAGGCCCTGGCCGCCCTGCGGGAGACCGCCAGCCGGCGCGGCATGCGGTACCTGCTCGACGCCGTCTTCAACCACACCTCGGACACCCACCCCTGGTTCAACCGCTGGGGCACCCACCCGGAGCCACGTGCCTACCAGGACCAAGGCGCCCCTTACCGCGCTGCCTACACCTTCCATACCCCCGCAGACCCTGAGAGCTACCACTGCTGGCAGGGCTCCAAGGTCCTGCCGGTGCTGGACTTCGGTCAGACCGCGGTACAGGAATATTTCTATGCAGGCACCGACGCCATCGCCCGACGCTGGCTGCGGCCGCCCTACTCTGCCGACGGCTGGCGCATCGACGTGGCACACATGATGGGCGAGGGTAGCGGTGCCCGTCACAACCACCGGGTGCTGCGGGCCCTGCGCCGGGCCATCAAGGACGACAACCCGGATGCCTATATCCTGGGCGAGCACTTTTCGGAGGCCACCCGCTGGCTCCAGGGGGATCAGGAAGACGGGGCCATGAGCTATTTCGGCTTCGCCCATCCGGTGCGCGCCTTCCTGGCGGGGCAGGACATCAACTACCACCCGGTCGCCATCGACGCTGGCGGGCTCGACGCCTGGTTGACCGACGCCCGCTCCCGCATCCCCTACGCCAACCAGCTCTGCCAGCTTAACCTCTTGGGCTCCCACGACACCGCCCGCTTCCTCACCCTGGTGGGCGGGGACAGGGGACTCATGGGCCTGGCCCTGCACCTGCTCTTCGCCTACCCCGGGGTCCCCTGTATCTATTACGGCGACGAGATCGGCATGAGCGCGGCCAGCGACCCCCACAACCGCGCCTGCTTCGACTGGGACCAGGCCCATTGGGACAAGGATCTGCGGGGCCTGGTCCAGCGCCTGGCGCGGCTGCGCCGGGCCCGCCCGGCGCTGCGTCGGGGGGGCTATCGGACCCTGGTTGCGGAGGGGGACTGTTTCGGGTTCGCCCGCTTCGACGAGGCGGAGATGCTGATCCTGGTCATCAACCGCTCCCCGCGGCCGCAGCCCGGGGTACAGCTCGACCTGAGCGAATTGCCCTGGCTGCCCGCAACGCTGTCGGATCCCTTTGGCCAGGGGGGCACCAGGACCCCGGAAGGCGAGCGCATCAGTCTGGACCTGCCCCCCAGGGGTGCCTTACTCCTGTGCGGTTCGGTCGACGCTTGAGGCGCCGCTCGCAACGCGGTTGACCAACTGACCGACAGGGGCCGCTTTGACAAATCCGATGTCGCGGTCCGAGCGCCCGGTGCTACCGTGCGCCCGCTTCTACCCGTCCGGCTCTGCCCTGGACCGGCCAATCCAGACCAACCTCAAATCTAACCGGAGCATCCCATGAGCTACGTATTCGGGGTCGAGATCGACCTGCCCTTCGACGCCGCCCTGGAGCAGGTCCAGGCCGCTCTCCATGCCGAAAAGCTCGGGGTGGTCAGCGACGTGAACGTCGCCGCTATCCTCAAGGCCAAGCTCGGCGACGAGATCGGCGGCTACCGCATCCTGGGCGCCTGCGCCCCGGGGCTCGCCAAGCGGGTCATCCAGTCCCAGCCAGCGGCCGGCGCCCTGCTCCCTTGCAACGTGGTCGTCCGCCAGGTCTCCGAAACCCGCACCGCGGTGGACTTCATGGACCCGGTCACGGTTTTGGCCCTGGCGGGCGACGCCGCCGCCGACCAGGTGGCCGAGGAGGCGCGGGCCATCCTGGATCGTGTCGTCGCTCGCCTCAAGGGCTGAGGTGCACTCGACAGCGCCGAGTCGGGATCTCCTGCAACCGACCAACAGGCAGGGGTGCCCCGCCCCTCTCTCGAAATCTCGGCAATGGGGGGTGCTGTCGCGCCGCACCTTACTCCATCAGATCCACCCGGATCCCGCGCTCCGCCAGGGCTGCACGGCGGGCGGATAGATAGCGCTGGAAGCTGGGTTGGTACAGGTAGGCCCCGGTGGCCACATAGTCCAGGGCGCCGTGGACGTGGAAGGTCTTGAGCCAGCCCTCGGTGCGGAAGACCTCTCGGCCCGCGGGGTCGAAGAAGACCAGGCTGGGTGTGTATTGGATGCGCAGCTCCGCCGCCCAGTCGCGGGCCGAGAGATCCCGTCCGTCCGGGGTCTGGATGGGCTCTTCGGACCCCGTGTCCACGATGGCCGCATCGAACGCACTGAGCGAATAGACGACCGGCTCCCGGCGCAGGGCGACCGCATGGAGCTCGTCGCAATCCTTGCAGACGGGTTGCTCGAACAGGACCAACAGCGGGCGGGGCCCGCCGCCCGGGCGCTCTGCGAGCCGCAGGGGGCGAGGCAGGAATCCGGGCTCCTCGACGAGCTTGCCGTTAGCCTGTGCGGCATCCCTGGCGGCAAGAAAGTCGGCGAAGGACTCTCCGCTGCGCTCCCTGCGCTCGGCCGCGTAGACGAGTGCTGCGCCGAGCTTGTGCGGCGGGTAATAGCCGTTGATGCGAAGCACCGCCTTGCCCCACTCGTCCAACAGGAGCAGGGTTGGGGTGAACTGGACTTTGAGGTCGGTAGCGAACCCCTTCTCCGTGGTTGGCTCTCCGGAGAATCCGGTCACCTCCCGGTCGCCCCACAGGTTGATGGCGATCCAGTCGAATCGGCTGCGCGCCAGCTCGCCCACACTCCGATCCCCCAGCCCCTCCCGAAGCAGCTTGGTGCAATAGGGGCAGCCGTCCTGGTAGAAATACAGGATCACCCGTTTGTCCGCCCGTGCCGCCTCGGCCACGTCCTCCCGGATGTCGAGGAAGGACTCCTTGAACCAGTCCGGCTTCTCCTGGTAGCCCGGGTTCTGCAGGCCAGGGGCCAGCGCTCCCTCGGCCTGGTCAGCGGCACGACCGGGAAGCGGCGACGCGGCGAACGCGGTCAACGCCAGCAAGGCTAGCGCAAGGCTAATCGGACGAAGAATCGCGTGGGACGGCTTGACCATTAGGTGCCTCCGCTCGCCGGCGGCGCGCTGTGCCCACCGATGCCGCCCGTCAGGGCACTGCAGTTGGGTCTAGATCATCGTTGGGAGATCAATAGTCAAGAGTAGATTACCAGTAAGGAGGGGTTTGCGGGATACGAATCCGTGGGCTTTGAATTCCACCAAGCGCCATTTGGCTGCACCGCCGATTAGCGGTGGAGTATCCCGAAGAGACTCAAGATCCGCTGCTCCTCGCCACACGACTCTATGTCACAGCCGCTCGCTCGTGTATCTTTTCGGCGGTTTGGCCGCCGTTGCCGCCGGCGAGCTCAAACCGATCCTCGTCCGGCTCTGGCTCCTTCGGTTTCTGGATGCAGCGCAGGTCCACACGGGCCGTCCTGTCCCGGCTGGGGCCGCGACATAGCGGCGCCGGCGGCGACCAGGTCCGCACGGCGTTCTTCGAGCCAGTCCCGCAGGGCTTCGGCTGAAGCGCAATCGTCGGCGTTGCCCGAGCGACGACATCATAGCCCAACGTTCTTCAGGGGGCTCCGGAGGCCCGGGATATCCTGCCCCGGCGCTCGCTCCCCACATCTCCGAGCGGGGCGGCGAAGGCATCCAGGACCAGGCGACGATAGTCGCCGGTGAGCGACTCAAGGAAGGCGACCAGGTCGGCCTTCTCTTGAGCGGTCAGGCCAAGGGGGCGGATACGGGGGTCGAGCAAGGGGTTTGGGATGCCGCCGCGATCATAGAAATCGACCACGTCTTCCAGGCGGCGCAGGGACCCGTCGTGCATGTAGGGGGCGGTGAGTGCGACGTTGCGTAGACTCGGCGTCTTGAAGCTCCAGCGGTCCGCCGGATCCCGGGTGACGCGGTAGCGCCCCAGGTCGTTCGCGGTGGCGGGACGGGAGACGGAGGCAAGGACCTCGGGGGCGATCTCGCCGAAGACCCCCGGGGCTAGAACCACGCGCCGGGGTCCGGAGGGTCCGCCCATGGAGCGCGCATAGCCGACGCCGGTATGGTGCAGGTCCTGGTCCGTGAAGAGTGCATTGCGAACGCCCACAGGATGACAGGCGCTGCATCCTGCCCGGCCCGCGAAAAGAGTAAATCCGCGCCGGGCGGACTCCCCCAGGGCGGCCGGGTCGCCGCCGTAGTACCAACGGTCGAAGGGCGAGTCGGCGGCGAGCAGGGTACGCTCGTAGCTCGCGATGGCCTGCCCCACGGTGTCCATGCTGGGCCCCCGCCCGCCGAATGCCTGCTCGAAGAGCCGAGCGTAGTCCGGCAGAGACTTGATCCGCGCCAGCACCCAACCGATGGACGGGTTGCCCATCTCGATTGGATTGATCAGGGGCTGCCAGGCCTGGTGCTCCAGGCTGCGCTCCCGCCCGTCGTGAAAGAGCCGGGTCTGGTAGGCGACGTTATAGAGGCTGGGGGCGTTGCGGCCGACGTCCTGGCCCTCCAGGCCCACGGCGGTCGCCAGCTCGTTGTTGGCGAAGCCCTGCTCGGGGATGTGGCACATGGCGCAGGACTGGGTGCCGTTGAGCGAGAGCCGCCGGTCGTAAAAGAGCTTGCGGCCCAGCGCGATGCGCTCGTGCGTGAGGGGGTTGTCCGCGGGGACCGGGACCTCCGGCAGGCCCAGGGGTGGGTGCTGCGCAATCGCGAGCAAGTCCGCCGGCTGGCCGACTCGGGCGGCAAGCGCCTGGGAGCGGGTGCGGTAGTCCGCGTCCTCGTAGCGGTCCCGGTAGTCGCCGGGGCCGTCTGCCGGATCGATGTCGCCCAGGGCCGGCGCGCTCAGGAAGACGAGGGCCATCGCCGGTCCCAGGCTCCGACAGGGTCCTCGCGTCATGCGCTTCACCCGCCCTCGGCGGCTTCCGCATCCGCCGCGATCAGGTCCAGGTTGTCCCCGGTGAGTGCATGCAGAAAGGCCACCAGATCCGCCTGCTCGTCCGGATTCAGACCCAGGGGGCGAATCCGGGGGTCCTGGCCCGGGTGGGGGTGTCCGCCCCGGTTGTAATGCTCTACCACGGCGGCCAGGTCGGGCAGGCTGCCGTCGTGCATAAAGGGGGCCGTGGCGGCGACATTGCGCAGACTCGGGGTGCGGAAACGCCAGCGGTCCGCCGGGTCCTGGGTGACCTCGTAGCGGCCCAGGTCGTTGAAGGGCCGCTCCTCGGTGCCCGCTACCGCCGCCAGGTCCACCTCGATCCGAATGCCTGGCACGGGCTCGATGACGGGCCGAGGGGTCGGAGCGCCCATGGTGCGGTGCCAGCCGATGCCCGTGTCGTGCAGGGCGTTGTCCGTGAGCAGGGCATGATCCTCTGCGAGCAGATGGCAGTCCCTGCAACCGGCCTTTCCCTCGAAGAGGCGCAGGCCCCGCACGGCGGCCTCGTCCATGGCCGTCGCGTCGCCGCCGAAGCGCCAGCGGTCGAAAGGAGAGCGGGCCGAGACCAGGGTTCGCAGATAGGCGGCCATGGCCTGGCCCAGGGTCTCCATGCCCGCGGACCGGCCCTCGAAGGCGGCCTCGAATAGGCCCAGGTAGTCCGGGAGTGCCTGGACCTTGTCCAGCGCCATCGCGACCGAGAGGTTGCCCATCCGCTCCGGATCGAGCAGCTCCTGCCAGGTCAGGGTGTCCAGCCCGAGCTCCCGGCCGTCCGGGAACAAGGGGTTCGCGTAGGCGATGTTGTAGAGGCTGGAGGCGTTGCGGCGTAGGGACCGTCCCTCCATCCCGACCGCCCGGGCCATGGACCGAGCGGTGAACCCCTGGGCTGGGATGTGACAGAGGGCGCAGGACAGGCTGCCGTTGGCGGACAGCCGGCGGTCGAAAAAGAGCTTGCGTCCCAGGTCGATGCGCTCCGCGGTGAGGGCCGGACCCGCAGGCAAGGGCGGTAGCCCGAGGGGCGGATGCAGTGCCTGGGCGAGGAGCTCCGCGGTGCGTGGACTCGGTCGCGCCTGGGCCTGGGAGGCACTGCCAGCCGGGTCGGCGGGCGGGGCCCGGTCCTCGAGGATCAGGGTCCGCAGGTCCGCCAGCACCAGGTCGGGGTGCAGGAAGGAGACGCTGTAGATGTTGCGGATGCGCTTGGCCCGGTCGATCAGGTAGACCCGCAGCACATGCGCAATGCGGCCGCTATCCCGGCCCTGGGCGTCGAGGATCCGGTTGACCGACTGGCCATAGGCCGAGAGGACAGGGGCCAGGGCGGCGTCCGACTCCGCGGTGAGAAATGTCCAGTCGGGCGGCCCTTTGGCGAAGCCCTGTCCGTAGAGGCGCATGACCTCGGGTGTGTCGTTGGACGGGTCGAAGCTCAGGGTCAGGAGCCGCACCTGGCTGGCCAGCGTCGGGTCCGCTTTGAGGGTGCGGAAGAGCCGATAAAGCACATAGGTAGCCAGGGGACAGCCGTTGACGTCGTCGCAGGTGCTATAGATGAAGCTCAGGACAACGAATCGGTCCTCGAAGAGCTGGTGAAGGCGGACCGGGCGGCCCCCGGTGTCGAGCACCTCGCCGTCCGGGGCGGGACCGATGGGCGGCAGACGGTAAATACCGGGCTCCGGGGCGGAGAAGCGCAGGGTGCTATACCCGGGGGCGAGGATGGGGGACTGCGCAGTGGCGACCTGGGGACTCGGAGGCGCGGTGGTTTCGAACCCGATGGACGTGGCGCCCGCACCCGCCACACCGACCAACAAGATCGCCAAACAAGCGAGAAAGCGGCGGAGGCCCTGGGCGGGTGAGGTGCAGGGTCTGTCGCGGCGGGGGCTAGTGACGTAACCCCCGGCGGAAGCGCTCGCAGTCATGGTCAGGCCAGGGAGCGGTGGTTACGACCTACCGGCTCGGGGCTATACCCCAGGCCGGATGGCCGAGCTCCGGCAGGCGTGTTGCGCGCGTCCTCAGCGCGTTCCCGCCGCGGCGTCCGCCAGCATGGTGCGAGGCGGCGGGTTGCCGCCGCCCGCTACATTGCTTTGATAGAGGGCGCGCGAGTTGAGGGTGATCAGGTGGGCGCGGCCGAGCTTCTGGGCATAGAAATCCACCTCGAACCCCGGTTTCAGCTCCTTGCCGTCCCAGAAGAACATCTTGAGGAACTGCTGGTCGTCCGCCCCCTTCTTGTCCCAATTGGCGAGCAGGGACGAGCTAAAGTAGACACGCTTGCCGTCCCAGCTCTGGGAGACCATGTTCACCTGGGACCCGATCTTGAAGGTGTCTATCAACTTGGCGTTGAAGGGGTCGGAGATGTCGAAGAGCCGGGTCGAGCCGTCCATGAAGGTGTTGACCCACAGATAACGGTCGTCCGCGCTGATAGAGAAGGCCACCGGCAGCGGCACCTTGGAGGGATCCCCGATGGTGCCGACCTCCTTGGCTGTCCAGCCCTTGTCCCTCTCCTCGTAGATCAGCCAGATCTTGGAGGTCAGGGCGGTCGTGGTGAAGCAGTAGTTGTTGCCCCAGGCGCAGCGGATCTCCAGGGGCGCCCCGGGGACGTCGAAGATCTTCAAGGGCTTGCGCTGGTGCAGATCCCAGACCACGGCGGTGTTGCCGAAGCGCTTCATGGCCTCGGCGTCGTTCAGCATCTTGCCGAAGTCCATCATGTAATTGGACCAGCCGGTGAAGGATGTGGTCACCATCAGGTTCTTGGCGGGGAGGAAGCGGACGTCGTATCCGTAGCCGTCCGCGTAGCTGCCGGTCTTCTCGGCCCCCTGAAGGTTGTCGTCCGTGGGCATCCAGTAGGTCGCGACATAGCTACCGTCGTTCGTGTACTCCACCAGGGCCGTGCGGCCACCATGGTCCTTGTTGTTGGAGAGGCCGGTAATCATCATCCGCCCGGGCAGGGCGAAGAAGCTGTGGGGACCCACGGCCCCGCCGCTGGCGGTCACGAAGTCGTCGATGGTGCGGGCCAGGCTGGGCTTGGCGGGGTCCGTGTGGACGTCGAAAACGAAGATCTTGCTGGTGTCCAGGGCGCCGGCCCAGAGGTAGCGCCGGTCGTCCGTGTAGCCCGAATGATGGGCCTCGTTGCGCCCGCCTACAGAGATGCTGGAGACCACTTGCCCAAAGGTGGCAGACCCCGGATTGGTGTCCACGGTGACCAGCTTGTCCTGCTCGTCGCCCAGACCCGGGACACCCAGGGTCCAGACATAGGCAAAGTCCTCCTGGCCGACGATCTTGGGCGAGTAAGGAGAGACGCAGGTCTCGTCGGCCCGGACCGGGCCGGCGAGTGTGGCGCCCCAGATCAGGACGGCGGCGCCTGCGGCGATGGCCGCCGACAACACGCTGGGCTTTGGGCTCAGGCTCATGCTTTTTCTCCGCTGATGTCGACTTTGGCGGTGGGGTCCGCGCATCGATGGCTTTTCCGACTTCCGGAATTGGGCAATATCCGCGCCATGGACTGGGCCGACCCTCTGGGCGAAATGCTGCAGTGAGGGACCGAGACCCTTCGCGCGCTTGCACCGCCCTCGGGCAGATTCGATCTGGACGATCGCCCGAGCATCGGGGTTTCCTGTGTCACGGGCGGGACAGGATGTCTCGGCGAGTGCGCGTCTCGGACCGCAAAGGTGCCGCAGCCGCTCGAGTGCACGGGCGCCGCTCTTAATGCTGCTTCTGGCATGGCCGCTGCTGACCGTCGGACCATGGAGCCTCTCGAACGATGAAACCCGATGGTTGGCTGCAGCGGTGTTGGCTGGCGGGCAGCCTGTTGCTGATCCCCTCGATCCTGGCGACGGCCGGACTGGCATCTGCAGACTCGGCGCAGGGCCCGTTCCCGGCTCAGGCCGCCGACAGTGTCGGGGGCGACTTCACCCTCCGGGACCACCGCGGCGGGATCTACTCGCTGTCCCAATCCAGAGGCCAGGCCGTCGTGCTCACCTTCGGCTACACGTACTGTCCCGATATCTGTCCCACCAACCTGGCGACCCTCGCCGCCGCCTTGCGCCAGCTCGGGGAGCAGGCGGACGGGGTCCAGCCCCTCTTCGTCTCCCTGGACCCGGGACGGGACACCCCGTCCCGCTTGGGTCCCTACATGGCCTATTTCCACCCCAACCTGATCGGGCTCACCGGCTCCGCCGAAGACCTGAAGCGCGTCGCAGACCGGTACCGAGTGCGCTATGCCTTCACGGGCGAAGGGAACGGCTACACCCTGGATCACACCGCCTCGATCTACGTCGTCGATCGCCAGGGTCGCCTGGCCCGAATCGTCCCCTACGGCCTTCCCGCAGACGAGATCGCCGAGGCATTGCGTGGCGTTCTGGCCGAATCCGGCGGCGACCCCTCTGGCGCCGGGGTTGAAGGCCCCCCCTGAGGCGAACCATGTGCGAGTCGATGGGGGGACATGGACCTGCCGTCCCGGCTCTAGGTCCAACGCCCCGCGCGTCTTTGAACACAGGAGAACCGCGCCATGTCCGACGAGAAGGTCTATAGCGAAGAAGAAATCGGTCAGCGAATCCGCACGGAGCTGTCCCATTGGTACTACGAGGACGGCTGGATCCGGCGCAAGTATAAGACCAGCGGATGGAAGGGGACGCTGATGGTGGTCAATACGGTCGGGCACCTGGCGGAGGCCGCCTGGCACCACCCGGACCTTACGGTCTCCTATGCCTTCGTAATCGTGAAGCTGGTGACCCATTCAGCCAAGGGGATCACCGACAAGGATTTCGACCTGGCCCGCAAGATCGAGGAGACCCTGATGTGGCGGCCAGGCGAGGGCAGTCACCTGGAAGGCACCCCGGACGATCCCCGGTTCAAGTACATCAAGTACGACTGAAACCCTGTACCTGCGAACGGGACAGGCGGTCGAGCTGTCCCACGCGTGACACGAGGACGAACCCGTTCCGGAACGGTCCGGACCCTGGGTCCCCATCGCAGGCCGGACGGTCCGACTGCCGACAGGCGGGGATTCGGTGGCATGGCCTTTGCTGAGATCTTTCCACCACGTCGGCGCTTCAGTGCCGCTGGCCGGGGTCGACGAGCCGTCGTCGGTTCCGACTCGCAACGGTCCCGTCAACGAAAAGCCTGAGGAGGCATTCGCAACCATGATCTGGTCAACCCCCGCCTTCGAAGATCTGCGTCTCGGCTTCGAGATCAACCTCTATATCAACAATCGCTAGGGACTTGGGCCCCGACAGCCGGGGGAGGGAATTGGCTCCCCCGCTGTTTGCCCGTGGCGCCCTGCCCCCCTTAGGGCATCGCACAATGCCCGAGAATGACCCAGCCCCTGACACCCAAGGAGCCGATCCGCTCGGTCAGGGGTGCATGTTCCTCCTTGACTCCAGATTCCCGCGAGCACCCAACAGGAAGCGATGTACATCCGCGTCTTAGGGTCGGGGGCCGGTGGCGGATTCCCCCAGTGGAACTGCAATTGCCCCAATTGCCGGGGTGTGCGCAGCGGGGCTATCAAGGCGAGTCCGCGTACCCAGTCGTCCATCGCGGTAAGCGCCGAAGGGGGTGACTGGGTGCTCTTTAATGCCTCGCCGGACATTCGGGTCCAGCTGGAGTCCTTTCCGGACCTCCAGCCCGGGCGCCGGGTGCGGGATACGGCCATCCGCGCCATCCTGTTAGTCGATGCGCAGATCGATCACACCACTGGGCTACTGATGCTGCGGGAGCATACGGCCCCTTGGGATATCTATTGTACGGCGGAGGTCCACGAGGACCTGACAACCGGCTTTCCGATCTTCAACATCCTCTCTCACTTCCGCGGGGTGAATTGGCATGAGGTCACACCCGACGGGTCGGATTTCGCCGTCCCCGGTGCGGAGGGCCTGACATTCGCCGCGATGCCCCTCAAGAGCGAGGCCCCGCCCTACTCTCCCCATCGGCACAGGACGGTCCCCGGAGACAACATCGGCGTGCGGGTGCGCGATGGTCGCACTGGCGGCTGCCTATTTTATGCCCCGAGTCTCGGTCGGATCGACGAGACCGTCATGAGCCACATGGCGGAAGCGGATTGCCTGCTGGTGGACGGCACACTCTGGACCGACGACGAGATGATCCGGTCCGGGATCGGAGATAAGCGCGGCAGCGACATGGGTCACTTGGACCAGTCCGGTCGGGGCGGGATACTGGAGCAGCTTAGGCGCCTAACCAAGCCGCGTAAGATATTGATTCATATTAACAACACCAACCCCATCCTAGACGAGGAGTCCGCCGAGCGTCGCGCACTGAAGCGGGCGGGCATCGAGGTCGCGTTCGACGGGATGCAGATCGAGCTATAGAGCCATTCAGGAGCATCGATGGGAGCCGATTCGGATACACCCTGGAGCAGAGCTGAATTCGAGCGCAGACTCCGGGAAAAAGAGCGCTATTACCATATCCATCACGAGCTTCATGTCTTGATGAACAGCGGGCAGGTGGACAAGCCCGTCATCCAGGGGTGGGTGGCGAACCGCTTCTATTATCAGACCGCAATCCCGCGCAAGGATGCGGCCATCTTGGCCAATTGCCCGGACCGGGAGGCGCGCCGGCATTGGGTCCAGCGCATCGTCGACCACGACGGGACCCAGGGGGACGAGGGCGGGATCGAGGCCTGGCTCCAGCTCGGGGAAGCGGTGGGTCTCGATCGCGACGAGCTCTGGTCGAACGAGCATCTGCTCCCCGGCGTGCGGTTCGCGGTGGATGCCTATGTGGACTTCGCCCGGCGCCAGCCCTGGCAGGTCGCGGCCAGCTCATCGCTGACTGAGCTCTTCGCACCGACAATCCATCAGGCGCGGTTGGACTCTTGGCCACGGCACTACCCCTGGATCGAGCCTCAAGGGTACGCCTATTTCCGCAAACGCTTGAGCGAGGCCAGACGCGACGTGGAGCACGGCCTCGCGATCACGCTCGATTACTACCGCACGCGCGAGCAGCAGGAGCGGATGCTGGAGGTCCTTCAGTTCAAGCTCGACGTGCTCTGGACCATGCTCGATTGCATGTGGATGGCGTATATCGCCAAGCGTCCGCCCTACCATAACGTGGGCGGACGGCCATGAGCCTTGCCTTCGGACCCGATGACATCTTGCGCATCGCCCCCATGTTTCGTCTGCAGTGGGAGGAGTCCCAGGACTGTTATGTACTCCTCTATCCGGAGGGGATGGTCAGGCTGAACGGGTCCGCCGGGGAGATCTTGAGTCGCTGCGACGGTCATCGCTCCGTCGGCGCCATCGTCGCCGATCTTAAGGCCCGGTTCCCCGAAGCCGGCAGCTTGGAGGCGGACGTCTACGCTTTTTTGAGCACGGCCCATGACAACCAGTGGATCCAGCCTGCCTAAGCCCCTCTGGCTGCTAGCGGAGCTCACCTACCGCTGTCCGCTTCAGTGCCCTTACTGCTCCAATCCCCTGGATATTGCCCGCTATACGAACGAGCTGCGCACCGAGGACTGGGTACGGGTCTTTCGGGAGGCCCGCGCACTCGGTGCCGTGCAGCTCGGGTTCTCGGGGGGCGAGGCACTGGTGCGCAAGGACCTGGAGGAGCTGATCGCCGAGGCACACCGCCTGGGTTTCTATACCAATCTGCTCACCTCCGGGGTGGGGATGGACGAGCGGCGCATCCGGGCATTCAAGGAGGCCGGACTCGACCATATCCAGATCAGCTTCCAGGCAAGCACCGAGGAGCTGAATAACTTTATCGCCGGCAAGGACTCGTTCCGGCACAAGCTGGAGATGGCCCGGCTGGTGAAGCAATACGGCTATCCCATGGTCCTGTGCTTCGTTCTGCATCGGCACAATACGGACCAGGTGGAGCAGATCCTGGACATGGCCCATGCGCTCCAGGCGGACTATGTGGAGCTGGCGACGACCCAGTATTACGGCTGGGCCTTGCTCAATCGCGACCAGCTGTTCCCGACCCGGGAGCAGGTGCAGCGTGCGGAGGCAATCGCCCATCGCTATCAGGAAAAGCTCAAAGGGAAGATGCGCACCCTCTATGTCGTGCCGGACTATTACGAGGATCGACCCAAGGCGTGCATGCGGGGCTGGGGCTCGATCTTTCTCACCGTCGCACCGGACGGCACCGCGCTCCCCTGTCATGCCGCGGGCAGCCTGCCGGGTCTGACCTTCCCTAACGTGCGGGAGCACGACATCGCCTGGATCTGGAACGAGTCTCAGGATTTCAATCGATTCCGCGGGTTCGGGTGGATGAAGGAGCCCTGCCGGACCTGTCCGGAGCAGGCCAAGGATTTCGGCGGCTGCCGCTGTCAGGCCTATCTGCTCACCGGCGACCCCGCCAACGCGGACCCAGTGTGCTCGAAATCGCCCCACCACGGCGAGCTCCAGGCGCGGGTTCGGGCGATGGGCGAGGGCGCCTCGGTAGACGGGGACCTTGCGCCGATCGTGTTCCGCAACATGCGCGCCTCCAAGCGGCAGATAGCCCTGACGGCAGGGACTCTTGGGTATCCTCGGCCGCTCTTCCCGGTGCCTTGATCCCGTGGCTTCCGGCCCTCTGGGGAGCTTATCCCAAGATCGTGCGTAGCCGGTCCGTTTCTCCCACGAGGGCGTCGATCATAGCGGGCTCGCTGGCCAGGTGACCCGCCTGCGGGACCACCGTCAAACGCGATCCGGGTACGGCCCGGTGCAGCTCCCAGGCAGATGCGACGGGACAGACGAGGTCCCGGCTCCCGTGCACGATGCTGACCGGCACCGGCGGTATCCGGCTTGTGTTGGCCAGCAGCTGGCCCTCGTCCAGGAAATACCGGCGATGGGCAAAGTGGGTCTCGATCTTCGCCTTAGCTAAGACGTGGGAGGTTGCCCGGGGCTCGTCGGTTACCGATCCCTGCTCGGGGGCTCGGTCCCAGCACGCTACCCGGTCCGCCCAAGCGGTCCATGCCAGGGCGGCGCGGGCTGCCAGCTCCGGGTCTTCCCCGTGGACGGCGCGGCGGTAGGCCTTGATCAGGTCGCGTGGTACGGCGCGCGGGGAGCCC
>JBGSOR010000295.1:0-4340 GCA_041738985.1 Chromatiaceae bacterium | reverse complement strand
GGGCGCCCCGGGGTCCCGGTGCCGACCGATAAAGGCGAGCCGGTCCCCGGTGAAGGCGCGGTCCTCGACCTCCGCCCCGAAGACCTGGGCGCTGGCGAAGACGATCGCGCCCGCAAAGTCCCCGGCCGCCGGGTTGGTGGCCCGCAGCAGGCCCAGGTCCGGGTCATGGGCGGTGACGATGGGGCTTTCGGATTGGGGCTGATTGCCCATGACCAGCCGCTGATAGGCGAAGACCGACAGGGTGCGCCGCTCCGTTCCGCGGTTGGTCAGACTCAGGCGCCAGATGCGGACCGGGTCCTCCCGTGGGACGAAGACCGTGGTCTCCTGGACCAGACCCGCATGCTCGCAGAGGAAGCGGGTGTAGCCCAGTCCGTGGTGCACCCGGTAGGCCACCGGGGCCGGCAGAGGCCCGGGCAGTGGGGACCAGGCATCGCCGCACGCCTCGTCGCGCAGATAGAGCGCCTCGCCATGGGGGTCGCTCGCCGGGTCGTTGGACCAGGGGGTCAGCCGGTTGGCCTGGCTGTTGCGTGCCCAGGTGTAGCCGGCACCGGACTCGCTGACCAGGAGCCCCGCGCGAGGGTTGGCGATGACGTTGATCCAGGGTTGCGGGGGGCGGCGCAGGCCGTCACCATCCCAGGGCAGGTCGACGACATACTCCCGGCCATCGCCGGAGAAGCCGCCATAACCGTTGAAATGCTTCAACCCTTCAGGCTCGGTTGTGAGTGCCCGATTTTCCGCCCCCTGCCCTCGCAGCCCCGCTCCGTCGTCGGCGTCGGCGTCTGCCCTGGGCCCTCGGCCCTCGGCCCTCGCTTCAGCCAACAAGGCCAGGGCCGCCGCCCGGTCGCCTGCTGCCCCGGTGACGAAGATCAGCTCAGCCTCCGCCCCCGGGGCCAGCTCCAGGACGGTGCGCAGGGAAAGGATCGGGTCCAGCACGTTCCCCAGGGTCCCTGTCAGGGGCACGCTGCCAGTCAGCGCCAGTGGCGCGGCCAGGGTGCGCCCGCGGCCCAGGAAGGCCATACGGTCCGTCTCCCACTGGAGCGCCTCCGCCCCAACCAGTGCGTGGAGGAGCCAGGGCCAGGACTCGTGGGCCGCCCGTGGACGGCGGCGGGCCAGCAGGGCGCCGGTGGCCGGGTCCCGCTCGGTCTGGACGAAGAGCTTGGCAAAGGCCGGATGTGCGGCGTCGGCGTCAGCGGGGAATAGGACCGGCTCAAGGTAGCTCGTGAGCTCGATGCGCCGCGGGCGCCCCGAGCGGTTCTCGATCCGCACCCGGCGACGCTCCAGGTCGAGCAAAGGATCCAGGGTCAGCTCCAACCGGACGGCGATCCCCGCGTCCTCCCGCTCCATCAGGAAACGCTCGTCCGTGCACTCGGTGCGATAACGCTCGGCAGGGGCGCGGGTGGGCTGATAGCCCAGGGACCGGAAGTCGCCGGTCTCCAGATCCCGGAGATAGATGAAGGTCCCAAGGTCGTCCTGAACGGGGTCGTCGCGGTACCGGGTAAGCGCGAGTCCGTTCAGGGATGACTGACTAGCGCCGGTATCCGAGATCAGGACCTGATAGCGGCCGTTGGTCAGCCGGTGCAGGGTGGCCGCCGGTGCGGATGGATCGGTGAAGACGCTGGTATCCAAGGAAGAATCTCGCTGTTTCGTAAGGGCATGAAATGGGTAGTGAGGATTCGCGTCGCTTGCTCGGGGCTCACGTCAGGACGACGACCTCTGCCGGGATGGCCGAGACGTGCACCTCGGTGCTGGTGAAGTCCGCCATCGGGGTCCCGTTCGCGCGAACCTCCAGCACAGGGCCTGGGAGCGGCAGCACGATGCGAACGCCACCCGGCGGGAGTGTCAGATCGCCGCCCAGCCGCACCGCGACACCTCCCTCCGGGGACCGCCTTAGGCTGAGGTCCAGGTTGCCGTACCAGGTGGGCAGGCCGACGACGGAGACCTCGCCCGCGTCGATCCACTCGGCCGGGATGCCTGCGCCTACCACCAGGGATCGGTCCGCTTCCCGCTCGTAGGCGAAGAGGTCGCGGAAGGCCAGGCAGTACTCGGCACCGATCCAGGCATGGGGCAGATCCCCCTGATGCCCGGGGGCGCGGGGGTCGTGCCAGGCGATCTCGGGCCATTGGTTCCAGACCGGGGGGCGGCGCTCGGCCAGAAAGAATCGCAGCAGCTCGTGGGCCTCGGCCCGGCGTCCCAGCCGGACCAGGGCGCCGACGATGCGGATCTCGTAAGGCGTGTAGTTGGTCCAGGGGACGGGGTGCTCCCCGTGCATGGCCCGAAACCGCTCCATGAAGAGGTCGAAGCTGCGGTGCATCGCCTCGACCGGCAGTCCATGTGCCTCGTCGATCAGGGTCAGTGCGTTGGCGGTGGCCGTGGGGTCCGGGTCCGCCCACTCCACGGACCCCGGCAGGAAATCGATCCCCCGGGTCTCGATGGTCCGGACGATGGACGCGTGCAGGGTGGTGCGGAAGTCGTCCCGCAAGCGGGCGAGCCGCTCGGCTTCGGTCCTGTCGCCCAGGACCGTCGCCAGGTCCGCGGCGTCCTTCAGGCCCCGCAGGGCCCAGAGGTCGTCCCAGTAGGAGTGCACCGGGTGGGCCAGGTAGCCCTCGTGGCTGACCGATTCCGGCAGGAGCCCGTAGCAGGCGAGCTTGTCCGGCCTCCGATACTCGTCGGTCAGGCGCGTTGCACGCAGCCGCTCCATGAATCCCACGGCCCGCTGCACTGCGGGCCAGAGCTCTTCCACCAGGGTGCGATCCCCAGTGAAGCGGTAATAGTCCGCCACCGCGAAGCAGAGCTGGCCGTGACTGTCGTGCTCCGGTAGCCAGTCCGGGCCCTGGCTATCCACGCAGCAGGGGACGTTCCCATCCGGGGCCTGGAAGGGGGCATACCAGCGGATGAAGTCCGCGGCTTCCCGGGCCCGGCCCAGGCGAATCAGGGCGGCGGCCATCGTGGCCCCGTCCCGGATCCAGGAGCGGGTGTAGCGGCGCGGTCCAGGCTGGAGCGCCGGTCCATCCCGGTTGATCAGGATATGGGCCAGGGAGCCCCTGCAGGTGTCCCCATAGGACTGGGCCGAGGGCGGGAGCCGGAAGTCCACCGCACCAAGGACCTGGGACCAGTCGTCCAGGGCAGCGGCGACAGGCTCGGGTCCCGCCAGTCCGGCAGGCAGCGAGGTGCGGGGGTCGGCGCCCCGCACTGCGCCCAAGGGTGCGGCAAGGACGGCCTCGCCGGTCCCGCCAGGGGCAAGTGCCAGGTCGAAACCCAGGGCGGCGGACGCATAGCCGAAGGGGTCGCTTACTGCATGGGCAGCGGGGAGTGCACCCGAGGCCAAGTAGTCGACCACGGAGCCTTCGTCGAAGGCTACCGCGCCGAAACCGCTGGGGGCCGAGATCGGGACCAGGGCCAAGACGCCGTTCACCCAGACTGCCCCGTCCCGATAGGCGATCTCCCTCACCGGGCTCAGACCGCCGACGTCGCGCCAGCCCTGCCAGGGGGGAGAGACCTGAAAGGGTCTGAGGGCCGTAAAGAGCCTCAGGGACCGGTCTTGGGACCCCCGGTTCTCCACCCGGTAGCGCAGGGCGATCCAGACGCCGCTCGGGGCGCCAATAGCATAGGCCGTGACCTCGAGCCTCAGGTCGCCCAAGGTCCAGGTCGATCGGGGTATCGGCAGGGGCGGACGGGGCAGCCCGGGACAGACTGCACCATCCGCCCAGGTCAGGAGCGTCCCATCGGTCGCATCCAGAAGAAACGGCTCCACGGAAAAGCCCGCCCGGGCGATCTCCACCATGCCTTCCTCGTTGAAGAGGGCCGGGACTGTGCCGTTCGGCACGTCCACCGGGGTCCAGTAGCTCTGCTCCCGATACAACCAGCGGGGATAGCGCCCGCGCGGGGCATCCTCGGCCAGACGATGGAAGAAGTCGCTTAGGGATCGTGAAAAAGACTCTGGCTGGACCTCCAGGGCAACCAGCCCAGGGGCCTGCGTGCCCGTCTCCCCCGCGAGGTCCAGTCTCAGGTAACGGGAGCCGCCGCCGGGCAGATAGACGTGGCTGCACAAGCCCGCGGATCGGGGCGCCGAGTAGAGACAACGCCAGGTCTCCCCGTCGTCCCCGGCCAGGACCTCGAACGCGCGCGGCCTGGGCGAGTCCCAGCGCAATACCAGTCCTCCATAGTCCCGCTCCTCCCGGAAATCCAGCTCCAGCCAGGCCGGAACCCGATCCGGGGACCAGCAGGTGTCCAGCCGGCCGTCCAGGGCGCAGTCCGCAGCCTGGCCGGACCGGGCGCCGGAGGCCCTGGTCCGGGAGTTGTACCGGGCCGAGAATGCGGACCGTCCCAATCCCTCGGGCTCG
>JBGSOR010000215.1:0-8618 GCA_041738985.1 Chromatiaceae bacterium | reverse complement strand
TCCCTCGCCGCCTTCCGGGCGTCGCTGCGGGAGGGGCGCTACCGGGACGAGACCGCGGAGCGATACGGATTGGCCTTGGCCCTGCTGCGCTCGGGTCAGCTCGATGCGGCGAAGGCCGAGTCCGCCGCGCTCCTCAAGGCCCACCCGGGACCGGCGGAGCTCGTCGCCCTCGATGCGCAGATCGACCTGAAGCAGGGTCGCAGCGCCGAGGCCTTGGCGAGTCTCCGTCAGGCGGTGGGTCTGTCCCCCGACAATTGGGCCCTGCGTGCCGTTTATGGGCAGGCCCTGCTGGATGCCGGCCAGTCCCGGCAGGCCCTGGACCAGCTGCGCGTGGTGGCGCGGATGCGTCCCGGCAACGCGGGGCTTTACGACCTGCTGACCCAGGCGGCAATCCGGTCCGGGAACAAGGCCGCGACCTACCGCTATCAGGCCGAGAAGCTCTACGCGGAAGGCGATCTGGAGCCTGCGATACGGCAGCTCGACTTCGCTCTGCGCCAGCGCGACATCGGGAACCGGGAGGCGGCCGAGATGCATGCGCTCCGGGACACTATGATGGAGGAATGCGAGAGTCGGGAGCGCGATGCGCAGGACCTGGGCGGCCGCACTTCGGGTCCTTCGCCCTGTCCGACGCGGACGCGGCCTTCGCCCGCGGATAATTAAGGCGTGGGGCCGCGCCCGAGGGCAAGGGGTGCAGTCCCGCTGCGTCGGTCCCAAGCCTGATCGGGCATGCTACGGCGGCGGTTTGAAGTCCGGGTTGACTGCGGTAAGCTAATCGCCTTGTCCGACGAGAAGCCGGGCAGTGGAGCGGTCGTGCAGCCCGGGTCCCGATGCAAAGCTGGCCGCGCTGGAGGGCCGAAAAAATAATACCGAGGACATTGAAGGCATCGCCGGATCCACGGGCCGGATTGGGGCGGTGCTGAGACACATCCCGCGGCGAGCGCAAACCGGCCGCGGCCTGTCCCGTTAGACCTGCCGTTGCGCCGCCCCCGAGGCGGGCGACCCCTCGCATCTCCCATCTCAACTACCCACCGAAGCTCGACAGGAGATCGTTCATGATCGACGCAAAACGCAGAATTCTGCTCAAGGGCTCCCTCGCCGCCGGTTCTGTCGGTGTAGCGATCGGGGCCGGACTGCTCTCTCCCCGCCTGGTTCTGGCGCAGTGGAACCAGCCCGCCTTCGAGGCCAAGGACACCGCCGCGGCGATTGCGGCCTTGATGGGAAGCGGCGCTGCCGAGCAGAGCGACGCGATCGACATCAAGGCCCCGGACATCGCCGAGAACGGTGCGGTCGTCCCGGTCACGGTCGAGACCGGGCTCTCGGGCGTCAAGTCCATTGCCATCGTGGCAGCCGGGAACGCCACACCCCTGATTGCCTCCTTCGACTTGGGCGAGGCGGCCCTGCCGTTCGTCTCCACCCGCATCAAGATGGCGAAGACTGCGGACGTGATCGCGTTCGTCCAGACCGCCGACAAGGTCCTGAGCAACGCCAAGAACGTCAAAGTTACCATCGGCGGCTGCGGCGGCTGATCCCCCAGGTCCCCAGCGTTCCGAATCCCATCGCGAGAGGAAACCCGCATGTCCGATATCAAGGTCCGCGCCAAGCTGAGCGGCGACGAAACCACCGTCAAATGCCTGATGAATCACCCCATGGAGACCGGGCTGCGCAAGGACAGCAAGACCAACGAGCCGATCCCGGCCCATTTCATCCAGGAAGTGGTCTGCAAATGGAAGGATCAGGTCGTCCTGACCGCACACTGGAGCGGCGGCGTGTCCAAGAACCCTTACCTGTCGTTCAAGTTCAAGGGTGGCGCAGCGGGCGACAAGGTCTCGGTCTCTTGGACAGACAATAAGGGCGAGACCCAGAGCGAGACATCCGAGATCGGCTGATTCTGCCGACCGCGGGTCCCGCGGGCCCCGCCGAGCGGGGCCTGTGCGCTTACCCGTCTGTCCCACCTTGTCAGGACAAGCAGTATGTCCACCTGCCGCACTCGAGTGCGACCTCCGCGGTTGCCCGCCCTGGCGATCGGCACCTGTTCGTTGCCCGCTTGCCTCGGCGCCGAGTCGGAGCGCGCCTGGGACGACCTACGGCCCATCTCCGAGCCGGCGACCCCGGCCGCACCGTCAACGCTGGATCCGGGCGCACTCTTCAACGAGGCGTTTTTCCTCAAGCTCGGGTTCTCGTTCATGGTAGGGCTGGCGGTGGGCTACGCCCTCAAGATCGCCTTCAAGATCGCCCTGATCGTGCTCGGCCTCGTGCTGCTCGGTGTCTTCGGGCTTCAATATGCGGGGATCGTGCAGGTGGACTGGTCCGGACTGGAGCTCCGCTACGACACCTGGGCGGACTGGCTCTCAGTCAATGGCGGTGCCTTCCTGAGCTTCGTCGGGGACAACCTCACGAGCGCCGCATCGTTCCTTGCCGGTCTGGCATTGGGACTCAAGCTATAGCCCGCATCGCTCTCTAAACCCGCACCACTGTGCGATTCGAGTGCACCCGCTTTCTCAGCCGTTCGATGGCCACGCCGCAGCCCAGGCTGCGAAGACCTCCCGGAGCAGCAGCTCTGCCTGGGCTTGGATCCCCGGCGCCTCGGATTCCCTCGGACCTGCGCAGTGAAGCACCCGCACCTTGTTGGCGACCAGCCACCGGGCCAGCCCCCGGGCCTCCACCCCATCCCCTAAGTCGCGGATCAGGAGCGGCCGGCCCAGCTTGCGGGCGAGCTCGGCGGTGAGTGCCGTGCCCCCAGCGAGTCGCCCGCGGTGCAGAATCAGAGTCGCGTCGCTGTCGCGCACGTTCCATTCCGTCCGCTCCGCGGGGTCTCGGCTGGGCGTCTCCATAAGCGGATAGCGTGGCAACAAGGGTCCATCCTCCGCCTCCCGTCCCCGAGGACACCACCCACCTAGACCTAAGCCCAGGCCAAGGGCCGCCTCCAGGGCAGCGCGGTCCACGCCTGTCTGGCCGCCTGAGACTACCCGGAGGCCGTCTTCCGGGGCGGCGGGGCGCCGGTGCAGGGCGGCCGTCAGCTCCCGGTCCCGCCGCGCGAAGAAGCAATCCTCTTCAGCCTGCTCTTTAAGCTTGAGCTTGTCGACGATCCCGCTCATGGGTACCCTCGAATCAACATGCGACGTCCTGGCTTGGGGGCCCAGGCTTGTAGACGGGCGAAAACGGGCGCCGGAACGACTGGTTGCCCGATCATAGACGGATTAAGCTGCCACCAGCGACGGCGTTGCCCAGCGCGGGCAACGCTGCCCGGACATCCATCCGGGTTCAAGGACCAGGCCGCCCGCGCACGGAGTGGATGCGCCACTCATGCAACCGGTCCCTCGTTTCCCATGTGTCAATCTCAGGATACCGACCCCGCCGCCCCACCTCTCGCTGCGCCGGATTCCGGTGCCTCTGGGCTCGGGCCCGCCGCCATGGGTGCCGAGTCCCCAGGCGCCCCCGCCCCGCCGGCCCTTGAGCTGTCTTATCGCCGCGATCTCGACTCGGCTCCAGCATTAGACGCCGAACGCTCCCCGATTCTCCAACTGCTCGCGGATCAGGGTCCGGATTGGGAGTTTTGGGTCGGTCCCGACGGGGTCTATCGCCGCGTTTCGCGCGCCTGCGAATCGATGTGCGGCTATCCGCCGGAGGCGTTTCTTCAGGATCCGGGCCTCTTTCGAAGCCTGTTGCACCCCGATGACCTCGAGCGCTGGGATCGGCATCCGGGCAACCCGGGGCACCCCGCGGCACCTGGAGCAAGGGTCTTCGAGGAGTCTTTGGAGCTGCGGCTGCGCACCCGCGACAGCCGGGAGCTTTGGATCGAGCACCGCTCCTGGCCGGTGCGCGACGCCGCGGGACGGCAGCTGGGCCGGTGCGGCGTCATCCGCGATATCGACCGGCGCAGGACGAGCGTCGAGGCGCTCGCCCACAGCGAGGCCAGCCTCAAGGCGCTGGTCCAGGCCGCCCCCGTGGGAATCGGCACCGTGCGCGACCGGGTTTACGTCGAGGTCAACGACCGCTTGTGCAATATGTTGGGCTACCCCCGGGAGGCACTCCTGGGCCAGTCCACCCGCATGGTCTTCCCCAGCGATGCGGAGTACCGGCGGGTGGGGGAGACCGTCTATCCGCTTCTCGTCCGCGATGGACTGGCCTCCCTCGATATCCGGCTGCTGCGCAGCGACGGCCAGGTCATCGACGCCCTGCTGACCAGCGCGCCTCTGGACCGGGCCGATCTGTCCCGCGGGGTGGTCTCCACCCTGCTGGATGTCACTCAGGTGCGGCGCGATCAGGCCCTGATGGAAGCCCGCGTCGAGCTCTCCGCCGTTGCTGCAGGGGGGGATCTGGAGGCATTGCTGTGGGCGGGTCGGGCCGCGGCGGAGCGCCTGACCCGAAGCCGGATCGGTTTCCTGCACCTCTTGGAGCCGGACGGCGAGCCCTCGGCCTGGCAGTCCCGGTCCTCCGATACGCTTGCCGCCGACTGCCGCTCAGTCGAGGGCATCGTCCACGCAGTGGTGAGCGCCGCGTGGGCCGAGGCGGTCCGCCGCGGCGTACCGGTCGAGCACAACGACTGCGGGACACCGACCCATCCGGCGGGGCTGGCGGAGGGGCACGTGCCCCTGGAACGGGAGCTGGTGGTCCCGGTCGTTCAGGGCGGCTCGCCGGTGGCCGTCATCGGGGTCGGCAACAAGCCGGAGCCCTATACGGAGTCGGATCGGGACGCCCTCATCCAGATTGCGTCCATGACCATGGCCAAGGTCGGGGGGCTGCGTGCCCAGCAGGCCCTGCGCCAGCATGCACGGGTCTTCGAGAGCGCCAGCGAAGGCATCGTGATCACGGATGCCCAGGGGCGCATCCTGGCGGTCAACCCGTCCTTTATCTCCATCACCGGTTACAGCGAGTCCGAGGTGCTCGGCCAGAATCCACGGCTCTTTGCCTCCGGGCGTCACGATCGCGATTTTTACGCGCAGATGTGGGGCGCGCTCGCCGCCTGCGGCCAATGGCGTGGGGAGATCTGGAACCGCCGCAAGAACGGGGACGTCTATCCCGAGTGGCTGACGATCAGCGCGGTCACCGAGCCGGACGGACATACCAGCCATTATGTCGCCGTATTCAGCGATATCAGCCAGATCAAACGGGCCCAGGAGCGGCTCGACTTCCTGGCCCACCACGATGCGCTCACGGGTCTGCCCAACCGGCTCCTGTTCCAGGACCGTCTGTACCATGCCATTCGCAGTGCCCAGCGCGAGGGCAAGCGGCTCGCCCTCCTGTTTCTGGACCTGGACGGATTCAAGGACGTCAACGATACCCTGGGGCACGCGACGGGGGATCGGCTTCTGGAGGTAGTCGCGGATCGCCTCCGCAAGCGCCTGAGAGGCTGCGATACCCTAGCACGGTTGGGCGGAGACGAGTTCCTGATCGTCCTTCAGGGAGATACGGGACCGGTCGAGGCGGCGGTCGCGGCGGAAGGCTGCCTGCAGCTGCTTGCTCAACCCATCCGCATCCTCGGTCACGAGATCTACATCTCCGGGAGCATCGGCATCAGCCTATACCCGGCCGACGGCCAGGACCCCGACACCCTTCTGGCCAATGCGGATCTGGCCATGTATCGGGCCAAGGCGGAGGGCCGCAATACCTTCCAGTTCTATGTCCCGGAGATGACTGCGCACGCCGTGGAGCGTCAGCAGACGGAGAATGCCCTGCGCGGGGCGCTCCAGCGCGGCGAGCTGGATGTCCACTATCAGCCTCAGGTGGAGCTGTCACAGGGCCGACTTTGCGGGGTGGAGGCCCTGGCCCGCTGGGCGCCCGCGCGTCTGGGGCCGGTCCCACCGGGGCGCTTCATCCCCATCGCCGAGGGTCTCGGCATCGGCGCCGAAATCGACGAGTGGGTGCTGGCCGAAGCCTGCCGCCAGCTTGCCGCCTGGCGGGCGGCCGGGTTCCGCGTCCCGCGGGTGGCGGTAAACTGCTCCCGCCAGCCCCTGGAGCGGGGGACCCTGGTGCCCGCGGTCCACAGAGCCCTGGAGAGCAGCCGTATCGCGTCCGGGGATCTTGAGCTGGAGGTGACCGAGTCCACCATCATGCACCGGAGCCCAAAGGTGCTCGCAGCCCTCGGGGACCTTCGCGATCTGGGGGTGCGGCTCGCGGTGGACGACTTCGGCACCGGCCACAGCGCGCTCGGGCACCTCAACCGCATGCCCATCGACCGGATTAAGATCGACGCATCTTTTATCCGCGACATCGGTCGGGATCCCAAGAACGAGGCGGTGACCCGTGCCTTGGTGGGGCTCGGCCACGACCTGGGTCTGGAGGTTCTGGCCGAGGGGGTGGAGCGGGCCGAACAAGTCCAGCTCTTGCTGAGCGAGGGCTGCCGCTACGCTCAGGGCTACCTGTTTGGCGCGCCGGTGGCTCCGGCGGCCCTGCGCGCCGCCTGGGGCGACGGGTGTGGCCCCGGACGCGCCGCCTGACCACATGCGCGCCTGGTAAATCAGTGGTCGCGGTTGCCCTGCCAGGATTCCCGAGGTTGCGTCACGGTTATGTCGGTTTTTCAGCGTAGCGAGCCGGTGTCTGCCCTCCCGGAGGGTACGCATGCCCGCATCGACCGTCTCGATCTATCCCCGCGGGTTGCCCGCCGGCTCTTGGCCTTGGGCCTGCGCCCGGGGATCCGCGTACAGGTTTTCCAGCGCCGCGGGCACGGATTCGTTCTGGCGGTCGGCCCTACCCGGGTTGCCGTCGGCGCGGATCTGGCGTCGCGGCTTTGGGTGGTGCGCGAGCCAGACTCGGAGGCACCCGTGGCGGATGTGACCGTCGTTACCCAGTCCCGGGTCGACCCTGCTTAGGAGTTTGGTCCGCCCGGGCCGCGCGTGCGTTGCGGGTCGGCGCCGTCCGTCTCGCCACGTCGATGGGGACCGGCAAGCGCTTTCGTCTGTCCGCGCTATACGGCCGCCGCCGCCCTTCTGGGCTCGCGGAATCGGCCATAGCTCCAGTACGCCGCGCAGGCGCCCTCGGACGATACCATGCAGGAGCCCATGGGGTTGTCCGGGGTGCAGACCGTGCCGAAGAGCTTGCAGTCCGTGGGCTCCTTGACCCCTCGCAGGATGGACGGGCACTCGCAGCCCCGGATCTCCCGGCTCTCCCCCGACTCCACCGGAAAGCGCCGCTCCGCGTCCAGGTTGGCGTAGTCGTCCGCCAGCCGCAGGGCGCTGTCGGGAAGGAATCCAAGTCCTCGCCACTCGAAGGTCTCGCGCGGGGCGAAGACCTCCGCCATAAGGGCCTGTGCCTTGAGATTGCCCTGCTCGGTGACGGCCCGCGTGTACTGGTTCTCCACCGTGCAACGAGCGGCATTGATCTGGCGCACCAGCATCAGGGCCGACTGCATGACGTCCAGGGGCTCGAACCCGGCGATGACCACCGGCCGGCCGAAGTCGCCCGGGACGAAGGCGTAGGCGCGGCTGCCGATGACGGTGCTCACATGGGAAGGCCCCAGGATGCCGTCGATCCGCACCCCGTCCGGTCCGGCGGTCGAGAGGATGGTGCGCAGCGCCGGGGGGGTCAGTACGTGGTTGCAGAAGACTGTGAAGTTCGGCAGTCGCTCGGCCCAGGCCGCCTTGACCGCCACCGCGGTGGGCGGGGTGGTGGTCTCGAACCCGATGGCGAAGAAGACGACCTGGCGTGTCGGATCCTCCCGGGCGATGCGCAGGGCATCCTGGGTCGAGTAGACCATGCGGATGTCCGCACCCTCTGCCTTGGCCTTGAGGAGGCTGCGGCGCTCGCTTGCCGGGACCCGCATCAGGTCCCCGTAGGTGCACAGGGTAACCCCGTGGCGCGTCGCGAGCGCAATCGCCTGGTCGATACGCGCCATGGGCAGCACGCACACCGGGCAGCCCGGGCCGTGCACGAAACGCACGTTGGGTGGCATCAGGTCCTGGACGCCGTAGCGGAAGATGGCATGGGTGTGGCCGCCGCAGAACTCCATGAGGCGGTACTCCCGGTCCGGTTCTGCCTCGGCGGCGATGGCCCGGGCGAGTCCCCCCGCCAGGCCCGGGTCGCGGAGCTCGTCGACGTATTTCATGCCACGCCCCCTGAGCGGTCCGCCAGGGGTGCCGGCGCTTCGTTCAGCATGCCGGCCTCCGCCATGAGGGCCAGGGTCTGCTCGGCCTCCTCCTCGTCGATCCGGTTCAGGGCGTAGCCTACGTGGACTAGGACATAGTCCCCCACCTCGGCACCGTCCACGAGGGCGAGGGAGATCTCCTTTACGACCCCGCCGAGGCTGACCCGGGCGGTCTCGCCGGTATTGTCGATGGAGGCGATGCGGGCTGGGATGGCTAGGCACATAGCGAGGTCTCGTTGGCGTTGGCTATCGATTTCAGACCTCGCCCGGTCCGTCAAGGTCCAGGTCGAAGTCCACGCAGGGGTCCACCGCGGCGACAAAGAGTCGGGCCAGGGGCAACAGGTCGGTGCGGGCGGCCCGTTGGCTCAGGTCCGCGAGCCCGGTGGCCACGACGCCCTCGGGGTGGAAGCTCCACTCGGTGGGGGCGAGGATGCAATAATCCGCCACCCGGCCGTCCGCGATCTGCACCCGATGGACCAGGAGGCCGCGGGCGGCCTGGACCTGGGCCAGGCCAAGGCCCGGACCCAGGCACGAGCCC
>JBGSOR010000178.1:0-5288 GCA_041738985.1 Chromatiaceae bacterium | reverse complement strand
CCCGAGGTGCTGCACCTGCTGCCGGGGGACGGCCCCAGCGTCGGCGCGCCCCTGGTCGCCCATCCCGGGATCTCGGGGGTCGCCTTCACCGGCTCGGTAGAGACTGCCTGCGCCATCAACCGGGCGCTGGCCGCCCGCGACGGTCCCATCCTGCCACTGATCGCCGAGACCGGCGGCCAGAACGCCCTGATCGCGGACTCCTCCGCCCTGCCGGAGCAGCTGGTCGCCGACGTGCTTGCCTCCAGCTTCCAGAGCGCCGGACAGCGTTGCTCCGCCCTGCGGGTGTTGTTCATGCAGCGGGAGATCGCCGACCGGGTCCTCGCGATGCTCGCCGGGGCCATGGCGGAGCTGGTCGTGGGCGACCCCTGGGACCTGGCCACGGATGTGGGACCGGTCATCGACCGGGAGGCTCAGGAACGCGTCCACGACCATGTCCGGCGCATGGAGCGGGAGGGACGGCTGGTCTACCGGTGCCGAATCTCGGAGGACACCCGGTACGGCACCTTCGTCGCCCCCCAGGTCTTCGAGATCGACCGCCTGGAGCGGCTCTCCGGCGAGATCTTCGGCCCGGTCCTGCACGCCATCCGTTACGACGCCCGCCACCTAGATCGCGTCGTCGAGTCCGTCAACGCGACCGGCTTCGGACTGACCTTCGGCGTGCACAGCCGCATCGACCGTACCGTCGCCCGGGTCGTCGGACAGATCCGCGCCGGCAACCGCTACGTCAATCGCACCATGATCGGCGCCACGGTCGGGGTCCAGCCTTTCGGCGGCGAGGGCCTGTCCGGCACCGGACCCAAGACGGGCGGACCGAGCTATCTGCAGCGCTTCGCGGTGGAGCGGGTGCTGAGCGTCAATACGGCCGCGACGGGGGGAAACGCGCATCTGTTGGCGTCGGGGGCGTGAGGGGACAGCGGCGACCCGTCGCCACCGACTCGGCCTCGGTGGTACAGCGCGACCGGCTGGCGGAGAGCGGGGTCGGACCCTGGGTGACGGTTCCGGTGCCGGCCCTGTCCTTCTTCGAATTTGCCTGCCCCAGTCCGCACGGGCGGCAAGGACGTGCTGCGCTCCCGCAACATACGCGCCGGCGGGGGTAACAATCCCGCTTGTGTTGTCAATGTAAGGACGCACTGGATGCGCCGCCCACGGATAATCCGCGACTGCGCGATTTGCTGTCTCGCAAGGCGCCCTGGGAGCGCTGAGTGGCGCGGGAGGATTTCGCAATCGAATCCCTTGCAGCAACTCCTGAATGCGGACTGGGACTGCTCCGGTTTTGAATCGGGCGAACCTTCTCTCGATACCTGGCTCAAGCGTAGCGCCATTAAAACCATCGGCGCCGCGCGAACCTATGCCATCACGGTCGACCGAAGCGTCATCGGTTACTACGCCCTCGCGGTCGGATCCGTGTCACGCACTGCGGCGACAGGATCGGTCCGCCGCAATATGCCGGACCCGGTACCGGTCATGCTGCTTGCCCGCCTTGCCATTGACCGACGCTGGCAAGGACGCGGGCTCGGCGCGGCCCTGCTTCGAGATGCCGCTCTACGGACACTACAAGCCGCCGACATCGCGGGGGAGAAACCGGGGACCGACCACGGTACTCCGAGCTGTCTGGCGGCGCTCGGTCAACTGGGGACAATGTGGACGTACCACGAAAACCCTGACTGAACTAACGGTGCATCTGCTCGACTGTCGAATGCAGTTTCTTCGCGGCTACTCCGGCCAGAAGCCTTCGTCCAGCAGCTCGGTCTCGCTGCAAGGGGCGGTTAGAGGACATCGATGCCGAACTGCTTGCCGAGGAGCTTGAGGCCATGGGACGCCGCGAGCGCAACGAGCTGGTCAACCGGTTAATCGTCCTCATCGCACACTTCCTTAAGTGGAAGCATCAACCCACCCATCGATCGTCAAATTGGCGCGGATCGATCGTTGAGCAGCGGGTCCAGATCGCTCGCGAGATACGGTTGAGCCCGAGCCTCAAGCTGTTCCTCCCCGAAGCGATCCAAGAGGCCTACCCGGATGCGCTCCACATCGCGACTCAGGAAACGGGCATCGATGCGAGCGTGTTTCCACCGCAATGTCCCTTGCCGCAGCAGGGCGGCTTGCGCGCCGATCCAGGCGCAGTAGTCGTCCCGATAGAGATTGGCCTGAGCAGGCATCGGCAGGGCACGATGCCATAGTCAACCGGCTTGCACGGCTCCTCCGCGAAGCGCGCTGGCCCCTCGTGCTTGAGCATCCCGACAAGGATCGTCCGCGGCAAGGAAATCGAGCACGCGGTATGCATCTCTTGTCCTCACCGCATCTTAGGCACCGCTCCATTTCCTGGCGGGCATGCGACAGGCTGCCGGCTAACGATCGGTCGGGTCAACGGGAATCCGGGTCTTCGCGCTCGCCCGGCAATGCATCGGGAGCATCGCTGTCGTCCATGGTCGGCTCCGCCGAGCGGGTCGGGGAGCGCAAACCCCAATATAGGAGGCCCAGGATCAGCGCGAGCTCCAGGGCTTTCAGGATCTTCATGTCCATGGGCGATGGCCTCAGCGGTGGAACCCCGGCGGGTGCGCCGGCTCGCGGAGAGTTGGCGCTCGGGTCAGCGATCTCAATGCGAGGGGAAACCGGACGCGCCGGGGTACTCCGATCTGTCTGGCGGCAAGTGCTCGTTCGATTGGGTCGCGATGGCCTCGGCACCGGTCTCCGTCTTGCCTGATCGATGTGCGGAGCTCTCCCGCGGCGAGTCGTCCGGCGGGACTCTTGCCTATCGGTCGTCGCGGTGGCCAGACCAGTCCATAAAGGCGGCGAATGCGCAGCGGAGCGGACGATCGGCCGGCAAGACCTCGAGTCGCCAGGGGGCACCGGCTCAAGGAGGCGACCCCCTGCGGGTCGCAGCCGGCCAGCCCCGGCTAGATATGCCTGCGACGCGCGACGACTGGCCGGACCTGGACCGATCGGAAGCGCGCGCCGTCGAAAACCCATTCGAAGTCGAATGCGGAATCCGCATCGTCGATCGTCTGGGCAGCGTCGCGCCGCAGAGGGCCGAGCGCGAGTGCCTGGGCGTCGGCGGGGCAGGCCCAGGTCCAGCGCCCGCCGGGCGGCGGCTCTGGATATGGATACGCAGGCTTTCGTCCATCCGCTCCGCCGCAAATGCGCTGCGGAGCGCTCCAGCCGTTACAACGCCAAGGTGTAAACCTTCCGCGCCGTCTCGATGCCCACATCGCACCGCTCGCCCAGCGCGGTCATGCCGTGGCGCTGCAGCTGAGCGAGCAACGGCTCGACGGCCTCGGCGCCGATGCCGTAATCGGCAAGGCGGGTGCGCACTTGCAGCGACTCGAAGAAGTCCCGGGTGCTGGCGATGGCCCCATCGATGCGCGCATCCTCGTTGCCGTCGCGCAGTCCCCAGACGCGCTCGGCGTACTGCAGCAGCTTCTCGCGCTTCTCGGCGCGCCGGACTTGGAGCATCGCCGGCAGGACGATGGCCAGGGTCTGGGCGTGGTCGAGACCGTGCAGCGCGGTCAGCTCGTGGCCAAGCATATGGGTCGCCCAGTCCTGCGGGACGCCGGCGCCGATCAGCCCGTTGAGCGCCAGGGTCGCGGTCCACATCAGATTGGCACGCACCGCGTAGTTGTCAGGCTCGGCGAGCGCCTTGGGTCCCTCCTCGATCAGGGTCAGCAGCAGCCCTTCGGCAAAGCGATCCTGCACCTTGGCATCGACCGGGTAGGTCAGATACTGCTCGGCGATATGCACGAAGGCATCGACGACCCCATTGGCCACCTGGCGCGGCGGAAGCGTATAGGTCTTGGTCGGGTCCAGAACCGAGAAGACCGGGAACACCAGGGGATGCATGAAGGCCAGCTTGTCGTGGGTGGCACGCATCGTGATCACGGCGCCGTTGTTCATCTCGGAGCCGGTGGCGGGGAGGGTCAGCACGCTGCCGAAGGGCACCGCGGCGGAGATCGGGGCATGCCGGGCGAGGATGTCCCAGGGGTCGCCCTCGAAGGGGATGGCGGCGGCGATGAATTTGGTGCCGTCGACAACCGAGCCGCCGCCGACGGCGAGCAGGAAATCGCTGCGCTCGCGCCGGGCCAGCGCGACCGCCTCCATCAGGGTCTCGTAGGTGGGGTTCGGCTCGATGCCGCCGAACTCGAGCACGGTGAACCCGGCCAGCGCGGCCCTAACCTCGTCCAGGGTGCCGGTTTTGACCACGCTGCCGCCGCCGTAGGTGATCAGCACCCGGGCGCCGGGCGGGATCTCGCCGCCAAGGTCGGCGATCCGGCCCTGACCGAAGAGGATTCGCGTGGGGTTGTGAAAGGTGAAGCTCTGCATCGTCGGAATCCATAAGATGAGTCGTTGCGACGTTCAAGCTCGGCCAGATGGGGGCGAATCCGGACAATAACTGCGGCTCAGTCGCGCGCATTGGCCGGGTCGCCTTGCCTCCAATCTCACCGTCGATCGGCGGAGGCAGGATGCGGGCACCGCCCCGTTCTGCCGCCGCAGGACCCCGGGGCGACCCGGAGTCGCTCAAATGTGGCCCGCGTAGAGCTGGTCCAGCTCGGCAGCGAAGTGCGCGAGAATCCGCGCGCGTTTGAGCTTCATGGTCGGCGTCATCAGGCCGTCCTCGATGGTCCAGGGCCGCTCCACAATGGCCACCCGGCGGATCGTCGCGTAAGCGGGGAAATCCACAAGCCGCGCCTGGATGCGCCGCAGCAGGATCTCCTCCAGGCGTGGATCGGATCGGCCCTCCGCCAGGTCCGCAGGCAGCCCCTCCGCGGCGGCGAGCCGACCGTAGCCGTCCGGGTCCAGCCCCGCGAGCAGGGAGAGGAACGGCCTGGCCTCGCCGATCAGAAGCACTTGGGCGAACAGGCTGTCCCCTAGGATGGCGGACTCGATATCTGCGGGCGGGACCTTCTCTCCGGTCGAGAGGACCAGGGTCTCTTTGATCCGCCCGGTGATGAAGATGTGGCCGTGGGCGAGCCTCGCCTGGTCCCCGGTGTGCAGCCAGCCCAGTCGGTCCAGGACGGCCGCGGTCGCCTGCGGCTGGCCCCAATAGCCGCGCATGACACCGGGTGAGCGGACGACCAGCTCGTCGTGGGTGCCGATGCGGACCTCCACATCCGGCAGCGGCCGACCTACCCCCTCCGGCCGATTATCCTCCAGCGTGTTAACGCTGATGACCGGACTGGTTTCGGTGAGGCCATAGCCCTGGATTAGGGGTACGCCCAGGCCGATGAAGGTGCGGGCGATCTCCGGCGACAGGGGCGCACCGCCGCACACGGCCACACGCAGGCGCCCGCCCAGCC
>JBGSOR010000173.1:0-6138 GCA_041738985.1 Chromatiaceae bacterium | reverse complement strand
CCGCGACGCGGCCCGGGTGGCGCGCCGGGTGAAGGCGGCCCGCTTGCCCGGCATCAAGACCCTGGATGGCTTCGACTGGAGCTGGCCCAAGACGATCAACCGCGCTCAGGTCCAGCAGCTGTTCCGCCTGGACTTCCTCTCCCAGCATGGCAATGTCATCCTGCTCGGCGGGGTCGGGGTGGGCAAGACCCATCTGGCCATCGCCCTGGCCCACACCGCCTGCCTCCAAGGCCACGCCGTGCTCTTCACCCGCGCGGTCGATATCGTCAATGCCATGGCCGCCGCCCAAGCCACCGGCGGCCTCAAGCGGGAACTGGCGCGGTTGCTGAAACCTACACTTCTCGTGATCGATGAGTTAGGCTACTTGCCGATCGACAAGTTCGGCGCCGACGGCCTGTTCCAGGTGATCAGCCAGCGCTACGAGCGCGGCTCGACCGTCATTACGACCAATCGCCCCTTCGCCGAATGGGGCGAGGTCTTCCCCAACGCCGCCTGCGTCGTCTCCCTGGTCGACCGCCTCGTCCACCATGCCGAGATCGTCGCCATCCAGGGCGAGTCCTACCGCCTCAAGGAGGCGAAGGAACGCGCCGAGCAGCGCCAGCAGATGCGACTGGGGACGAAGACCCCGAACCCGCTCGCGTCCAAACCCCGCCACCCCACCGGAGCACCGGCATGAAGACCCCGCAGATTCCCGAGCACTGGTCGCCGCCAGAGGCCCTGGCCGTCTTCGAATTCATCGACACCCTCCGCGAACGCATCTGGGACCGCTACGGAGCGCGCGGACTCCGCCCAACTCGACCTGTTCGACACCGACGCTCCCCTGCCTTTCTGATCCGTGTAACTTGGGCGCTCCCGACCGAGCGCCCAGCCCCAACCCGTATTCCGGTCCTCCAACCTCCGAGTCCGCCATTTATCCGCGGTTTTGGACAGCCGCTAACAGTTGATGCTTCAGCAGGAGACGCCCGAGGACTACGTCATCGCCACCGGCAACCAGCACAGCGTGCGCGAATTCGTCGACCTGGCCGCCGGCGAAGTCGGCATCCGCATCGGCTGGGAAGGGCGAGGGATCGACGAGAAGGGCTACAACCGGGCGACCGGCGCCTGCATCGTCGCGGTCGACCCGCTGGTCGGCGAGACGATGCGCGAGGACATGAAAGAGGCCGAGCGGGACCAGCTTTGCAAACGCGAAGGGTTCGCGACGCTGGAACGTAACGAATAAACCCGCACCGCCAAGCTCCAGCGTCGCACGGCATCTCGGGAAGCTGGATCTGCCGGGCCGGGATTGCGAAGCGCAGAGACCGGGCAAGAATTACCGGGAACTGCATCCCGTAGCCTGGATGAAGCGAAGCGGAATCCAAGTCTCCGCCGCAAGCCGCTGTTTTTCTGTTGTCTGCGAGGCCGCACCCGGAATTCGCTCGCGCTCCATCCGGGTTACTTTGGAGGCAGCGGCGAATACTTGCCCAATCTCGCAGCTTCGCAACCAGGAAAGCGACTGGACCCCGCGGCTGGGGTTTCCGGCAGCGTTTGGCGAGGGCCCCAGCAGGCCTTCCCCGGCCGGGTCGCTCAAAGCCGCGCGATCGCCCCTGTCGGCAGCCACAGGGTCAAGGGCGCATCGGGAAACCGCTCGAATTCGTAACGCATGTACCAGTCACGGGCCCGCTCGTGCTTGGCATCGACGATGACGCCGATCATGCCGATCTCTTCGGCCAGACGACCACAGCGCTGAAGCGCGTCGATCAGGAGACGTTCGCCCAGTCCCTGGCCCTGGTAGCGCCGGTCGACCGCGAGGCGGGCAAGCCGCGCCACGGGCAGCGGGAATCGCGGAAACCGGGCCGCATGGGCCGGCGGCAGCTGGTCCCGACGGATGCCCGCCATGGCCAGGCTGTAGAAACCGAGGATCGCCGGGCCTTCGGCAGCCACATAGGTGCGGCTGACATTAGCCGCGGAATGCTGGCGCGCGTAGCGGCGCAGATACTCGTCCAGGTCTTCCTCGCCGCACGAGAAGCCCCGCCGCTGGTGGTGCGTCGCCAGGGCTTCGATACGCATCGCCGCGTGGCGGTCAGGGTTGGCCTGGCTCGGGCTCGGGTTAGGGCTGGCCTGGCTCGGATTTCCACTCCCGATAGCGCTGCGCGGCCGCCGCGAGCTTGGGCCGCGGTTTGTCCAGGTTGTCCAACGCTGCAACGAACGCCTCCCAGTCGCGCGGGGACAGCCCGACCGATTCCGCCTCGCCCAGGACCCTGTGCGCGCGCTCCTGCGCGGCGCTCAACAGGAATGCGCTCACCGACACGCCCGCGGTCGCCGCGGCCCGGGCGATCAGGGCCTTGGTCTCCGACGAGGTTCTCAGATCGATGCGCTCGCTGACGGAAGACATGACGGGCCTTTCATGGATACGGAAATTGTACGGATCGATACTAGCCGGATTTCGCGACCCCGGCAATGCGACCCCCGTTACGCGACTGGCCGGGCGCTGCCCGCGTCGACGCCGATTCGCCGCCGGTCGGGGCTTGCTTAGGCGATTTCCGCGAAATCTCATACCGAGCAGACGGGTTGGATCAGGATATCCCACTTCGGAGCTCCGGGTTTCGCTGCAACCGAGCCTCGATGTCCTGCATGGCCGCCTTGGACAGGGAGATACCTTTCTCGTAGACCCGGCGACTCATCTGGACGACCGGGCAGGAGGTAGGTTGGGCCGAGGAACGAGGCCCAACGGGCGACCGAGCCGGTTCGATTCGACCGGCCACCGAACCCCAACCGACACCCTCGCGCCACCCGTTGGGCCTCCTACGTCGGCCCAACCTCGCGGGATGCGGGTACGGACGCTGAACCACTGTAGCGCTGTAGGTTGGGCCGACGCAGGAGGCCCAACGGGTCAGTCGATCTCCAAGAATCGCCTCAGTACCCCGCCGCGGCAGACAGGTCCCAGAGGTCCGGCGAGTGGAACAGCCGGGCGAGCTGGAGCTCGCGCTCGATCTCCATCTCGCGGGGCAGGTGGTCGCCGAAGCGGGTGAAGAGCTCCTCCTGGTCGTTGGTCTCCTGGCGCGCGAGCTCGGTGTCGATGTTGGTGATGGCGGCGAAGGCCTCGCGCGGGAAGTCGAGCCCGTCCCAACGGATGGCCTCGTAATGCGGAACCCAACCCAAGGGGCTCTCGATGGCGGCACCGCAGTGGTTGCAGCGCTCCACCACCCAGGTCAGTACCCGCATGTTCTCGCCGTAGCCGGGCCACACGAAGTGTCCGTGCTCGTCCTTGCGGAACCAGTTGACCCGGAAGATGCGCGGCGGGGTGGCGACCATCTTGCGCCCGATACGCAGCCAGTGGCGCCAGTAATCCGCCATGTTATAGCCACAGAACGGCAGCATGGCCATGGGGTCGCGGCGCATGGCGGCCTGGCCGATGGCGGCGGCGGTCGCCTCCGAGCCCATGGTGGCGGCCATATAGACCCCGTGCTCCCAGTTATAGCTCTGGAAGATCAGCGGGAAGTTCTTGCTCACCCGCCCGCCGAACAGGAAGGCGCTGATCGGAACGCCCTTGGGGTTCTCCCACTCGGGGTCGATGGACGGGCACTGGCTCGCCGGGGCCGTGAAGCGGGCGTTGGGGTGAGCCGCCGGGGTGCCATCGGCCGGGGTCCAGTCGTGGCCCTTCCAGTCGATCAAGTGCTCCGGTGGCTCATTGGTCAGGCCCTCCCACCACACGTCCCCGTCGTCGGTCAGGGCGCAGTTGGTGAAGATACAGTTGGCGTTGAGCGTCGCCACGGCGTTGGGATTCGAAGCCACGTTGGTCCCGGGGGCGACCCCAAAGAACCCGGCCTCCGGGTTGATGGCGTAGAACTTGCCGTCCTGGGGATTCGGTTTGATCCAGGCGATGTCGTCGCCCACTGTGGTGACTTTCCAGCCCTCGAACCCCTTGGGCGGGATCAGCATGGCGAAGTTGGTCTTGCCGCAGGCGCTGGGGAAGGCAGCGGCCACGTACATCTTCTTATGCTCGGGGGATTCCACGCCCAGGATCAGCATGTGCTCCGCCAGCCACCCCTCGTCGCGGGCCATCACCGAGGCGATGCGCAGGGCCAGGCACTTCTTGCCGAGCAGGGCGTTGCCGCCGTAGCCACTGCCGTAGGACCAGATTTCCCGGGTGTCCGGGAAATGGGCGATATATTTGTCCTCGATGCTGGGGGCGCAGGGCCAGGGGACATCCCCCTCCCCGGGCTGCAAGGGGGCGCCCACCGAATGCAGGCACGGCACGAACTCCCCGTCATCTCCCAGTGCCTCCAGGACCGCCGCGCCCATGCGGGTCATGATCCGCTGATTGACGACCACATAGGGCGAGTCGGTGATCTGCACCCCGATGTGGGCGATCGGCGAGCCGATAGGCCCCATGCTGAAGGGAATCACATATAGGGTGCGTCCGCGCATGCAGTCACGGAACAGGCCCTTGAGGATGGACTTCATCTCCTTAGGGTCTTTCCAGTTGTTGGTCGGACCGGCCTCCTCCTCCCGCCGCGAGCAGATGAAGGTGCGGTCCTCCACGCGCGCCACGTCGCTCGGGTGGGAGCGCGCCAGGAAGCTGTTGGGGCGTTTGCGGGGATCGAGTCGGACGAAGGCCCCGCTCTCGACCATCTCGTCGCACAGCCGATCGTACTCCGCTTGAGACCCGTCGCACCAATAGACCCGGTCGGGGCTGCAGAGCTTCGCCATCTCGTCGACCCAGGCCAGCAGTTGGCGATGGGTCGTGCGCACGGCACCGTCATGGGTCTTGGTCATCGCTGAGCTCTCCTCAATTGGGCTTACAATAGAGCGGTTTAGCGGCGCGGAGACGGCGCCCTTGACCTGGGTCCGGCTCAAGCGCAGGTCCGGGGACCCGCAAGAGGCCCCGATGCGGATCGATCGGCAAGACGCAGGCCAGCGCTGTCGCACGCGACGCCGGCAACTCGGCCGGTTCGCCGCCCGGGTACCTTAAGACCCGCCAGCTGCGCGACTTTGCGGGTGGTTCATCCGTGACCGCCCTGCGACGCACCCTTCGCGGGCGCCTACCCGACGTTCGGTAGTTTAAGGCATGCTTGACCGCTGCGCCCCCAGTGCCGGTCAGTCGGCCACGCCGCTCGCCAATCCGCAACCGGAGCGATTCCCATGTCCGACCCCGACCAGCTGACCTTGACCCAGCCCGACGACTGGCACCTGCATCTGCGCGACGCGACGGCCATGGAGAGCGTCATCGGACACAGCGCCAGGCAGTTCGCCCGCGCCATCGTCATGCCTAACCTCAAGCCCCCGGTCGCCACCGTGGCCCAGGCCCTGGCCTATCGGGAGAGAATCCTGGCCGCACGTCCGGCGGGGAGCCCATTCGAGCCCCTGATGACCCTGTATCTGACGGACCATACGACCCCCGCGGAGATCGCCGCCGCCCGCGCCTGCGGTCGGGTCTATGCCTGCAAGCTCTATCCAGCCGGCGCCACCACCAACTCGGAGAGCGGGGTCACCGACATCCGGCGCTTAGATCCGGTGCTCGAGGCCATGCGCGAGCACGGGCTGCCGCTTCTGGTGCACGGGGAGGTTACGGACCCCGCGGTGGACATCTTCGACCGGGAGCGCCGCTTCATCGACGAGCGCCTGAGCCCCCTGTGCGAGCGCTTCCCCGAGCTCAAGGTCGTCTTCGAGCACGTCACCACGACGGACGCGGTGGATTTCGTGCGCGCGGGTCCCAACACCCTGGGGGCCACCATCACCCCCCATCATCTGCTCTACAGCCGCAATGCCATGCTGGCCGGCGGTATACGTCCGCACCTGTATTGCCTGCCCGTGCTCAAGCGCGAGCGCCACCGCCTGGCCCTGGTGGAGGCCGCCACCAGCGGACTGCCGCGGTTCTTCCTAGGAACCGACAGCGCACCTCACCCGGTGGCGGACAAGGAGAGCGCCTGCGGCTGCGCCGGGTCCTACAGCGCCCACGCCGCCCTGGAGCTCTACGCGGAGGCGTTCGACCAGGTAGGTGCCCTGGACCGGCTGGAGGGGTTCGCCAGCCACCACGGGCCGGATTTCTACGGCCTTCCCCGCAACCGGCGAACACTGACCCTGCGCCGCGCGCCCTGGCAGGTGCCGGCGAGCTATCCTCTGGGGGGCAGCCGGGTGGTCCCGTTGCGCGCCGGGGAG
>JBGSOR010000428.1:0-2002 GCA_041738985.1 Chromatiaceae bacterium | reverse complement strand
CGGCGACGATCTCCGCGCCCTCCCGGGGTGGGGCCAGGAGCGGTAGGCAGGCGGGGTCCTCGGGTGGCGGACCCAGGGCCAAGTCGATCCGATCCGACCGGGACCTGTGGGCGGGGGTGGCGAGCCCGGACACCGCCCAGGTCGCCCGATGCCGGTTCCCCGCCAGGGGCTCCAGTGCGTTGGCCCCCGCCAGCGCCTTGAGGTCCCCTCGATCGAGTCCGGCACGGGCGATCAGGTCCGCAAGCGAGGACCAGGGGGCATCCCGGCGCGCCTCGATCAGCCGAGCCGCGCCCGCCTGGGACAGGCCCTTGACCAGCCTTAACCCCAGCCGCAGGGCCGGGCTGCCGCCCTGCGGCCGCTCGTCGATCCGCTTCGGCTCCAAGGTAAGCCCGACCCTTGGCCCGCACCCCTCCTCCCCCTTTTCCTTGGCATGCATGGCGTCTTGGCGCGAGCGTTCTCCACCTCCCCAACGGCGACCAACCGGCTCCAGGGTGCAATCCCACTCGCTCGCCCCCGCATCCACTGGCCGCACCTCCACCCCTTGGCGACGTGCCTCCCGGATGAGCTGGGCGGGTGCATAGAAACCCATGGGCTGGCTGTTGATCAGCGCCGCAAAGAAGGCCGCCGGCTCATGGTGCTTGAGCCAGGCGGAGACGTAGACGAGCAGCGCGAAGCTCGCCGCATGGGACTCGGGGAACCCGTATTCGCCGAAGCCCAGGATCTGGGAGTAGATGCGCTCGGCCAGCTCGCGCGCGTAGCCCCGCTCCAACATGCCGCCGATGAGCCGCTCGCGCAGCCCCTCGAGCCCGCCCCGGCGTCGCCAGGCGGCCATGGACCGGCGCACCTGGTCCGCCTCGCCCGGGCTGAATCCGGCCGCCACCTGGGCGAACTTGATCACCTGCTCCTGGAAGATCGGTACCCCCAGGGTCCGGCCCAGGACCTCCTTAACCGCCTCGGACGGGTAGTCGACCGGCTCCAGCCCCTGCCGGCGGCGCAGATAGGGATGGACCATGTCCCCCTGGATGGGACCCGGCCGGACGATGGCCACCTCGATCACCAGATCGTAGAAGCAGGCGGGCCGCAGCCGCGGAAGCATGGCCATCTGGGCACGGGACTCGATCTGAAAGACCCCGGTGGTCTCGCCCCGCTGGATCATGCGGTAGACGGCCGGGTCCTCGGGCGGGATGTCCGCGACGGCGAGCCGGCTGCCGCGGAAACCGTTGATCAGGTCGAGTGCGCGGCGGATGGCGGAGAGCATGCCCAGCGCCAGGCAGTCCACCTTCAGGAGCCCCAGGGTGTCCAGGTCGTCCTTGTCCCACTGGATGACGGTGCGCCCCTCCATAGCCGCGTTCTCCACCGGCACCAGGCGGGAGAGCTCCCCGCGGGAGATCACGAAGCCGCCCACATGCTGGGACAAGTGTCGGGGGAAGCCCAGGATCTCGTGGACCAGGCGCATGGTCTTGAGCACCAGCGGGTTGTAAGGGTCGAGTCCGACCTCCAGCAGGCGCTCCGGGGCCACGGCGTGGCCGTCCCACCAGTTGAGGTTGCGGGCCAGCCGATCCACCTGGTCCAGGTCCATTCCCAGCGCCTTGCCCACCTCGCGCACCGCGCTCTTGGGCCGATAGCTGATCACCTCCGCCGCCAGGGCCGCCCGCTCCCGGCCGTATTTGGCGTAGATGTACTGGATGACCTCTTCCCGGCGCTGGTGCTCGAAGTCCACGTCGATGTCCGGGGGCTCGCCGCGCTCGCGGGAGATGAAGCGCTCGAAGAGCATCTCCATGCGCGCCGGGTCCACCTCCGTGATCCCGAGGCAATAGCAGACAGCCGAGTTGGCGGCGGAGCCGCGGCCCTGGCAGAGGATGCCCCGGGAGCGAGCGAAGGCGACGATGTCCTGGACGGTAAGGAAATAGGGCTCGTAGCTCAGCTCCGCGATCAGTACCAGCTCGTGCTCGATCTGCGCGCGCACCCGGGGCGGCGGACCGTCCGGCCAGCGGCGGGCGGC
>JBGSOR010000121.1:0-28948 GCA_041738985.1 Chromatiaceae bacterium | reverse complement strand
ATGCCTCCCAGGCCGCCCTGCAAGCCGCCGAACTGTACCTGAAAAGCCGCGAAGTGCAGAAAGCCATCGAAAACTGGGAACGCGTCACACGCCTGCATCCAGATAATCATCGCGCTCACACACGCCTGGCGATGATCTTCGAACGCCTGGGCGAAAGAGAAAAGGCCGTTCGCGAATACCTGGCCCTGGCCAGCCTTTTCCAGGGAGCTGGCGATCTGGCCCTCGCGGTCGAGAAGGCGGCGCGGATTCGGGGCGATTCGGACTCCGTGGCCTGCCTTACCGGTGCGCTTCTGGGTGCGGCCCTGGGTACCGCGGCGATTCCCTCCGGTTGGCTCGACACCCTGCCGCAACGCGCGGCGATCGCCGAGCTGGCGGATCGCCTCATGGACCTGAACCCATGAAGACCGACCGCATACCCTTGGTCGCGATCGCCGATCTGCACGGACACCTGGACCTGTTCGAGCGGTTGCTCGACCGGATCGACCGACTTTATCCCCGGGCGCGCATGGTGACCGTCGGGGACTAGGTCGACAACGCCCTCGTCGAGTAGCGACGCGCCATCCGTTCTTCCTATTCGTGTACGGTTGAACACCCATTGGACGATAGCGGTTTTTCCTGTACCGTGCAGAACATTCTTAGCTCGCCCAGATGCATGCGGTGGCCGGCACCAAGACCGCCACCCTGACCGTTCGCATCGAGCCTGCCCTGAAGGAATCGCCCCGCAGCACTACCCAACTGGGCGCCGCTCCATCTCCTAACATGGTCGAGGCGTCGACTCGGGACCATTGCTCGCCCACCGGAACGGCGATCGCGCAGCGGGAGGCATTGCCCCGCCAGGGCGAGCACGAGACCTCGCAACGAGAACGACAGCAACCAACACATGGCGCTCAAAAAATCCGATCTCTACTCCTCCCTCTGGGCCTCGTGCGACCAGCTGCGCGGCGGCATGGATGCCAGCCAGTACAAGGACTATGTCCTGTTCATGCTGTTCATCAAGTACATCACCGACAAGTACGGGAACAGCGACGCCTTCGCCCCGCCGGTGACCATCCCCAAGGGCGCGAGCTTCAAGGACATGATCGCGCTCAAGGGCAAGAGCGATATCGGCGACAAGATCAACACCCAGATCATCCAGCCGCTGATCGACGCCAACGCCCGTCTGGCGCGCACCGATTTCCCCGACTTCAACGATCCGAACAAGCTCGGCGAAGGGCCGGCGATGGTCGAGCGCCTATCGAACCTGATCGGCATTTTCCAGAAGCCCGAGCTGGATTTCTCGCAGAACCGCGCCGAGCACGACGACATCCTCGGCGACGCCTACGAGTACCTGATGCGGCACTTCGCCACCGAGAGCGGCAAGAGCAAGGGGCAGTTCTACACCCCGGCCGAGGTCAGCCGCGTCATCGCGAAGGTCATCGGCATCTACCCGCACAACACCAAGGCGTCCACGACCGCTTACGACCCCACTTGCGGCTCGGGTTCGCTGCTCTTGAAGGTCGCAGCCCAAGCCGGCAAGCGCATCACGCTGGAGGGCCAGGAGAAGGACGTGACCACCGCGGGCTTGGCCCGCATGAATATGATCCTGCACGACTTCCCGACCGCCAATATCCTCTCGGGCAACACCCTGGCGGCCCCCAAGTTCAAGGACGGCGAGCGGCTGCAAACCTACGACTACGTGGTCGCCAATCCCCCCTTCTCGGACAAGACCTGGGGCACGGGCCTCACGCCCGGGAACGACCCCTACCAGCGCTTCGCCTGGGGCGAGCCGCCGGCCAAACAGGGCGACTATGCCTACCTGCTCCACATCGTTCGCTCGATGAAAGGCACTGGCAAGGCCGCCTGCATTCTGCCCCATGGCGTGCTGTTCCGCGGCAACGCGGAGGCCATCATCCGCCAGAGCCTGGTCCGCTCGGGCATCCTGAAGGGCATCGTCGGCCTGCCCGCCAACCTCTTCTACGGCACCGGCATCCCCGCCTGCATCCTGTTGCTCGACAAGGAGAACGCCGCCGCCCGCAGAGGCGTCTTCATGATCGATGCCTCCAAGGGGTTCATCAAAGACGGCAACAAGAACCGGCTCCGCGAGCAGGACATCCACCGGATCGTCGATACCTTCAACCGGCAGATCGACACCCCGCGCTACGCCCGTATGGTGCCGTTCGCGGAGATCGCCGACCCCAAGAACGACTACAACCTCAACCTACCGCGCTACATCGACAGCACGGAGCCCGAGGACCTGCACGACATCGACGCCCACCTGAACGGCGGCATCCCGGAGCGCGATCTGGACGCGCCCGACAGCAAACTGGCCGACTACTGGCAGGTGCTCCCCGGCGTGCGCACCGCACTCTTTGGGTCTGCCGGCCGCCCCGGCTACGCCCGGCTCAAGCTCCCGCTGCCCGAGGTCAAGGCCGCCATCCTCGGCCATGAAGAATTCACCGCCTTCAACCGGACGGTCACCCAACTGTTCGCCGACTGGCGCACCGCCACCACCCCGCGCCTGACCCGATTCGGCCAGGATGGCCACCCCAAGGCCCTGATCGAGTCCATCGCCGAGGACCTGCTCGCCGCCTTCCGCCAGGCGCCCCTGCTCGACGCCTACGACATCTACCAGCACCTGATGGATTACTGGGCCGAGACCATGCAGGACGACTGCTACCTGATCGCTGCCGACGGCTGGGTCCAGGGCGCCCAGCCCCGCGAGATCCTTCAGGTGAAGAACAAGGACAACAAGCTCGTCTGGCCGGAGCCGCACGACTATCTGAAGGGCCGGCGCCGCGTCAAGTCGGACCTGATCCCCGCGCCAATCCTGGTCGCCCGGTACTTCGCCGCCGAGCGCGATGCCATCGAGGCCCTAGACGCTGAGTTGGCCTCGATTGAGCAGCAGCTCGACGAGCAGCGCGAGGAGCAGGACGGCGAGGACGGGCTGCTGGCGGAGGTGGTCGAGGGCGAGGAGAGAAGCAGAAGATCGCCGCCAAGGCCGTCAAAGCCCGGCTCAAGGAGATCGGCAAAGACCCCGTGTACGCCGAGGAGCGCGACGCACTCCTGGCCTACGCGGACTTCCTGGACCGCCAGGCCGACACCAAGGCCAAACGCAAGGCCGCCCAGGAGGCCCTGGACAAGAAGATCGACGCCAAGTACTCCAAGCTGACCGAGGCCGAGATCAAGGCACTAGTGGTGGACGACAAATGGATGGCCCGAGTCGATGCGGCGGTTCAGGGCGAGCTGGATCGAGTCTCCCAGACCCTGACCGGACGCATCCGCCAACTGGCCGAACGCTATGGCGAGACCCTGCCGGAGATCACCGATGAGGTCATTGCGTTGGCCGCCCGCGTGGAGGATCACCTCAAGCGGATGGGCGCGCAATGGAAGTGAAGCCTGGTTACAAGCAGACGGAGGTGGGCATCATCCCGGAGGACTGGGACACGATCCCTACTGCCGAGCTTGTCGAGCCAACGGCTCCCATCTGCTACGGCGTTGTCCAAGTCGGTCAGGATACAAATGGGGGGGTTCCTATCGTAGCGATCAAGTATGTCAAGGAGATCTCCCATGCTCCTCTTCATCGCACTTCTATGACGGTTGAGAGACCTTATGCAAGGAGTAGGGTCAAAGGTCGCGACGTTCTCATCTCCATCAAAGGAACAATTGGCCGTGTTGGGATTGCCCCAGATGGATTTGAAGGAAACATCAGTCGTGAACTCGCACGACTGCGGCTCAAGGAGGAATACTCCGCTGAATACGTTACACATCAATTTGAGGCGGGTTGCACACAGGCTCGAATCGCCAAGTCAGTCGTTGGTACTACGCGGCTGGAATTCTCAATTGCCGCGCTCCGAAATGTTGAGTTGCCTGTACCGAAAAGTCGGGATGAACAATGCGCTATCGCGACGGCTTTGAGCGATGTGGGTGCGCTGCTGGGCGGGCTGGACCGGCTCATCGCCAAGAAGCGCGACCTCAAACAGGCCGCCATGCAGCAGCTCCTCACCGGCCAGACCCGCCTGCCTGGCTTTATCGATGACTGGGAAGTTCGTCGGTTGGGCAACATTGCGCCGCTACAAAGAGGCTTCGACCTACCGAACTCGGCGCTCAGGAACGGGCCTTATCCAGTCGTCTATTCCAATGGAATTTTGAATCACCACGCAGCTTTCCAATCTCAAGGTCCCGGCGTGGTCACAGGACGATCCGGGACCATCGGAAAGGTGACATTCGTCGACGGTCCTTATTGGCCGCATAATACCTCGCTTTGGGTAACAGGTTTCAAGGACAGTGATCCCCATTTCGTTTTCTATTTGTACACGCATATTCGCTTTGAGAGGTTCGCCACAGGCTCTGGTGTACCCACGCTAAACCGAAATGATGTTCACGCGTTTGAAGTCGCAGTGCCAAATAAGATAGCCGAACAAACCGCCATCGCCACGATCCTCTCCGACATGGACGCTGAGCTGTCGGCACTGGAGGCCCGCCGCGACAAGACCCGCGCCCTCAAGCAGGCCATGATGCAAGAGTTGCTCACAGGGAGGACGCGTCTGGTATGACGACCAAGACGAAACATGATGCCGGTGGCCGTTCGCGCCCCCCGTGGCCGGCCGATTCCAAGATCACTCCGCTTTTTTCAGAATGCGAGCGGTACCGCTACAAGCTGACTGAGTCATGGGACGAGACAAAGCCGTTGGTTCTTTGGATTCTCATGAACCCGAGTGTGGCGTGTCTGGAATACCGTGATCCAACGCTACGCAAGACAGGTAAGTTCTCGAGAAAATGGGCCTATGGCGGGCAGATGATCGGCAATGTTTACGCTTATAGGGCTACCGACAAGTACCGATTGCTGGAGGTTGCTGACCCTGTTGGGCCTGGGAATGATCAAGCTATTCTGGAAATGGCGGAGGTGGCAAGAACGATTGTCATCGCCTACGGCAAACCACCCGGGAAGTTGAAAGCTCGCGGAAAAGATGTGGTTGAAATGCTGAAAGGCCATCCCGGCCTTTCTTACCTGAAATTGGCAAAAGATAACGTAACTCCCTGTCACCCACTCTATCTGCCTGCTGATTGCATTCCCAATCCCTACGCCGACACGCCTAGAAGCTGAAGCATCAGCAACCACTTCCCGGAAAGACTCGCCTGAAATGAAGATTTCCACGATCCTCGACCACATCGACAGCGGGCACATGGCCCTGCCCGAGTTCCAGCGCGGCTATGTCTGGAACCGCGACCAAGTGCGCGGTCTATTCGACTCGCTTTACCGCCGCCATCCGGTGGGCGGTCTGCTGGTGTGGGCGACGGAGTCGAAAACGGCCGCCCATCGCGGCGATGGGCCGCTGGCGGCGGGGGTCGTCAAGCTCCTGCTCGACGGGCAGCAGCGCATGACCTCGCTCTATGGCGTCGCGCGCGGTCGGCCGCCGAAATTTTTCGAGGGCAACGCCCAGGCATTTACCGGCCTGCGCTTCAACCTCGACATGGAGACCTTCGAGTTCTACCAGCCGGTGAAGATGAAGGAGGATCCGCTCTGGATCGACGTGACCGAGCTGATTAAGAACGGCCAATCGGGGCACGAGACCCTCGTGGAGGCCCTGGCCGAGCACCCGAGCATCGGGACCAAGGCCGTCAAGTACTCGGCCCGCATTTCGCGGATCTTGGGCATTCTGGACATCGAGCTGCACACGGAAGAGGTCACAGGCGCGGACAAATCGCTCGACGTGGTGGTGGACATCTTCAACCGGGTCAACAGCGGCGGGACCAAACTCTCCAAAGGCGACCTGGCGCTAGCCAAGATCTGCGCCGGCTGGCCCGAGGGGCGGGACGCGATGAAGGCCAAGCTCAAGGAGTGGGCCAAGGCCGACTACCGCTTCAACCTCGACTGGCTCCTGCGCTCCGTGAATACCGTGCTGACTGGCGAAGCGAAATTTCTGCACTTGCACGAGAAGAGCACGGCAGAGGTGCAGGACGCCCTTGCACGCGCGACCAAACATATCGACACCAGCCTCAACCTGATCGGCGGGCGTCTGGGCCTGGACCACGACCAGGTGTTTTTCGGTCGCTTCGGGGTGCCGGTGATGGCGCGCTACCTGGACCAGCGCCTGGCGAAGAAGCTCGGGCCCATGGGCGAGAAGGAGCGCGACAAGCTGCTCTTCTGGTATGTGCAGGCGGCCATGTGGGGGCGGTTCTCCGGCTCCACCGAGTCCTTTATCGACCAGGACCTCGCTGCCCTCGAAGGGGATGATGGGGGGCTGGACAAGCTACTGGAGCAGCTGCGCCTGTGGCACGGCGGGCTGCGGGCCGAGCCCGGGCATTTCACCGGTTGGAGTCTCGGCGCACGCTTCTACCCCGTGCTGTACCTGCTCACGCGCATGGGCGCGGCCCGCGACTGGGGCACAGGGTTGCCGCTCAAGGCGAGTCTGCTGGGCAAGATGAACCGCCTGGAGGTGCACCACATCTTCCCCAAGGCCCGACTCTATAAGCGCCACCACACCCGGCCGGAGGTGAACGCGCTGGCCAATTTTTGCTTTCTGACCAAGGACACCAACCTCGACATCAGCGACCGGCTCCCGGAGGACTATTTCCCCGAAGTCGAACAGGCGCACCCCGGGGCGCTGGCCTCCCAGTGGATTCCGATGGACCCCGCGCTCTGGAAGATCGAGCGATTCCGCGACTTTCTGGAAGCCCGCAAGGCGCTGCTGGCGGCGGAGCTGAATGGGCGCATGGAGGAGCTGCTTCACGGCGACGTCGGTTGGCTTTCCGGTCCGGCCGCCGCCGCACCGGCGCCCGTGGTGGTCGGCGGCGGCATCGGGTCCGAGGAAGAGGAGGCGGAGCTGGAGGCGCTGAACGCGTGGGTGGAGTCCAAGGGGCTGCCTCGCGGTGTCCTGACTTACGATTTCGCCGACCCGCAGACCGGCCAGCAGATGGCCGTCTTCGATCTTGCGTGGCCTACCGGTATCCAGGAGGAGCTGAGCCAGCCCGTCGCCGTGCTACTCAACGAGGACACCTCGACCATCGGACTCGCCAGCCAGGCGGGGTTTCGCTGCTTCACCGACTCGGAGCCGTTCCGGCGCTATGTGGCTGCCGAGGTGCTGGCCGGAGGTCCCGATGCCTGAGCATCCCCGTTCGGAACGTCGTACTCAGGACCGGGTGATTGGCTTGTTTACCGACCCGGTTTGGACCGCAGAGCATCGAGCCACGTCGGGAAGAAGCGCGCGTCCCCGGCAGGAGCACGCCGGGTCCTTCGATCCGAACGCCCGAATAGTATGAGCGACTACCAGCCGCCGTTCGCTCTAACCCACGCCATGCTGTCGAAGGTGGCGGAGATCGCCGAGTGGCTGGGACAGTGGAAACACGCTTGCCGCGCCGGGCTGGTGCCGCAACTGCGCCGGGGCAACCGTATCCGCACCATCCAGGCGTCCCTGGCGATCGAGCAGAACACGCTTTCCGTAGAGCAGGTGACCGCCGTGCTGGACGGCAAGCCGGTGCTGGGCCTGCCCCGGGAGATCCAGGAGGTGCGCAATGCCTTCAACGCCTATGAGGCGCTGCCCGACTGGTCCCCGTCGCGGTTGGACCATCTCCTAGCCGCTCATGGACTGCTGTTGCATGGCCTGGCCGACGATGCTGGGCGTCTGCGGCAGGGCGGGGTCGGGATTTACCGCAACGAGCGGTTGATCCACATGGCGCCGCCACCGAGCCAGGTGCCCAGGCTGATGGACGACTTTCTCGGCTGGCTGTCCAGCACGGATGCCCACCCCCTGATTGCATCTTCGGCCGTCCATTACGAGCTGGAATTCATCCACCCCTTCAGCGACGGCAATGGGCGCATCGGGCGCCTGTGGCAAACGCTGATCCTGAGCCGCTGGCAGCCGATACTGGCCTATTTGCCCGTCGAAACCGTGATCAGAAGCCGACAGGACGCCTACTATCGGGTGTTGGGAGAGGCGGACGAGGCCGCCGATTGCAGTGGCTTCATCCTCTTCATGCTCGATGCACTCGCCACCGCCCTGCAACAAGCGATCAGGGACGGGACTTCGGTGAATCCTTCGGCGCAAACGTCGGTGAAAACTTCGGTTGCCTTGTTGGAGCTGCTGGGTCGGAACCCCGAGATGACGCTGGCGGAGGTGGCTGCCGCCATCGGACGCTCGGTACGGGCGGTCGAGATGGCCAGCGCTAAGCTCGTCAAGGCTGGCAAACTGCGCCACGTCGGCCCACAGAAAGGCGGTCGCTGGGAGGTCATTCCGTGACCAATCGAAACGGCGACACCGAAGGCGCCTGCAACCGGGCCTACCACGAGAGGCAGCGCGATGACTGATCGACCCTGCTCGGAACGTCTGACCCAGGACCGGGTGGTCGGCTTGTTCACCGACCCGGCGCGCCCCGACAGCCTCGGCTACCGCTATCTCGGCGACTGGAGCAAACGCGAGAACAACCGGCCCATCGAGACGGCTATTCTGCGCGAGAACCTCAAGCGGCGCGGCTATGCGTATGCGCACATCTCGGCAGCCTTGCAGAAGCTGGAGACCGCCGCCGACGCGACCGGCATCACGCTCTACCAGGCAAACCTGCGCACCTACCAACTGCTGCGCTACGGCGTGCCGGTGAAGATCGCGGCCGGCCAGGCCCACGAGACGGTGCACCTAATCGACTGGGAGCACACGGAGAACAATGACTTCGCCTTGGCCGAGGAGGTGACGATCAAGGGCGGCTACAAGCGGCGACCGGACCTGGTGCTCTACATCAACGGCATCGCCATTGGGGTGATCGAGCTGAAACGCAGCTCGGTGGAGGTGGCCGACGGGGTGCGCCAACTCATCACCAATCAAGAGCCGATCTTCAACCAGGGCTTCTTCGGCACGGTGCAGTTGGCGCTCGCGGGCAGCGACGCCCAGGGCCCTGCGCTATGGCACCACCGGCACGCCCGAGCAGTTCTTCGTGCAATGGAAAGACGAGGAATCACCAGACGCCGACGGGGCTCCGGGCGCGGGTGCCCTGCTTGACCGACCGCTGGCGCAACTGTGCAACAAGGCCCGGCTGCTGGACCTGATCCGCAACTTCGTGATCTTCGACGCGGGTCATAAGAAGATCCCGCGGCCGCACCAGTTCCAGGGTGTCAAGGCGACGCAGGGGCGCATCCGTCAGAACGAGGGCGGGGTCATCTGGCACACCCAGGGCAGCGGCAAGAGCATCCTGATGGTGCTGCTCGCCAAGTGGCTGCTGGAGCACGATCCGGAGGCCCGCATCCTGGTCGTCACCGACCGCGACGAGCTGGACAAGCAGATAGAGGGGGTCATGAAGAACGCCGGGGTCATCGGGGCCGACTCGCCCTCGCCGCGCATCACCTCCCGGGCCGAGTTTGTCGAGAAGCTGGGGAGCCCGACCCAGCGCCTGCTGTGCGCCCTGATCCACAAGTTCGACCCGTCCGACCTGAAGGGGCCAGCACCGCGGATCCATGGCCGTTTCTACGTGTTCGTGGACGAGTGTCACCGCACCCAGGGCGGCGACATGAACCGGCAGATGAAGCGCTGGCTGGAGGGCGCGATCTTCATCGGCTTTACCGGCACACCGCTGCTCCGCAAGGACCGGCAGATGACCCGGGATGTCTTCGGCACCTACATCCACACCTACAAGTTCCACGAGGCGGTGCGAGACAAGGTGGTGCTCGACCTCAAGTACGAGGCCCGCGACGTGCCGGAGCGGCTGACCTCGCCGCAGAAGATCGACGAGTGGTTTGCGCAGAAGACCAAGAACCTCAACAACTTCCAGCAAGCGATCCTGCGCAAGCGCTGGGCGACCATGGAGGAGCTGATGAGCGCGGGCGAGCGCAAGCAGCGCATCGTCGCCAGCCTCATCGAGGACTTCGGCCTCAAGCCGCGCCTTAACAACGACCGTGGCACGGCGATCCTGGTGGCGGCCTCGATCTACGACGCCTGCCACTACTTCCGGCTGTTCCAGAACACGAGCTTCGGCCACTACTGCGCCATCGTCACCTCTTACGAGCCGAACCACAACGCGATCTCCCGCGAGCCTTTGAGCAGCGACGAGCGCTACAAGTTCGACACCTACACCAAGCACGTCCTGAAGAAGGGGCAGACCACCAAGCAGTACGAGGACGAGGCCAAGCGCCGCTTCATCGAGGAGCCGGCCAACCTGAAGCTGCTGATCGTCGTGAGCAAGCTGCTGACCGGCTTCGACGCCCCGAGTTGCACCTACATCTACCTCGACAACGAGCTGCGCGATCACAACCTCTTCCAGGCCATCTGCCGCACCAACCGCCTCGACGGCGACGACAAGGACTACGGCCACATCGTGGATTTCAAGGCGCTGTTCGGCGACGTCCAACAGGCCATCGCGGTGTATAGCTCGGATGAGCTGGACATCGACCAAGGGTGCGGCGGCGACAACAATGTGCACCTCAAGGATTGGCTGGAGGAGGGCAAGAAGCGGCTCGACGAGGCCCGGGAGGCACTGCGCTACCTGTGCGAGCCCGTTCCCCCGCCCCGCGAGCTGGAGCAGTACCTGCGCTATTTCTGCGGCGACGCGGCCAACCCCAATGCGCTGAGCGAGACCGAGCCGTTGCGGGTGTCGTTCTACAAGGCAGTGGCCAACTTCGTCCGCGCCTTCGCGGCCATCACACAGAACCTGGCCGAGGCGGGCTATTCGCACGTCGATGCGGCCGCCTTACAGAAGGAGGTGGAGCGCTATGCCGAGATTCGGGCGGCCATCAAGAAGCACTCGAGCGAGGAGCTGGACATCAAGCCTTACGAGGCGGACATGCGCCACCTCCTCAACACCTACATCCAGGCCGACCCGGCAACGGACCTGGGCCAGTTGGGCGAGATGTCGCTGACCGAGCTGATCATCCAGACTGGCATCCACGACACCATCGCCAAGACACTCAACGCGAAGGGCAAGCTCTCCAGGAACGCGGTCGCCGAGGGGATCATCAACAATGTCCGCAAGACGATCATCCGCGATCAGCTCGCCGATCCGCAGTTCTACGAGCAGATGTCGAAGCTGCTCGACGACCTCATCAAACAGAGCCGGGCCGATGCGGCCGCCTACGAGGAGTTCCTGCGCAAGGCCGAGGCACTGGTGAGGCGTCTGGCCGCCCGGCAGCCCGAGGCCGGGGTGCCCGCCATCTTGCACGGCAAGCCCGAGGCGATCGCGCTCTTCAATAACCTCGGCTCGATTCCGGCGACCTGCTTTCAGTATCCCAGCGACGACGAGGACAAGGCGGAATTGGGGCTCCGGATCGACCAGGCCGTTCGGGAGCATGCCCCAGCCGGTTGGAGGGGCGACCAGGCCCGGGAGGCGCAGGTGCTCAATGCACTCTATCCCTTGCTCGACCGTGATCGTGAGGCAACGCTGGCCCTCTTCGAGATCGTCAAGAACCAGCCGGGATATTGATGACGGAGACGATTCAGCTGGGCGACATCGCCATCGCGGTGACACGCAAAGCGATCAAGCACGTCCACCTCTCGGTGCATCCTCCCGCTGGTCGGGTCACGCTGGTTGCACCCACCGGAACGCGTCTGGAGGTGGCCCGGGCCTATGCCATCTCCAAGCTCGGCTGGATTCGCGCTCGGCAGGCGAAATTGCACGCTCAGGCGCGGGAGACGCCGCGACAGTTCATCGAGCGCGAGAGCCATTACCTGTGGGGCCGGCGGTACCTCCTGACGGTCGTCGACCGGGACGCCAAGCCAGGCGTGTCCCTGGACCACAAGCGCATCACCCTCACCGTGCGCCCCGGCAGCGACACGGACAAGCGCGCCGAGGCGATTCACGAATGGCACAAGTCCTTGCTGCACGCGGTGGTGCCCTCGCTAATCGAGAAGTGGGAGCAGAGGCTCCAGGTGAACGTCGCCCGCTATTTCCTGCAACGGATGAAAACCAAGTGGGGAAGCTGCAATCCTGCGGCGCGACACATCCGCCTCAACACGGAGCTTGTGAAGAAGCCGAAGGACCTGCTCGAATACGTGCTCGTCCACGAGATGGTTCATCTGCTGGAGCCAACCCATAGCGACCGTTTCGTGGCTATCCTGGGGGAGCATTACCCAACCTGGCGGGAAGCGCGTGCCGAGCTGAACGAGCTGCCGCTGACGGCTGAGGTGTGGAGAGAGTGATCGCTTGGTGAGGCAATTGAACAAGCGCATTTTGACGATCTGCTAGCGAATCGAAATTGCGCTCCGGGTGGACATCTCACACACTTTGGGCCAACTCGACCGGTTCGCCTATCTGCCACCGGATCTCTTGCATCCCGACTTCAGCGGCAAGCTCGACGCAAAAACTGGTGTTTCGGGGCACCACGACTGGCTCGGCAAGCATGCGCGACTGATCGCCCGCTCGAAGGAAGAGTTCGTGCGTCATAACAAGGGGAAGTGCGGTTGCCGATGGCGATCTGGGTTTGCCAGCGAGGTGTGGGATTTTGGCACCCTCTCCAAGCTGTTCGCCGGCATGCGGGAAGAGGACCAGGATGCCATTTCGGCGCGCTACGGCGTCCACAATGGCCGTATCTTCGCGACCTGGCTACGCAGCCTGAATTACCTGCGCAATGTCTGTGCACACCATAGCCGCTTGTGGAACCGCAACATCGTTGACCAACCGAGACTCCCGCCGGTGGCCGAAATGGCCTGGGTGGCACCCTTCGAGCACAATTCCCACGCCACAGCCAGGTGTTATCTGTCCCTTTGCATGGCGCGCCATCTCCTGCGGGTCGTCAACCCGAATTCGAGCTGGCCTGAGCGCATGCAAGCGCACTTGCGGACCTTCCCCGACCTGGATCGTCTGGGGCTTAATCTGGCGGGGATGGGGGCGCCGGACGGCTGGGAGGCTCAGGGGTGAGTGATTTCGGCGCGAGAAAATAAAGAACCCCATAGCGATCTCCCCGCCGAAGTGGTTCAACCGTAAGGGGCCGTGTTACTAGTAACCATAGCGCCAACGGTGCACGGAATCAACCGAGGGACTGAACCTCTAAACCCCTGCCAGGTTTTCTGACTCGTCAGACGCACCGCAATCCCCGCCAGACTCGCGCCTCGACTCGGTCTCGCTATTTCTGGTGGTCCGCCGGCCGGTCGCCGAGGCGTTCAAGCGGTCTTCACAAACCGACCAACGACCATCTTCCGATGCCCTCCGGACTCCAGCAGCAACGCGATGCGGTCTCCGAGCCGTCGCCACGTTGCCGGCCAGGATGCGCCACTCTCCCTGTTCTAGGTCCCTCCCACCGGGCCTGCGACAACTCGCCCACGCGGCAGCAGGTGGACAGCATGATCCAGATTGCCCGCTCCGTCGTGTGCAGCAGGTTGGCCGCCGGGAGACGCTGTTTCAGCTCGACGATCTCCTCTTCGGAAAGATAACGATCCCGCTCTTTCTGCCGTCCGTCGATTTTTTCCTTGGTGAGCCCTGCCAGCGGGTGGGCCTCGAGCCACTCCCGTGCCATCGCAACATTGAAAAACTGCCGCAGATCGCCGAACCGGTGATTGGCCATCACCCGCCGCGGTTGACCACGCCGTCCAGAAGACCCATCAACACCGTTGGGCAAGTGGGTACTCGGGTTTGCTCATGGCGTCACTGTGGCGTCAGCCCCGCACCCGCCGCAGGTTGCCCCGGATCGCCTTCGGTAGGTTTTTCGGTACGCATGGGCCCCCGATGCAGCGGGCGGTCGATGGGCGGATTCTACCGGCCCGCTCGCGGTGCGTCGGCTTTTCCCACCGGCCGCCAGAGAAACCCCCGACGGCCTTAAAACCCTTGGCGAGCTTGGCGCCTTGGCGTGAGAACCGCTCCGTCTTCGGATCACCCCTTCACGCACACCACCTGCTTAAGCGTGTGCACCACCTCGACCAGATCCGCCTGGTTCGCCATGACCTGGTCGATGTCCTTGTAGGCTCCCGGGATCTCGTCGAGCACGCCCTTGTCCTTGCGGCAGACGACGCCCTCGGTCTGGGCGGCCAGGTCGGCGACGGTGAACCGATGCTCGGCCGCGGTGCAGCTCAGGCGCCTGCGTCTGCTGGAGCTGCGTCTTCAGGAGAGCCGCGGACACGGGCTCGGCTACGTCGTACAACAGCAGTACCAAGACCGACTCAACCGAGCCTTCGCACCGGACCAAGACTCGACGCCAGACCGATCGGTTACGTAGCGCGGGCGGCCTGGAGCCAATACGAGTTTGGTCCCTAGAAGTGGACATTTCCGCCACAAATTCACTTGGGTAATCAATGGACAGCATCACACGGCGAGAATTCTTGAAGGCCACCGCTGTCGGCGGAATCGCTATTTCAATGGGCGGTGCCCAGAGCCTGCTCATGGCAGGCGAAGCTCAGGAGCAAGGGGCGCCGCTCGGATCTGCGGCATGGCCAAATCGACGTCTGCTCGATCTCTTAACGATTCAACACCCCATCGTGCAGGCACCCATGGGAGGACACACGAGTCCGAGCTTGCCGATTGCCGTCGCCGTCGCGGGTGGTCTTGGTTCGTTTCCTTGCGCGTTGCTGGCATCCGCGCAGGTGCGAGACGAAGTTGACAAAATACGCGCTCAAACCCGCAAACCCTTAAACCTCAATTTCTTTTGTCATGCGACGCCACGACGGAATGCGGCGATCGAAAGCGCATGGCGTCAGAGGCTCGCCGCGTATTACGACGAGCTGATGATCAATCTACCCGAACCTCCCAATTCCGCCCTCGCGCCCTTTGACGCGGAAATGTGTGATGTGTTTGTTGATCTCAAGCCGGAAGTCGTCAGCTTCCAATTCGGTCTACCCGATAAATCCCTTGTCAATCGTCTCAAGGCTGCGGGCTGCAAGATCTTTAGCACCGCGACAACGGTCACGGAGGCGCGGTGGCTCGTGGACCACGGTGCGGACGTGGTAATTGCGCAAGGCGTCGAGGCCGGTGGCCATCGCGGCACGTATTTGCCGACTGATCCCGCTTCCCAACTGGATACGTTGGCGCTGGTACCGCAGGTGTTGGATGCCGTGAAAGTTCCGGTTATCGCCGCTGGCGGCATAGCGGACGGGCGCGGCATCGCCGCGGCGTTGGCGTTAGGCGCCTCAGCGGTGCAGATGGGTACGGCGTACCTGCTCTGCCCCGAGGCGGACATTTCCGCACCTACCGGGCGAACCTCAAGGCCGCGCGCGACAACCCCAGCGTCATCACGAACGTGTTAACTGGCCTGCCGGCCCGTGTCTTCTCAAACCGTATCACGCGCGAGCTGGGTCCGATCGCTACCGACGTTCCCGCCTTTCCTCTGCCCGCAGGGGCGCTGAGCCCGCTACGGATTGAAGCAGAATTCCAAGGGTCCAGCGACTTCAGTACGCACTATGCCGGACAAACTGCCGCACTGTGCCAGGAGATTCCCGCGAGAGAGCTTACCTTGAAGCTTGCCGCCGAGGCACTGGAGCGGCTCGGCATGCTTGGCCGGTCGTCTTGAGGCCGAGAAGTTTGGATCTTACAGAGGCACTCAGAGCCGGGCCGCCTGGACATGCATCCAGTCGTAATTGCGCGATCGGCCGAGCGAGACCCAGCCTTCGGCCTCCCAGGCATGCCACCAGAAATCATAGTCGCGATGGTCGAGCGTCGCCCGGTCGCGGCCCCATTTCAGCTGGTTGCGGGCCGGATCCCAGTCCAAGGCGACGGCCCAGGCATGGGTGGACCAGGTCGAGCCGCCGCGCTTCTTGCGGTTGAAATAGCAGCCGCCATAAAGATGCAGCCGCAGCCGACGCAACTCGGCCTCGCCGTAATGCGCATAAACGCATGCGAGCACATCCTCAAGGCTGCCGGCAACGATGGCATGGCAGCCGATATGGGTGATCGACTGAGATGTGTCCCAAGCCAGGACAAGCTTCCAAGGACAGCGCACCTTCTTGATCGGCGGATTGCCCGGCGGGCCGTAAAAGGCGCGCATCTCGGCCTGGTTGCCGCGGTCGCGCGGCCAGACATGCGGATTGGCGTCCGAAGGCTCGTCGTCGCGCCAGTTGTCCGGTGACTGGCCGGTGTCTTCGAGATGGATCAGACCTTCGAAGGCGTTCTGGGTGACCGGTCCCCAATAGCCGTCCACCGGATCGGCATCGAGACCCTTGTCTTTGGCGATGAGCTGCAGACAGAGCGTCATGCGGCGCTCCGATGACATGGCGTTGGCCCCGGCCGGGATCTCCACCTTGCGCGCATCGAGCATTATCTTCACGCCGGCATCGGTCATCGCGCCGCCCGCTCCGTCAATGCTGCCCTGATAGGCCCCGATCACCTGCAGGTGCTTCTGGATCATCATCACCGCACGTTTGTACATGTCGGGCTCCCTTTGATGCTCGGTTCCGGACCCGTTGCAAACTCAGAAATCGCGTGGCACGGCAATGAGGCCGGAGCGGTATTTCTCCGAGCGGGTCCAACGCGGCGCACCGCCCGTCGCCAGAGGATTGAACGGCGCAACTTCGATGTTGTCCTTGTCGATCATCTCGCGCATCGAATGCGCCTCGATCACATCGCCGCGCCGTCCCGGAAAGACATGATATCCCGCATGGGCGATGCCGACAAAAATCGGCACGGTTTTAAACGACGTCGGTTGCACCTTGCCGAAACCCACGAGCTTTTCAACGTTGTCCACCTTCGCGTCGTAATAGGTGCCCTTGTTCTTGGCGCTGACGTAGCGCAGCGCATGCCCGCCCCAGACCGGCATCCATTTTCGGCCAGGCTTCAGCGGATTGAGCTGCTGGTCTTCTGCGTCCCATTTCTCATTCTGCGTCGGGTCGGGATTCCAATAATAGATCTTCCAGCCGAGCTGCTGCAGCATGATCTGCAGATCCGTGCCGTAGAATTTCTGGTCGATCTTAAGCTGGTTGTTGATCTTCTTCCAGGTTTTGCCCATACCCGTCGCATTGAAGCCGCGCTCGCAGGCCTGCATGGCGAGAAGGATGCAGGCTGTCGCCACCTGCTGGTCAGCGAGAAAGGCCGGCTTGCCGAATTTCTTCAGCTGCGCGACACGCTTCTCGTAGGTCTTATGCTCGGGCTTGCGGTTGCCGTAGTATTTGGACACGCCCCACTTGTTGTAGAAAGCGAGATGGTCGGCATAAACCCAGTCGAGAAAGTCCGCAGCCGCATCCGTGAACGCGTCGAGCGTGTCGCGATGTTTCTTGATTTCGGCGGAACCGAACATGTTCTTTGGCACGGAAGAAACCATTGCATGCCTCCGCAATTGATGCTCCACTTCACACTATACGCCGATCTTGCATCAGACGATTAGCGCTACGGCTCAGCTGGAGGCTCACGGTCCGAGCCACCGGGTGGCGCGCAATCCTCGCTGCCACCCACGGCGAGGACCCGACCATGCCCCAGAATCCGATCCAGTTCCGACACGGTATGTCGCTGAGGGGGTTCATCGAAGAGCACGGTACCGACGGCTAGTGCGAGGCGATGATGTGGTCGGGGCGGGGATCTCCCTGTCGCTGCCTCGCTCGTCTCCACGCGCCCGAACGCCACTGAACCAAGTAGCGCGTCTTTGCCTGGGCGCTCACCGTCCGGCGGCTTGTGCAGGCAGCTTGACGGGAATCAAGGAGCGCGCACCCGTCGTCTGCTTGACTGATCGCGAATCGAGCTGGCTCGTCTGGCGTGGGTAGGGGAGCCGACTCGCAACGCCTCGCTCCAGCGATTGCTTCCCCTGCGCAGGCACCGGAAATCGGGACGCAGGCTGGCCGGTCCGCTTCGAAAAACAGCGGCGGTATCGACGGCCAGTATCCATCACCGCCAACAGCCCACGGCCGCCAAGTCCTGGAGATCGATTATGTCGCAATCCCCTGATCCCGGGGTGCGCTCCGGGCCGCCGATCCTGGCTCTCGGCTTCCGCCCGTTCTTTCTCGCCGCGGGGATCTGGGCAGTCCTGGCGTTGACGATCTGGCTCGGTCGATTGCGGGGCTGGTTGCCGGGGGACGCCTATTACGGCGGGACCACCTGGCATGGCCACGAGATGCTGTTCGGTTACGCGACCGCGGTCATCGCGGGCTTTCTGCTGACTGCGACACGCAACTGGACCGGGATGCCGACCGCCACCGGGGCGGAGCTCGGAGGGCTGGCCCTGTTGTGGCTCGTCGGGCGGCTGGGCCCGCTCCTGGGTCTGCCCGGGGCTTTGGCGGCGGTGCTGGATCTGGCCTTTCTGCCTGCGCTCGCCCTGTCGCTCTTCAAGCCCCTCTGGCAGGGGCCGAATCGGGCGAATCGCGTCTTTCTCGTTTTGCTTGCCGGGATGGCGCTCGCCTCGCTACTGGTGCACCTGGACGCCCTGGGGCTGGTCCGCGGGATCGCCCCGACGGGGAACCGGCTGATGCTGGGTCTGGTTCTGCTGGTCCTCCTGATCGTCGCGGGGCGGGTCATGCCCTTCTTTACCCAAGGGGGCGTGGCCGGGTCTGGGCCCCGCTCAAGAAAGTCCGTGGAGCGGTTGACCTTTGCGCTCGCGGTCCCCTTCGTGCTCACGGACGCCTTGCTGCCGGGCACCCCCGTGGCGGGGACCCTCGGGCTTGCGCTCGCTCTGGTCCAAGCAGTGCGTCTGGCAGGCTGGCACGACCGTGGCGTTTGGGACATCCCCATTCTCGCCGTGCTCTATTGGGGCTATCTGTGGTTGATCCTGGGGCTCGTGCTGTCCGGATTGGCGCACCTGGGGCTGGTGGCGGGATCATCGGCGCTCCATGCCCTGACGGTCGGGGCGGTGGGCGTCTTCACCCTGGGGATGATGGTGCGGGTCACCCTCGGTCACACGGGTCGAGCCATGGTGGCGCCGCGGCTGGCGGTGCTCGCCTTCTGGCTCGTCAACCTGGCGGCACTGGTGCGCGTGGCGGGTCCGCTCCTTTGGCCGGTTTGGAGCACCGCCTGGTGGACCCTCTCCGGGGTGCTCTGGGTGCTGGCGTTCGGGTCCTTCCTGACCGCCGTGGGTCCCATGCTGGTTCGGCCCCGGTCGGACGGTCGACCAGGTTGACCGATCGCGTCGTTCGCGGCCCGCGCGGACCTAGGGCTTGCCCTTGTCGCGCCGGGAGTAGGCCCGCCAGAATATGACCGCCAGGACGACCAGCCCCGCCATGGTGATGCCCCAGACCCAGGGATTGACCTGGCGGATCAGGCCGACGATGGCGTCCAGGTGCAGGTCCAGGTAATAGACCCCAAGGCCCCAGAAACACACCCAAAGGGCCGCGCCCAGAAGGTTGTAGAAGGTGAAGTGAGGCCAGGGCATCTCAAGGATGCCAGCGGCGATGCCGTTGAGCTGGCGAGGCCCATCGAAGAATCGGGCGAAGGCGATGACCCAGCCCCCATAGCGGTCGAAGCCCTTTTCCACCTTGTCCAGGTGCGACTTGTCGATGCGAAGCCGATGGAGCAGGGCAAGTCCGCCCAGACGCCCGATCAGGTACCCGATCGTGTTGCCCAGCGAGGCGGCCAGGAAGGCGACCAGGAGTATCCAGCCGATCTGGAGCCTAGAGCCCGCCGAGGCGGAGGCCGCCGCCCCGGCCTCCAGGATGGTCTGACCGGGGGCCGGGATGCCGAACCCCTCGACCCCCACTGCGCCGAATACCGCCCAATAGCCATAACGCTCCAGCCAGGGCTCTACCCGGGCGACTCCGCTCTCGATGTCCTTGAGCAGCCGGTGCGCCAGGTGCGGGGTCTCCTTCGCCCTGGCTGCACTTTCGGTCACGAGCGTGTGTTCTGGCGCCTGCGCGGAGGCTGCCGCCGACGCGGTCGGTTGGTCGGCCACCGGGGGCTGAGCCGAGACTGTCGTCGCCGTCCCCATGGTTACCGCTAGAACTAGCAGGGCCAGCCCCGCCCCAGCCAATCGCAGCCGATGTCCGTTGTTACGCATCATCCGATTCACCCATTGCCGTTCGATCAGGACCCGCCCGGGGAGCCGCCCGATGTCGAGACACGACCCGCTCGCCTTTGCTGAGTCTCGTCCTCGCCCCGATCCATGGCCTGGGGTTGGTCTCCGCCATCCACGCAGAGGCTAAGGATGACGCGCTGCGGCGCGACCTGCAAGGGCGTCCGTTGCCGCCCTGCGTGCCCCAAACGAGAGGCTACGTATTGGTACGGACTTGGCAAATACGCGCCCCGGGGAATAGAGTGTCATTTCGATAACCGCCTTGGAGCGCGGCAAGCCCGCCTCGATCCTCGCCCGGGGCGACCATAGTGCCGGTAAGGCCATCGCGGCATTGGTCCGCGCAGAGGATCGGGGTGATCCGGAATAATCGAGCCGCGACCCATGAATACGGAGTCGCCGCCAATTGGAGGAGGACCGTCCCCATGTCAGTTAGCGTTTCGTTCGTTCCCAAGGAAGATCGGCTTGACCTGTGCTTCGAGGGAAACCTCGACGTTACGGTCTCCCATGAGCTGTGCGGGATCGGGGCGCATATCCCGGCCAGCCTCCGGACTTGCGTCATGGACCTGACGCGCGTCCAGCGCGTCTTCGATTCCGGTATTGCCCTCTTGCGAATGCTGAGCGGAAATCTGCACCGGGTCGGCGCCCGGGTCGTCGTGCTTAGCGATCACCCCGATGTCCGGCGGCAGATTCCTCTAATCCTGGGTCCTCAGCCGGTCATGCCCGCCCGGAAGCCCGCGGCGGCGGCAGCCGATGTCGATGCGGTTTAGGGCTCCGGTTCGGATGCGCAGATCCCCGCCATCTGGCAGAGCTGAGCGAGGCTGTCCGCCAGCATGGTGGCCATCACCCGGGCTCGGTGGTTTTCCACCGTCCGGGGGCTGATCTGGAGCTGGCGGGCGATCTCTTTGTTGGAGAGACCGGAGGTGACGAGGGCCATGACCTCGCGCTCCCGGGCGGTGAGGCGGCGGTAGCGGCCGACGATCTCGGACTCCGTGGCCCGCTGCCTTCGCCGCTCTTCGTCTAACGCGAATGCCTCGCGAATGCGCTCCACCAAGGCGTCCCGCGACAGGGGCTTCTCCACGAAGTCCATGGCGCCGGCCTTGATGGCTCGCACCGAAGAGGCAATGTCCCCGTGACCGGAGATGAAAATGATGGGGATCTGGTTGCCGCACTCCCGCAGAGCCTCCTGAAGGTCCAGGCCGCTCATCCCGGGCATCCGAAGGTCCAGCACCAGGCAGCCGGGACGTTCGCCCAGATTGGCGGCCAGTAGCTCCTCGGCCGACGCGAATCCCTGAACCCTGAGACCAGCCTCCTTCAGCGACCAGACCAGGGCCCCCCGCACCGCCTCGTCGTCGTCGACGAGAAATACCGTTGGCGACTCACTCACTGTCTTCCTGTCCCCCCGGTGTGCCCGGCAACGTGAAATGAAACGCGGCCCCGGGTTTGTGCTCGGTGTCCGCCCAGAGTCGGCCCCCGTGCCCCTCGACGAGGGATCGGCTAATGGCAAGACCCATACCGGAGCCGGTCGCTTTATCGCTCTCGAAGATGTCGAAGATACGCTCTTCCCAACCGGGGCGGATTCCCGGGCCCGTGTCCGTCACGGTGATGCGTGCCCCGTCCCCCGCGCGTCGGACCCTGACGCCGATTCGACGCTGCCGGCTATCAGCCAGGGCGATCGCCTCGACTCCGTTGCAGAGCAGGTTAATGACAACTTGGGCGATCTGGACACGGTCTGCTGAGACGCGGATCGGCTCCTCCGGTTTCTCCAGCATGATCGCCACCTGCCGGTCAGTCGCCATGGGCCGTGTTAAGCGGATCGCCTCGGCGACCGTCTCGCACAGGTCGATCGGAGCTTTCTCGGCGGTGCGCCAGCGGGTCAGCTCGCGGACCCGACCGACGATCTCTCCGGCGCGCGTGACCTGGGCCTCGATCTGGCGCAGTACCTCCGCCAGCTCTCCGGGGCTTGCGTTGCCAGCTTCCAGCAGGTGCGCAGCGGCGTTGCTATAGATCCCGATGGCAGCCAAGGGCTGGCTGATCTCATGGGCCACCGCGGTTGCCAATGCCCCAACGGTATGCATGCGCGCCACCTGAGCGAGATGGGCTTGCTGGCGCTGCGCTAGCTCCTCCCCCAACTTGCGGCTTGTGATGTCCAGATGTGTCACCAGGGCGCCCCGCGGGTCGACCGGGAGCGGGGTCACCTGCATCAGAAACCAGCGGCGGACGCTGGGTGCGTGACAGGGGTACTCCAACGAGAACAGGGACTGTTCTCCCTTCAGTACCGAGCGGATGCCGAGCTCGGCCGACTCGGCCTCCTCGGAACGCTCGCCGCGCGCCCGATGGCAGACATCGAGATAGTTTGTGCCGATTCCGAGCTCGGTGGACGGCAAGCCGCCGTTCTCCCTCGCGAAGCGCGCCCAGGCATCGTTGGTGGCGACGATGTCGCCGGTCGCATCCAGCGCAGCGATCTGAGCGGGCAGGGCCTGGAGCACCGCCGTGCCGAAGGCATCGACTGGCTGACCGAGGGCGGGGCCGGCGAACGTTCGGCTCGCCTCGTCCTGCGATGGCTGGCTATCCTGCAAGACCCCGCTGGGTGCCTCGGCGAGCATGTTGCGCAGCAGCTGCAGGCAGTCGGCCTTGGCCGCCGACCCGGCCAGGGCCGACTCCAGCTCGCGCAGACGTCGGATGGGCACACACATTTCGGGTGATTCGCTCATGAGTCCATGGTTCGGTCAGTCGGCGATCGCCGCCCATGCACACGTCGCCGGGCAGACCGATCGCGGGAGACACGAGCCTCTAAAATCCACTGTAAACCATTTTGGGTAGAAAGCCCTACCGATGCGCGGGTCTCCCCGGATGTCGGGAGGTCTTCGGGATCGCGCATGAGGCATCGACGTGGGGGCGCGGGGCTCCGGCCCGGAGGCAGTCACGGGGCACGGCGATTCCGCGTCGTGCGAAGGCCGTTTGCCAGTCTTTCGGTTTGTCGCCCTCGTCGAAACCGGCCGCACGCACCGTCATGGGCGGTCCCGGGCGAAACGCGGTTTGCAGGGAGCCCAGACGCAGCCCTCTAACGGGCGCCGCCCTCGAGTCTGACCCGCAGTTGCCCGTGCCACCAGTGCATCAGGATGTGCAGCGCGGTGAGCGCCCCCAGAAACACCAGGATCTCGGTCAGCGAGAAGCGTGGGGGGTGGAACCCGACCATGGCCAGGACGGCAGCGGGCAGGTAAAAGAGCACGGGGACTCCCGGGAATCCGGACGACCAGCGTCGCCGGATGATTGTACTTAGGAGCGCGACGACCGACAGTAGGTCGAACATGATGCCGATTGCGACGAGTGCCAGGGGCAACAAATACATAGGTTAGGGATATTCGTTGGTGAATGGCATCCGCAGGCCGCTTCTCCGGGGCGACGGGCGGAAAGGGCGAGCCGGATTTACGCCCGTATCCCGTGCGTGCGGAAGGTGCTTCCGCCCTCGACGTCTGTGTGGACGCGTCCCATCGTCTCGAGCGACTCCAGATCCTGGCCGCGAAGCTCCGTCTTCGCGACCAGGATCGTGATGCGCCAACTGCGCGAGATGGGTAACCAAGCGGGGGCTCGATTACGCGGAGGCTCCCAGCCGGCTACACCATCACCCCAGCCGAAAAGCTGTAGCTGTCCAGGATGTTGACATAGTTCGCCCGCTCGTATTCCGCCGGATTGGGAACCGCAAGGGCGCTGACTCGGCCGCGGAAGTCGCGCACGGACTCGAATCCCTGCTCACCCATCCAGTCTTCGATCCCGTCCAGGATGTGTCGGATGTGGCCTGGCCCCTTGGCGAGCAGCACGCTACAGAGGTGCACCACGTCGGCACCGGCAAGCAGGAGCTTGACGGCGTCTTCAGGGGTGTGGATGCCGCCGGTGGCGCCCAGGGAGAGCCCCGGGATGCGGCCGTGGAGGATCGCGATCCAGCGCATGGCGAGCAGTGCCTCGGCGGAGGTGGAGGGGTGCAGGCTGGGCTGAAGCCGCAGGGTGTCGATGTTGATGTCCGGCTGATAGAAGCGGTTGAATAGGGCCACCCCATTGGCCCCGGCGTCGGCGAGCTGCTTGGCCACATAGCCGACGGAGCTGAAGGCAGGGGAGAGCTTCATGTTGATCGGGAGCTTGACTGCAGCGCGTAGCGCATGCAGCAGGGCGAGGTAGCGCTCCTCCACTTGGACGCCGGTCAGTGCGATGTCGCCGGCGACATAATAGACATTGAGCTCCAGTGCGTCCGCCCCGGCCTGCTCCAGGTCCCGCGCATGGTTGATCCAGCCGCTTGGGGTCACCCCGTTGAGGCTGGCGATCACTGGAATGTCCAGGGCTTCTTTGAGCCGGCGGATGTTCTCCAGATAGAGATCTAGCCCGTTGTCGAAGTCCTGCCAGTTAGGCAGAAACCCCCCGTCGGCCTCGGCGAATCCGATGTCCTGGTGGTGCAGAAACCGGACCATCGTCTCCGATTCGGCGGTGACCGACTCCTCGAACAGGGACCACATGATGATGGCCGCGGCCCCGCTGTCCTCCATTTCGCGGGCCATGTCGAGGCTCTTGGAGAGCGGCGAGGCGGAGGGCACGATGGGGTTCTCGATGTCGAGGCCCAGATACTTGGTTGTCATATCCACGGCAATTGCTCCGAAATCGTCTGTAGAAGATTAACCGCGAAGGACGCAAAGGATGCCAAGGGCAACAAAGCGATCACTGCATGCTGCCGAGCGCGCGGCACCGACCGAGCGGGCGAACGCCGGCGATCCGGTTTCTGCGCATTCCCTTTGGGTCCTTCGCGCCTATGCGGCTCCAAGTCTTAGTCTTTGGGCTGAGCCCCCTCGGGTGCCGCCTTCTTTACCGCGAGCTGGGCAAGCTGCTCGTAGAGCTGGAAGCGGGTCTCCACATGCTTCTGGGCCTGGCGCAGGAAGCCTTCGGCGGCATCCGGGCGTGTGCGCGTCAGGACGCTGAAGCGGGTTTCGCTGTTGATGAAGTCCCGATAAGGGATGCTCGGGGCCTTGCTGTCGATGAGCAAGGGGTTCTCGCCTCGGGCGGTTCGCCGCGGGTCGTACCGATACAGCGCCCAGTGACCTGAGTTGACCGCCATGTCCTGCTGGCGCAGGTTGTTGGAAAGGTCCACACCGTGGGCGATACAGGGCGCGTAACAGATGATCAGCGATGGCCCGTCATAGCTCTCCGCCTCCAGGAAGGCGCGTACGGTCTGCACGTCCTTGGCCCCGAAGGCCACCGAGGCCACATAGACGTTCTCGTAGGCCATGGCCATCATTCCCAGGTCCTTCTTGAAGGTTGCCTTGCCCCCGGCGGCGAACTTGGCCACCGCCCCCATGGGCGTCGCCTTAGACTTCTGACCGCCGGTGTTCGAATAGACCTCCGTGTCCAGCACCAGCAGGTTAACGTTGCGCCCGGAGGCCAAGACGTGGTCCACGCCGCCGTAGCCGATGTCGTAGGCCCATCCGTCTCCGCCGACAATCCAGACACTGCGCTTGACGAGCTTGTCGCACACGGTCTCGAGGATGCGGGCCTCCCGGGCCTGGATACCCGCGAGCTTGGCCCTCAGGGCCTCGACCCGTTCCCGCTGCTCGAAGATTCCCGCCTCGGTCGTCTGGTCCGCTTGGAGCAGCGCGTCTGCCAGGTCCCCGCCGATCCGGTCGGCGAGGAGCACGACCAGCTCCCGGGCCTGGTCGGTCTGCTTGTCCACGGCGAGGCGTATCCCTAGGCCGAACTCCGCGTTGTCTTCGAAGAGCGAGTTGCTCCAGCTCGGTCCACGCCCTTCGGGGTTTTTCGTGTAGGGCGTTGTGGGCAGATTGCCACCGTAGATGGAGGAGCAGCCGGTGGCGTTAGCGATCAGCATGCGGTCCCCGAAGAGCTGGGTGGCGAGCTTGATATAAGGCGTCTCGCCGCAGCCCACGCAGGCCCCGGAGAACTCGAACAGGGGCTGGAGCATCATCGCGTGCTTGATCTTGGTGCCGTCGAGCTGGGTACGGTCGTACTCCGGCAGCGTCAGGAAGAAGTCCCAGTTCGCCTGCTCGAGCGCGTGGATCTCGTCCGAATCCACCAGGTTCAACGCCTTGCGGTTGGGATCGGCACGGTCCCGAATGGGGCAGACGTCCACGCACAGACCGCAGCCGGTGCAATCGTCCGGGGCGATCTGGTAGGTGATGTGGTGGTCCTGGGGGAAGTCCTTGCCCTTGATCTGGACATGCCGAAAGGTAGACGGTGCATTGTCCGTCAGCGATACCGGGTACACCTTGGCACGGATCGCCGCGTGAGGGCACACCAGCGGGCACTTGCCGCAGTGGGTGCAGAGATCGACCTCCCACTTGGGGAGCTTGAGCGCGATGTTGCGCTTCTCGAAGCGGGTGGTGCCGGTGGGCCAGGTACCGTCCGGGGGCATCAGGCTTACGGGCAGACTGTCGCCCTTATCCAACATCAGGGTGGCGGTAACGGTGCGCACGAACTCCGGGGCATCCGCCGGGACCGGTGCGGGTCGATCGAAGGTGCTCGTCACCCTGCCCGGGACCGGGACTTCATGGAGCCCCGCCAGGGTCGCATCGATGGCCGCATAGTTGCGGTCGAGGAGGCGCTGGCCCTTTTTACCGTAGGTCTTCTTCACCGCGTACTTGATCTGCGCGATGGCCTCGTCCCTGGGCAGGATGCCCGAGATGGCAAAGAAGCAGGTCTGCATGATGGTGTTGATGCGCCGTCCCATGCCCGTCTGCTCGGCGATGGCGTAGGCATCGATGGTATAGACGTGTATGCCCTTGTCGAGGATGCGCTGCTGCGTGCCTCGCGGCAGGTCGTCCCACAATCGGTCCGGCGGTGTGGGGGAGTTAATCAGGAACACGGCCCCCGGCTTGGCATGAGACAGCATGTCGTAGCGGGCCAGGAAGTTAGGCTGGTGCGAGGCGACGAAGCTTGCCTCGTTGTCCCCGATCAAGTAGGTGCTGTCGATCGGTCGCGGGCCGAAGCGCAGGTGGCTCACGGTGACGGCGCCGGACTTCTTCGAGTCGTACTGGAAGTAGCCCTGGCCGAAGTTGGGGGTCTCCTCGGCGATGATCTTGATGGAGTTCTTGTTGGCGGAGACCGTGCCGTCGGACCCCAGGCCGTAGAAGACGCAGGCGGTCACGCCAGGTACGTCGGGGCGGAAGGTCGGGTCCCAGTCGAGGCTCAGGTGCGTCACGTCGTCGTGGATGCCCACGGTGAACTGGGTCTTGGGCTTGTCCTTGCCCAGCTCGTCGAAGACGCCCTTGACCATGGCCGGGGTGAACTCTTTGGACGAGAGTCCGTAGCGGCCGCCGACCACGCGCGGCATGGTGGCGACACGGCCGTCGGCGAACGCCTGGGCGAGTGCGGTGACGACATCCTTGTACAGGGGCTCGCCGTCGGCGCCCGGTTCTTTGCAGCGATCGAGCACGGCGAGCCGCGTCGCGGTGACCGGGATGGCCGAGAGGAGGGCGCCTGCATCGAAGGGGCGGTAGAGGCGGATCTTGATCAGGCCGACCTTCTCGCCTTCGTCCACGAGATGCTCGACCGCCTCCTGTGCGGCACCGATCCCGGAGCCCATCAGCAGAATCACCCGCTCCGCATCGGGCGCGCCGACATACTCGAAGAGCCGGTATTGACGGCCCGTGAGCGCGGCGAAACGGTCCATGGTGCGCTGCACGATGCCGGAAACGGCGTCGTAATAGGGATTGACGGTCTCGCGGCCTTGGAAATAGACGTCCGGGTTCTGCGAGGTGCCGCGGATCACCGGATGGTCCGGGTTCAATGCGCGCGCGCGGCAGGCGCTCACCAGCTCCTCGTCGATCAGGGCGCGAATCGTCTCGTGCGAGACCTGCTCGATCTTGGTGACCTCATGCGACGTTCTGAACCCATCGAAGAAGTGCAGGAAGGGGATACGGCTTTCCAGGGTCGCGGCTTGCGCGATGAGCGCGAAGTCCATGGCTTCCTGCACGGAGGCCGAGCAGAACATCGCATAGCCGGTGGCGCGGCAGGCCATGACGTCCGAATGATCGCCGAAGATCGACAGGCCCTGCGCAGCAAGCGAGCGCGCCGAGACATGAAAGACCGTCGGGCTGAGCTCGCCGGCGATCTTGTACATGTTCGGGATCATCAGCAGCAGACCCTGCGAAGCCGTAAAGGTCGTCGCCAGCGAGCCACCCTGCAGTGCCCCGTGAATGGCGCCGGCCGCGCCGGCCTCGCTCTGCATCTCCACGACATCGGGAATCGTGCCCCAAAGATTCGGAATCCCGAGCGAAGACCACTCGTCCGCCCATTCGCCCATGTTGGAGGACGGGGTAATGGGGTAAATGGCGATGACCTCGTTGGTCAGGTGGGCGACGTAGGCTACGGCCTCGTTGCCGTCGAGGGTTACCATGAGCTTTTGCGACATCTGAGCGATCCCGAGATGATTGGGTAGGGTAGACCTGCAACGCGAACGGGCTGCGCCTTACTCCGACTCGGCGGCAAGCGCAGCCTGAAGCGGGCGGGGAGCCGAGTAGCGACCTCAACTATAGCCCGAAACGCCGCTCGATTGACGGTCGTTTTCGAGGGCCTCGGGGCAAATCGGCCTCGGCGTGATCCGGGCCAGGCCGGCTCCTTTGCGTTCTTGCGGTTCCGATCTCCCGATCCCCGCCCGCAGTTCTCAGCATCCGTCCTGCGTCTGCAGCTTCTTCATGACGATTGGGTTACGGTGGTGTTTCTGAAACAATACGCCGCGACTCATCGACACTAGGGATCGGACATGGAGCTGACGCACCTCAACGAGCTGGAAAAAGCGACCAAAAAAGGTCGGATGCAGCTCTTTCGTCTCGGCATAGGCCTGCTCTTCATCATCGGGGTCATGTTCTACACCGTCGTCAGGGTCGATGTCACGCACGGCGGCAGTCTCTTCATCGTCATTGCAGCCATGATCGGCGGCTACATGGCGATGAACATCGGCGCGAACGACGTGGCCAACAATGTCGGTCCGGCGGTGGGCTCCAGGGCCTTGACCCTCGGCGGCGCGCTGGTGATCGCGGCCATCTTCGAGGCGGCCGGGGCCATCATCGCGGGCGGCGAGGTGGTCGGGACCATCCGCAGCGGAATCATCGACCCCGGCCTTATCGGGAACGCCGACACCTTCGTCTGGAT
>JBGSOR010000116.1:0-10324 GCA_041738985.1 Chromatiaceae bacterium | reverse complement strand
TCCTTGAGCACGGGTACGACCAGGGCGAGGCGGTCCGCGGCCTGCTCCGAACCGCCGGCCTCGCCGAGGTAGAGACCCGCCGCGACTTCGCCGGCCAAGAACGCGTCACGCTGGGCTGGGCGCCAGCGCGACGGGACCGGTGCCGCCAACCCTGACGGGACACCGATCGAATAACTTCCAGGCGCTGCGGATCGGCAGGCAAGGTGCAGCCTCGGTGGCGGGATGAGTGCCACGCGACGGTCGATCGGCTCTTACGCCCTGAGGGTCACCGCCACTGACGGTAACGCTACGCGCTTGAGACACGCCGCTTGAACCCTCCCGCTGCTGGCACCGTACCGACCGAACGTTGGAACGTGCCTAGGAACGCGGCGGCAAAAGCGTGGCCCGTCCGGTTGCAGGGCGTCAACGTTGGCGCTAAGGCCGAGCGAATTGGGGGATGCGAAAGCGCTTGCGATAGGCGCCCGGGGCGAGGCCGGCGATGCGTTTGAACAGCCGCCGGAAGAAGGCCGCGTCTTCGTAGCCACCTGCCAGCTGATCTCATCGATGGAGGCGTCGGTCCGTTCGAGCCGGCGCTTAGCATCTTCGATGCGCAGCCGCTGGACGTAGGCGATCGGGGCGAGGCCGGTCGCTGCGGCGAAGCGCCGCTTGAAGGTGCGCTCGGCGAGTCGCGAGCGCTTGATCATCTCCTCCACCGGGTGGGCGACCGAGAAGTGGTCTTTCAACCACTGCTGCGCGCCTTGGACCTCGCCGTCGCCGTGATCGGCCTTGCCCTCGAAGACAATGAAGGGCGTGAGGCCGTCCTGGTGCCATTGCAGGGCGAACATCCGCGCCACCTCCTGGGCGAGGGTCGCGCCGGCGAAACGGGCGATGAGGTAGAGCGCCAGGTCGTGCCAGCTCATGGATGCGCCCGAGCTCACCAGCTCCTCGCGCCGGCCCGAAGTCACGAGCACGCGCTCCGGATGGATGGCGACGGCTGGATAGGTGGCCGCGAAGGTCCGGGCATAGCCAAAGTGCACCGTGGCGTCCTTGCCGTCGAAGAGCCCGGTCTCGGCGAGCAGGAAGATGCCTGAGCACGCCGAGCAGAGCAGGGCGCCGCGGTCGTATACCTGGTGCAGCCACTGCACCAGCCGTGGATAACGCCCCTGCTCCCAGCCTTCAGCCCCTAACAGCACCGACGGTACGATCACGATATCGCTCGTTTCGACGCTGTCGATCGCGCGCTGAACCTCGATTGGCACGCCGCTCGCGAGGCGCACTGGGCCCGCCGCCTCGCCAACGATTTCGACCCGAAACGGCGCCCGGTCCAAGAGGCCCATCAGGGCGGCCCCGTTCATGACGTCGTAGATGCCGGCGAGGGTGGAGACCACGGCGTCGGGCAGGGCCACGAGGCTTACGTGGAGGGAATCGGATCCCGAGTAGGCGGGTGGTTGGGTCATGGCGCATCGTCCTCCTCGGCGTCGCGGCGGCACCCTGGCACGAACGAACCGATTTTAGGCGATTCCGGCTCTGCCTCGGACTCCGCCTCATGGCGATCATGGAGGCGTCGTTTGAACCGCTCGATATCCCAAGTGAGGAGCCGAGGACCATGAACACACCCCTGATCGACCACACCAAGTTGGAGTCTTTTGTCACGCGCGCCATTGGCGACCTGTCCTCCGCCTACGGCGGCGTGATGGTCAGCCTGGGCAGCAAGCTCGGTCTGTACAAGGCCATGCAGGGCGCCGGGCCCCTCAGCTCCCGGGAGCTCGCCGCCCGCACGGGCTGCGCCGAGCGGTACGTCCGCGAGTGGCTGAACGCCCAGGCCGCGGGCGGCTACGTGGATTACCACGCCGTCAGCGACACCTACGAGCTCTCGCCCGAGCACGCGCTGGTGCTGGCCGACGAGGACAGCCCGGCGTTCATCCCTCCCGCGTGGCAGGTGCCGGTTTCGATGTGGCTCGACGAGGAGCGAACCCTTGAAGCGTTTCGCACCGGCAAGGGCGTGGCCTGGGGCGATCACGACGGCCGTCTGCACTGTGGTGTGGCGGCCTTCTACCGCAACGGCTACCGGGGCAGCCTGGTGTCGCAGTGGCTGCCCGCCCTCGACGGCGTCGTCGAGTGGCTGCAGGCCGGCATCGATGTCGCCGACGTCGGCTGCGGACACGGCCACTCGTCCGTGCTGATGGCACAGGCCTTTCCGCGCTCGCGCTTCCATGGGTTCGACGTGCACCCGGACTCCATTGCGGAGGCGCGGCGCAATGCGGCCGAGGCGGGCGTGGCCGAGCGCGTGAGCTTCGAGGTAGGCCGGGCGGTCGACTACGCCGACCGGCAGTACGGGCTTGTCTGCTTCTTCGACTGTCTGCACGACATGGGCGATCCGGTTGCCGCAGCCCGCTACGCCGGCCAGGTGCTGGCGCCCGACGGCACCGCGATGCTGGTCGAGCCCTTTGCCCGCGACCGGGTCGAGGACAACCTCTCGTCGGTCGCCCGGCTTTACTACGCGGCCTCGACCACGATCTGCTGCGCGCATGCGATCTCGGAAGGCGGTGCGCTTGTCCTCGGCGCACAGGCCGGCGAGGCGCGGCTCGCCCAGGTGTTTCGCAAGGCGGGCTTCACCCGCTTCCGACGTGCAGCCGAGACGCCCTTCAACCTGATTCTCGAAGCGCGGCGCTGAGGACTTCGCAGGGGCGGGCCCTGACAGCAGGGCCGCGCCTTCGCGCGTGAGCCACAAGCAACGACGGTCCCGAGAGCCAGTCGGATGCGATCATTGTTCGCGGCGCCACCACCGTGTCTGATCCCGAGCCCGTCATGGCGGCAGCGGGGGTTCACCGTCGGCAGATGGATCGATAGCCGCTGCTTCTCGGCGAGCTCCCTGCGCAAGCTTGGGGTCGGTGGCAGCCCGACCGACTGGCGCGCGGCGCTGGCCGCGACCGCCTAGGGCGGTAGCCGGCCATTATGTGCCGGACCCAGTTATGGGTAGCTCCCGGCTCTGAGGACTGACAGAGCCAGCAACGCCAACAGTTCCAAGGACGGAAACAGGCGCGGAGCTATCCATAATCGTCGCCGCCTTCTGCGGTGGGGAACCCATCTGCGGGGATGGCGATGGCCCGATCTTCGACCTGCCCTCAGATGCTGGCAGCTCGACCCTCGACAGCTGCCCCGAGCTGGCATGCCGAAACCGATGCCAGGCGAGGCGGACCAGGCGAATACGAAGGAAAGCACCCGGGTGCGAGTTCACGAACCGCCTTCTCGGACTCCCGGTGCCAAAGCAGCGATGCCCTGCTCCCGGTCCTCAAGCCGCTGCAATTATGGAGAGTCCCGACCGCATCGCAGGCCCGTCTTGCGAGGGGCATGGCCAATCGCGATCGATCGCTACACATAACTGGGTCCGGCACATAATGGGACTTATGTGTAGCTCAACATAACGGCCAGGAGCGGTCACCGGCGCAGACCGATTCGGTGACCGGTTTGTGCGGGTTTGCGGCCATTACCCGAACTGAGTGTCCCGGCACACCGATTTGCCCCAGGTGCGGTGGAAGGAGCCGGCTCAGGTCAGAGTTGGAGCGAGGCACTGCGGCCTCCGATCATTCCAGCGCCCGCGCGATGAGATCCCTCACCACGGCGAAGCTCTCGCGCGAGAGCGTCGGGCGGTCTCGCGGGACCAGCACATCGTCCGCGAAGCTTAAGATGTCGCTGACATGGCGGTAGAAGTCACCGATCAGCTTGAAGCGTCGGAAATCCTCGGCACCCACCACGTCAGCACCATGCTGGCAAATCAGGGCGTCCACCTCCTGGTATTGGCGCTTCCAGTGAACGGCATGCGCAATCCGGCCTACAAGGGTCCCGATCCCGGCATCCGCCTGCACCAGCGGCACGATACGCTTGCGAAAGAGATCCTCGCGCTGGCGGGCATTGACCCAGATTCCCTGCAGCTCGGTCATGCAAAACGGCGAGCGCAAATAGGCTTCGCTGATCACGAGCAGCACGCAACGCCCGGCGCTCAGGCGCTTTAAGAAGCTTGAAATGCTATCTCCGGGCTGCAACTGGTTGCTATCGCGCCGCACTGGAATACCGTGCTCAGCGAGGCCCGCGATCAGGTCATCGACGAGCGGCTCGGCGCGGTCCTGTTTCCAAGCGAAAGATACGTAGACTTCGGGCGTTGCGGGCGGCTCTGCAGGGGGATCGCTTAGGGTCAGGCGCGTCAAGCCAGAACCATCACCAGCTTTCACTGCCACGGGACGCACGTGCGGAGAGGTGCCTTGAGTCCAGGAATCCTCCAGCTCGCCCGCCCAGCCGTGATTCTGGTTGAGTTTCTGAAGCCTCTCGATCAAGGCGGCGAGCAGTCGCTCGGCGCCTGCACCTTTGACCCGGAGACGAAGGCGGCCGCCATAGCCGGGCTTGAGTGACGGGACCGCGGCCTCATCCGCGTCGGCGACGGTCTCGATGATAGCGCTGGCGCGACTCTCCGCGTCGTATAGGCAGAGACCGTAACGCCAATAGAGCGCCGTATCGCCACCCAGCCGCCCGAGCTCCGACAGCACTGCGCGACCAATCGAGGGCGAGAGGAAGGGATACCGCAGGCTGGCGGTCAGCGGATCGCCAGGGATCGGGTCCCAGCGCGCGGCGAGGTCTCCGGCCAACGCCGACGGCGGCCCCGTCCGCCCCTCCGGAAGGAGATCCGGAGCAAGGTACTCCGTCTCGTCCGGATCGCCGCGCCGACGATGCTCGAAGCAGACCCCGCCGGCTTTCATCATGTCGATCAGCGAGCGCTGGTCGTCCGGCCTCAGCCCCCGCGCGCGCCACAACAGCGTATCGAGCAAGGGGCGGGTAAAGCGCCCGCCGAGGCGGCGCAGGGTCTCGTAGACCGCGCCCTCGCGCGTGAAGACGGCGTAGATCGCGTCCAACGCCCAGGACTGATCGAGGATCAACCGGTCCTCGAACAGACGGGGGCGATAGAAGACCATGCCCGCGTGGTGAAGCACCTCGACGAAGGTCTCGGGGCGCGTTACGCCGTGTCGGGCGCACAAGCCGGCGAAGTCGCCGTAGGTAAGCGAACGCCGACCCCGCCCGTCCGGGTCGGTCTCTGCGGCATCGGCGTCTCGCCACGCGCGCAGTTGCTCCCAAACCGCGAGTCGGCCCCGACCGATCACGGGGCGCCCCTGCATCGTACGCAACTGGATCGCCGCCCATTGTAGGGCGTCCATCACGCTGGCTCGCCCGCTGTCGTCCTTGGCGCTGTAGGCGACCCGGGTGACGAGGCGGCCGTCCGCCTGCAGGGGTATCAGGAAACGGTCGTCGACGGGCAGATTCGGACGTTCCCCCAGCCCGCGGTCGCAGCGTGTCTGGAGCAGGATGACGGGGCTCTTGGCGCCGCCCAGGTGGCGGATGTACTCCAGCCAATAAGGCAAGGGCTGGCTGCGGAAGACCGTGCCGCCATGCGTTTGTTCGCCTTGCTCGCTCTCCGGCGTCCAGACCAGCAGGAAGATGGCGCGGGTGCGCATGAACAGGGCGTGCGTGCCGTGGTAGAGGTCCTGGCCGCCGAAGTCCCAGAGATTGAGGACGGCGGGCGCTTCGTCGTCCGGCAGACTCAGCTCGACGGAGGTGACGCTGATCCCGTGGGTCGAGTCGGCGTCCGCCTCGAAGGGCTCGCCGCGCAGCCGCCGGCAGAGCTGCGTCTTGCCGACCCGGCCATTGCCGAGGACCACGACTTTGAGGTCGCGCAGCGGCGTGCGGCCGGCTGTTAGATCGGCGAGATGGGCCCGGAGTCGCGGCAGGCAGTTGTCCTCCCACTCTTGGGACACAACCTCGCCGGGAATCTCGCCGAGGCCTGGCTGTGCGTTGAGGGTGAGCGTCTCCAATCGGGGCAGGCCGACCAGGGTCTCCGGGAGACCGTTCACAGCCGTCGTTCCCCAGAGACGGAGTTGCTGCAGGGCGGAGAGGGCGGCCAACGGGCCGAGGTCCGCGACCCGGGTGCCTGAGAAATCGAGCTGCCGGAGGGCGGCGAGGCCGGCCAGAGGGCTAAGGTCGGTGACCGGGGTATGCGAGAGGTAGATCTTCTGCAGGGCCGAGAGGCCGGCCAACGGGCCAAGGGTCGGTGATCGGGGTGCTCCAGAACACGAGGTGTTGGAGCGTGGAGACGCCGGCCAGCGGGCCGAGGTCGGTGACCGAGGTGCCCCCGAGATTGAGCGACTGCAGGGCGGAGAGGCCGGCCAGCGGGCGGAGGTCGGCGACCGGGGTGCCTGAGAAATCGAGATCCTGCAGGGCGGAGAGGCCGGCCAACGGGCCGAGGTCGACGACCGGGCTAGACCAGAAACTGAGTCGCTTAAGGGCGGTGAGGCCAGCCAACGGGCCGAGGTCGACGACCGGGGTGCCCACGAAGTCGAGCTGCTGCAGGGCCGAGAGACCGGCCAACGGGCCGAGGTCCGCGACCTGAGTGCTTGAGAGCTTGAGCTGCCGGAGGGTGGAGACGCCGGCCAGCGGGCGGAGGTCGGCGACCGAGGTGGCTGAGAAGTCCGGCCAGCGGGCCGAGGTCGGTGACCGGGGTGCCACCTCAGTGACCGGAAGACGGAGTAACCCTGCCGCCGGACAGTTCCGGGGACAGACAGTTCCGGGAGACAGTTCCCGGGACAGTTCCGGGGACAGTTAACTTAATTCACACTGTAGTGAGGAGTAGACTCATCTTCGGCTCAAAAGCGAGCGAGCGCCACGGGCGTCGCGCTAATTCGCAGGCGCTGTGCGGGCACGCGCCGCTTTAGCCTTCACGTTCGCCCGGTCGCGAGATGCGACTGCGACCAACAAGGCCGCCAGCCCTCGGCCTGCTGCGGGCTACGCCAGACGTATGCTCAAGACTATGAAGAAGAGATTGCGCAAGAAGAAACACCTCGGCGAGTTCACCGAGTGGGGACGGCAGCTCATTGCTACCCGCAACACAAAGGCAGACGCGGACGCCTTTCAGGATTCGTTCATTCTCGATGCGGTCGAAGGCAATGGGTGCTACTGCGGCGGAAGCATGTCGGAAGACCAGATCAACGTCGTTGTCGAACTCGGCAAGTCCTCCGACGATCCAGAAGGGAGATTCGCCAGGGTCACTGCCTGGCTTGATGCCCGCTCGGATGTCCAAGGCTGGGAGGCAGGCCCCCCGTTTGACCTGTGGCACGGCGACTTCGAAGACATGGAAGACCGGAGCGAACAACTGGATGGGGGGGACGCTGAGCACTGCCGCCACTTGCTCCTCGATTTGGCAGTCATAGCGACACCGGGAACGGACAACGATTTCTGGCAAAATCGGGGACGAACCCTGCGGTATCCACACACATCCGGTCGCCCGAGTCACTCGGCGAGCGGGTCGGCATGTTTATTCGCCACCCATTGGTCCAGAGATCCGATGGCCAGGTCCGCCGCGGCTGCGTTGCAGTGCTCCATCCTCAGCAGCAGCCGAGCGAGGAACGGGCGCGAGTAGGCACGGCGTTTACGACTGCCCGGCCGCAACTGCTCATGCAGACCAAGGCGCTCCGTGGCCGTCCCGATGAGCCAGAGCAGGATCGCGGCCAGCGAGGCGATCGGCACACCAGCACGGTGAAGCGACCGGCGCCCCTGGAGCCGCTGGGAGTTACGGGGACAGGATTAGGTAACTCGGTGGACAGGAGGACGGACACGAGGGTCAGACGCCCAATGTTCGTCGGCCGGTGGACCCGTCACGGCGACGGGCCCTTTCCAGGCAGGAGCCGGCTGACCGGCCAGGCGCGGTGCGCGTCCCCACAGGGGCGCGCCCCGCGCGCCGGGTACCCGAAGCCAGCCCACTTTGGCTGTTGCGATTTAGCCCCGGGGGGATTGCCGCCAATTGACCCGGTCACCGGGAAGGACGCGCCGCGGCTGGCGAGCGGCCGCAGAGGGCTACCCGGGGCCGCTCGCTCCAGTTGGGCTCTCGAACACGACGAGTCCGCCGCGACCCACCTCGACATAACGGGGGCCGTGCGCCAGCACCCGCGCAAGCTCGTCCCAGTGCTCGTCGAACAGAGTAAGTAAGGCGGCGTTCGACAGGTTGCCCAGGGTCACTCGGACCAGGCGGGAAGGGGTCCCAGCAAGTAGGTGGCTGTCGCGAAAGTCGCTGTCCTTGGTGATCAGGACCATCCCGTTTGCGTCCGCAAAGGCCGCCACGGCCGCATCCTTCGTCTCCGACCCGTCGAGGATGCGGTTCACATGGGTGGCGTCTACGCCGCGGGCGCGCAGCTGGTTCACCAGCCGGTAGGGCAGGTGGACATCGCAGAGGACCTTCATCAGGCGACGCGCCGGACAGCCTCGCCCGAGACTAAGAGTCGCGCATAGTTCAGAGCGGCTAGGAGGTCCTCTCGCTCCAGTTCCGGGTGGTCGGCCAGGATCTCGTCCAGCCCCATGCCTGAGGCGATCAGATCGAGAACGGCCTCTACCGGCCAGCGCATGTTCCGAATGCAGGGCTTGCCGTGGCAGATCTCTGGATCGAGGGTGATGCGGTTGAGATCGGGCATGACGGGACCTCGGGCTGACGGGTGGATCAGGCGGCGGAATCGCGTTGGCGGGCGGCTGGAGACCGGCAGTATAGGACAGGGAGGGCCCGGTCCGGCGATGTGGCGACTATGGGGGTGGGCACCTGCACGGGAATCTTGGCAGGCCCATTCATTGGAGCGGTCACCAAGTCGCGTTCCTTTGGTTGTGCGCGCGGCCCAGGGGCCTTGGCATGCCATCCGTTGTGGGCCGCTGGTCCGCCGACGGGCGGTCCCCGACCCGGAGAGACCGACATTGCTGCTGCGTCCGGCGATCGGATTAGGCCGGGACCTTCAACATCGGAGGTTGGTTTTGGTCAGCGTAACAGCCGCTCCGATCCGGCCTGCGGGCGACCGCTTCGGGTCGCCTCCTGCCATTCAACCTTAGTCTTCGGCTAAGCGGATTCGGTCGTCCATATACCCCCATTCGAGCCGACCGCAGCCACGGGTCGAGGTCTCCCCGGAAGGCAATGCGTCTCCGAGCACGCTCGCAGCTCAGAATCGATACCTCAGGCCCAGACTGACCACATCCGCAAAGTCCGAGTAATCGCCCGTCAGCCGGTTGCCCTGCAAAGCCCCGCCGGTCGCCTGGGGCGTGGTCTGCTCCCGCAGGTCGACGCTGAAGTCCCCGATCAGCACATAGCTATAGGCAAAGTCCACAATGAGATTTCCGCGCGGCGCATAGCTCAGGCCCAAGGTCAGCCAACGAGGGTCCCGCTCGACCACCCGCGGACCCTTGGTGGCCTGGGGGGCTGGGCTCTCGTCGTAGAGGTAGCCGGCGCGGAAGCTCCACTGCGGCGAATAGCGATATTCGGCGCCCAGGTTGAATTGCCAGGCATCGTTCCAGTCCTGGGGGTCCACCGAGTCGGGGCGGCCGTCCGCATAGCGGATCCGGATCTCCTTGAAGGTATGCCAGCCGGTCCACATGACGCCCGCCATCACGGACCAGTCCCGGCCTAGCTCCCGATAGGCACCGAGGCGCAAGGTCGCGGGCAACGTGACGCGGGCGCTCGCGGGCAAGATCTGGCTACCCAGGGCGCCGCCGGTTAGCTGAGAGACGGTCGAGGGCACCCGGATCTCTTGCTCCCCCTCCAGGTTGAGGTCCACCTTGGAGCGGTACGCCACCCCGAGGCGGGTGCGCGGGTCCAGCTCCACCAGCGCGCCGAGGTTCCAGCCCAGGGCCCAGTCGTCCCCGGAGAGCCTGCTCTCGCCATCGAGCGACACATTTCCCGGCACGATGCCGAGGGCAGGGATCGGCGCCCCAAGCTGAGCAGTCAATAGCGACCCGAAATCGATCGCATTAGTCAACTCCGCGGTCCCGTAAACCAGGTCGATCCCCGCACCCAGGCTCAGGTACTGGTTCACCCGGTAGGCCAGGGCCGCATCGATATCGAAGGTCATGACCTCCGTGTGCAGGGCGTGGTAGCGCCCTACCCATCCCCAGTCGTAGTCCGTGATCAGACCGTAGGGGACGTCAAGGCCCAGCCCGAAGCTCAGGTTCCCCGGTCGGGCCTGGCTGTAGAAGAGGCCCGGGGTCCAGGATAGTGGGGCGCCGTTGTGGGTGCCCGGACCGCTCAGGGGTGAGCCGAAGGGGTCGGTGGAGCCGTCGTCCGTGAAATCGATGACCGGCCGGATCATGTTGATCCCGACCTCCGCCTGGCGCCCGGGCAGCAGCGCCAGGCCAGCCGGATTGAAGGCGATGGTGGAGGGGGTCTGCGCCAGGGCGGCAGCACCGGCATCGGCGCTGCCGAGGCACTTGACGCACAGGGTCGGGAGCTGGAAGCCCCCGGCCGCGACAGTGGCAGACAGGCCTGCCAGGGCCGCGG
>JBGSOR010000061.1:0-3224 GCA_041738985.1 Chromatiaceae bacterium | reverse complement strand
AGCTGGTTCCGCGCAATGGGCGACAGGCGCTCGCCGCCTGACGGCCGGCGAGGGCCAAGGCTCGCCTCGCCCGCGGGTGGCGGCGTCAACCGCTGTTTTCGAAGTGCCGCCGCAAGACGCTGTACGAGCACTTGCGGCGTCATCTTGGAGAGGTGCTCCGGAAATTGGCCGAGCAGAAGGAGAGCCGCATCTTGGAGGGGCATTCGATGGCCGACCATGTGCACATGACGATCGCGATCCCGCCCAAGTTTGCAGTGTCTCAGGTGGTCGGGTTCATCAAGGGCGAGAGCGCGATTTGGCTCGGGTCTCTAGCGAACGGAGGCGTAACTTCGTCGGCCAAAGCTTTTGGGCACGGGGCTATTTCGTTTCGATGGTCGGTCGGGACGAGACGATGATCCGCCAATACATCCAAGACCAAGAGGAGGAAGACCAGCGACTCGATCAGCTCAACCTGGAGCTGATTTGCCACCTTTAGGTGGCTCAAGAACTGCGGGCCGCGTTAGCGCCTCCGCACAGCCGCTTCGAGCGGCTCACGAATGGACGCCCCCGGCTTCGCCGAGGGATTGGTACTTTCCGATGAGATGGTGCGGAACAGCAGCCACAGCCCCAACAGCAGGGCTATAAACTCGGCGCCGAGGTCCAGAATTAGGGACATGAGGCTCACCAGATCGACCGCGGATACCCAGCTCGCGGACCCGCCGACGGTCTGAATTGCCGGGATGCCGCCTTGGGGTGCGGCCAGGAAGTGATATAGAAGCTGCCCCACCTCCATCAGCATCACAAGCAGGGAAAAAAGGATACCCAGGCCGCTCGCCGCCAGACCGATCCACACCGTGCGAACAACGGCAGATGAAGGCGGGCGCGTTTCGGGATCGACCAGGGTCTTTGCGAGTCCGGTGTAACGGTAGAACCAGACGATCGTGAAAAGAAGCAGCAGCGTACTGGCGAAGCTCAGATACGCGACACTCGGCAGCCCGGCGCGCGGGCCGGAAACGTCGCCGGAGAAAGCAAAGAGAAACATCATCAGAAACAATGGGACAGACCCGAGCACCACCTGCAGCCAGAATCCAGTCCAACCCAACCGGGTGAAGGTCTTCGCCAGACTGTCGACGCTTACGACATGTGCATCCACACTCATTTTCTTCAACGTACTTGCCTCTGCCACGCTCGGCGGCTTAGTTCGGATTTCCGGTGTAGCGTGCCCGGTCCTGGCCCGTCCCGCCGCTGGCGATCCTGTATTTATATATCACGGAACTAAGGGCGCGGCTGCGGCTGTTCAATGACGTCTCCCGCTATTAAGGCATACCGGCCCGCGCGTTTCAGAAATGCCTTTCGCTGGTGGACGACAACCGGTTGATGGCGCCTGCGCAATGCTGCAGGTGTTGAAAAACGACGCTGCTGCCGTATCTACTCGCCGTGCGACGATAGACCGTCGGGTTAACTGCCACAGAGTCGCGGGACTCAATGCTTAGCTGTGAGCGACCCAAGAGCCGGAATCGTACCAGCACACGGTATCTCCACTCACGCTTAGGAGACCAGGCCATGACTTCAACTCAGCCCCCCTCCAATGACCTCCCGTCGTTAAAGCCGCATTCTGCGTCCCCGGATTCCCCTGCCGAGCATCAACGTGTCGCGATCCTCAAAGTGGCCACCACCGCGCCCTTCCACTGGATCTCCGCGGCGATGCATGATCTGCGGTTGAACCCGGCCCACGCCCTCCTATACGGGGCCCTGTTCACAGGCGCCTGCTGGCTGACCTATGCCCTCAGCATGGGGTTACCCTGGTTCATCGTGGCCTTCATCACTGGACTGCTGTTGATCGGCCCCTACCTCGCGACCGGGGCCTATCTGGCGGCGCGCCAGCGCGAGGCCGGCGAGCCGGTGAGCATTCGGGCTGCCTTAGCGCTGTTGAGCGCGCGCAAAACGAACATGGCCCTCTATGCCATAATCATGGCGCTTATCATGGCCGCATGGGTGCGACTCTCGGCACTCCTCTTCGCGATCAAATTCACGACCTTTTCGCCGAGTATCGAGGGCTACCTGGGGATGCCGACCGGTGACACTGAACCGGTGGTCTTGGTCTATTTTCTGGCGATCGGGTTCTTTCTGGCCCTCACCGTGTTCGTCACCAGTGCCATAGCCGTACCCATGATCGTTGACCGTGACGTGAACCCACTGACCGCCATCCATACCAGCGCCCGCGCCGTTGCCCGCAACTGGCCCGCCATGACCCTATGGGCAGCAGTGATCGTCGCCCTTACGGCCGTCGGTATCGCGACGTTGGGTATCGCCATGGTCGTGATATTCCCGGTCCTCGGCTACGCCACCTGGCACAGCTATCGCGCGACCGTCCGCTGACTTTGTAATCCGCTCGTCGCGATGCGCGCCCCCAAGAAGCCGTGCCCACCATGGCCGCCTCTTCGATCCAAGCGCAGGGCGTCGCCTGCGGACTCGGTATTCGCGTCAAGCAGCGCCGACGGCCCATAGATCGACGACACCCCTGCGTGCCTCAAGTCAGCAGGCCCCGCTAGACTCGCGCGGCCCAACACGGTTTATCCACATCATGACCCCGGTCTTCCGAGAACATCCGCTCCGCCGCACGGTCGCAGCGGAGCTCCACGCGCGCACCTACGAGCCGCTCCGCGCGCCGCAACGGGTATGCCAGCTCGCCGTGATGTATGGCGAGGAGGGCGCCGACCGTAATCTCCGCCATCTCAAGCGGCTTCTAGAGCACTATGGACGGCCTGTCCCAGCCCTGGTCGATCTGCACTACGCGGACGACCTTGGGCCCATGCGCGTGCGCTGGGAGCGTCACAACGAGTTCGTTACCTACACCTTCAGCAAGGAGGGCGACTACTCGAATCCCTTCGCCGAGTCCCTGCTCCTTAATCTCCCCGCGAATTGGCTACGCGACCTGCCTGGCGAGGTGATCGCCGCGGTCGTGATCGCGCTCGAAGCCTGCGCATCGCCGGAGCGCGACCCCGAGACACTGGCCGCGCTCTTCAACGGCAACCCGGTCGTCGGCTCCCAGGTCGTAGGCGGGGCCGCGCGCGCCTGGTCGGACCTGCGTATCCATACCGACGGATTCCTGCGCGTCCTGGTGCGCGACTGCAACCTGTCCGAGAACCAGACCGGGCGGCTCGCCAAGCGGTTCCTGGACCTCAACTGCTACCGGGCACTGGCCTTGCTCGGGCTACCGCTCGCGCGCGGGGTCTCCCCCGCGC
>JBGSOR010000004.1:0-3530 GCA_041738985.1 Chromatiaceae bacterium | reverse complement strand
CGGCGGTGACCGTACCAAGCTTTACGGTCATCGTTATGTCGACAGTAGCGTAAACCGCAAGCGGTTTGTTTATTGGCGACTTTAGGGTTAGAGCGCTTGATCGTGCTGAAGAGGGTCGCAAGACGATCGGGACAAGACGCTCGCCGTGTCGATTCAGTGGGATGGCAGCAAGGCCCCCGATCAAGCCAGTGACAGAAGCTTCGGGTGGCGCTCAAGGTCGCCTTCGATCATCTCGATCTGGAAGCGGGAAAACAGGGATTCGGCCAACCAATGCTCCGCGCGCGCCGTCCGGCTGGCCTGGCGGTGGGCGGTGCCACGATAGGCGAAGCGCTGCATGCTCTCGAGGTCTTGCCAGATGCTGAAAGTCGCGAGCGTCCGAAGCGGCTGCTCGCCAAAGCCGATGTGATAGACACAGCCCGAGCTGGCGGCTAGCTCGCGGCGAATGCCGGGCACGCCGCGCCAGAATGCGGCTGCCCGTGCGGCCGTGACCCGGGCGTGGGTCAGGACCGCGAGTGGACGGTTGCCGCTGCGACTGTTGGAGTAGTCGAACGGGGGCGCTCCTCCCCAAGTGCCGTGGCCGGACTCCGGTTCCAAGACGAAGTGGAGCTGCTCGATACTTGGCCGTGCCACCCGCCGGTAGAGTGCGCTCTGTCGCACCCGATCAAGATTCTCCCGGTGCTTCAGGTTGATCATCAGGCAGTAGCGGTTAAAATTCGGCATGGTCGAGAAGCCATCCCCGCCGCCGCAACCCATGAGCCGAATCGTATCGCCGGGCGGACCCTCGCTGCGAAATAGTCCCTGGAAACCCATCAGCAGGAATGCATGGAGGGCGTGGCTCGTCGGGTAGCGGAAGAAGCTGAAGACCACTCGGTTGTTTGACATTGGCAATCTCGATCTCACCCTTCGAATCGGCGACGACGGCCAGCATCGGCGAATCCCAGGGGCCTGGCCCTGACAATCTCCGACTCGAGGATTTTCGCCGCGCCAGGATTCAGGGGGTCGAGGTCACGCGCCACACTGCAGGCGGTTGATCGCGCCGGCCGGCAGCGCCACCAATGGGGTCCCTGGCGCCGCGATCCGCGTGTCGCCGACGGTGTAAGAAGACCCCAGCACCGCATCGGTGTTGGCCACATACAAGGTGTGGCCCACCACGGTCTGCTCCCGGCCCCGCGAATGCGGTGCGGCCTTACAGCCCCAATCGTATCGGCGGCAGCTTGCTGACTCCGACGTCGGCATGTATCGGGGGTACCTTGGTGACTGCAAGGTCGGCATCGAGATTCACCTCGACCGGCTTATCGACAATCAGGTAAACGGGAATCGGTTGATCGGTTGAAACGTTCAGATTCACGGTGAGCGGACAACCTGACAATGCGCTGGCAATCGCAATATCGATGGCAGCACGCTGTTCTGCCAGTGCCTATGCACCTTCTTCGTCGGAGAAAATCCCGGCAACCGCATCGAAGCGTACAGAGAGAGCGCCGGCCAGCTGTCCGTCAGCAGCCAGCCGCCGCGCGCCGTCAGCGAGCGTTGCGCCCCCATTTAGTCCCTTGGTTATTTCGGGGACAGCTCCGTGGATACCAACGACCCCCGGATTTCGCCGTCAGGGTGTTGCTCGCTGTGCACATTGACATACAGCATGCCGGCCAAATAGCTGGCGTACTGGGCATCGGTCAGCTTCGTGCCGTCGGGTACGACAAAGCGATTGTCTGCGGTCTTGGTCAGCGTAATGATCGGCGGGCCGTTTTTCCGAACGGGAGCCTCATGGATGTGCGCGACCGTCGACACGATTCCGGAGGTTACGACGTCGCCGCTCACCGTGCGGTCTGGGCGCACAATGATCTGCGACGTACCCGTTGCTGACGAGTCGACCGGCGGAATCTCCGCGGAGCCAGCGAGGTACACCGGTATCGCCTGCTCGGCGCGCGAGCTTGCCGCGGCGACGAACAACAGACAAGCGGAAAGCGCTAGAGCGGTCAGGCGGCTACTGGAAGTTGGCGTGGTAGGCATTAGCGATTCCTCGAGTTAAGTAATGGTGATGGGCGTTGGAGTCGGACACTCGCAAGCGCGATCGCTGCCAAGTGCATGCAACCGCCGAGCGGTTTGGAGCATCTTGTCGACTGGGGTGCATGGTGCATCGCCAGAAGGCACTAATCTGTTCGGTAGCGCACCGAGAGCGTCGGCGTCTTTATCGCGATATACGCGCTCGCATGCGGCCAGCTGCCTGTAGCGGCGCGGCTTGTATCCCTGCGCGGCGGATTGGTGCGACTGACGAGATACCGCACGTATTAATACGATTGCGATTACGCGGGTTTTTCCTGCCAAGCGGTCGATAGCGCCACTTGGGGGCGCGTCGCACTGGCGCTGGCGCGCAAGCGGCCGCGGATTCCAGCAAGGATCCTCGGAATTCGCCTAGGCGCCGGGCTCGCTCAGCGCGCGCTCGGTGGTACCCAAGGCGTAGGGTTGTCCGTCCGGACCGAGCAGTACCGTCGCCACCAGCAACACCTCCAATTCCCGACCGTCGCGGGTGCGGCGCCAGGTCCGGTAGGGCTCCAGTGGCCGCCCGGCGGACTGTCCATGGCGCAACTGGGTCAGCATCCGCTCATAGTCCGCCAGTGCCCCGTCGGGGATGAGCCGACGGATATTGAACGTCAGGGCCTCGGCCTCGCTGTAGCCGTAGGCGCGCACCGCGGCCGGGTTCCAGCCCAGGATACGGCCATCGAACCCCTGCACGGTCATGGCGTCCATTGCGTCGCGCACCAGGGCCGCGAGACGCTGCTCCTCGCTCAGGGTCGCGCGCAGGCGCTCGGCGTCCTTGATCTCGTCGATCTCCATAAAGGTGATCACCGCTCCGTCGATGCGGTGGTCCGAGGTCTTGTAGGGGCGCACCCGCACCGCGTACCAATGTCCGGCTTTGTCCTGAAGCTCCAAACTTTCCACGCTCAGGTTGTCGATCACCCGCCGCACCAGACCCTCCAGGTTCGGGATCTCCAGGTTGGGTTTGATGTTGCCGATCGGCCGCCCGATGTCGACGCTGATCAGGTTCAGCAGGCGCTCCGCCTGAGGGGTGAACTGGCGAATACGGAGGTCATTGTCCAGCATCAGGATCGGCAGGTTGATGCAGGCCAGCATGTTGACGATGTCGTTGTTAGCGGTGGCCAGGGCCGCGTTGCGATGCTCCAGCTCGTCGTTGACCGTGACCAGCTCCTCGTTGGTGGACTGGAGCTCCTCCTTCGCGGTCTCCATCTCCTCGTTGGCGCTCTGCAGCTCCTCGTTCGCCGATTGGATCTCCTCGTTTAAGGAGCGCAGCTCCTCGTTGGTCCCCTCCTGCTCGGCGATGACCGCGCGGATGTATTCCCGGGTGCTGGCCAGCTCGCGCTCCAGCGTGGCGGTGTAGTCTTCCGGATGCGCAGTGTCATCGGTCCCGCCCGCGCGCTCGCCCCCGTTCTGCCCGGGCGCGGCCCCGCCGGGTGCTCGCTCCGACTCCTCGAACAGCACCAGCAGACAGGACTCGCCGTTGACCGCCGCGCGCA
>JBGSOR010000175.1:0-9528 GCA_041738985.1 Chromatiaceae bacterium | reverse complement strand
GCTCGCCGTCGCCCATCAGGGTGCGAACCGCGGCCAGGGTGCCGTGCAGCTCGCCCGCCGCGGCGTTGGCCCGCTCCAGCAGCTCGGTACCGATGCGTTGCAGGCGGGCAAAATCGGAGGGCACCGCCTCGATCACCGGATAATCCGCCCCCGGCTCTGCCTCCAGGAGGGCGCTCCCTGGCTCGCCGGCACGCAGCTCGATGTAATAGACAAGACCGGTCAGCCCCTGGCTTGCCAGGGTGGCCGTCGTATCGACAAAGATCGGGACGTAACGGCGCAGGTCGAGCAGAAGCCGCACCCGCCGCGGGTCCTTGGGGTCGATGCCGACCTCGCGCACCTTGCCAACGTCCACCCCCTGAAACTTGACCAGCGACTCGCCGGCAATGCCCGCCACCGACTCGACCGGATACATGGCGTAGGTTCGGTAGTCCCCCTTCGGGCCCGCCCCCACCAGCCACAGGGTGGTCACGAGGAAGGCCCCTGCCAGGACCAGGACGAAGAGCCCGACCAGGGCGTAGCTTACGCGCGGCTCCACGTGCCACTCCGTGCCGCGCGGGCGCGCGGGCCCTGGAAGAAGGCCGCGAGCCGCGGGTCGTCCGACCGGGTCAGCTCGTCCATGGTCCCGGTCGCGAGGATGCGCCGCTCGGCGAGAAAGGCGACGCGGTGGGGGACCCGCCACAGGGTGTCGAGATCGTGGGTGGTCATCGCCACCGTCAGGCCCAGGGAGCCGTGCAGGTCCCGGATCAGCTCGTCCAAGGCGTCGGCGCCCACCGGATCGAGTCCGGTGCCGGGCTCGTCGAGCACCAGCAGGTCCGGGTCCATGGCCAGGGCGCGGGCCAGGGCCGCCCGCTTATGCATCCCCCCGCTCAACTGCTCCGGGTACTTGTAGGCGGCATCCGTGGGCAGACCGGCCAGGACCAGCTTCAGCATGGCGATGTCACGGATCACGGGGGCGGAGAGGCTTGTCTGCTCCTTCAAGGGCACGGAGATATTCTCCAGAACGGTCAGCGCGTTGAAGAGCGCCCCGTGCTGAAACATGATGCCGATCCGGCGCCGCAGCCGGTTGGCCGTTGGCCCGTCGATGGCCGGAGCCTCCTCGCCGAAGAGCCGCACCTGCCCCGCCGTCGGGCGCCGCAGGAGGATCATCTCCCGCAACAGCACGGACTTGCCGGACCCGCTCGCACCCACCAGGGCCAGGATCTCCCCCCGTCGAACACTGAGGTCCAACCCTTCGTGGATGCAGGCCGAGCCGAAGCAGGTGCGGATGCCCCGAAGCTCCACCGGGCAGGTCCATGCATCCACTGGCGGATCGGACACGCTCAAATCCCCAGCCAGCTATAGGCCACCGAAAAGGCGGCGTCCAGCGCGATCACCAGCACCAGCGCCCGGACCACACTAGCGGTCGTGTGCCGGCCCACGCTATCGGCGCCGCCGCGCACCTGGAACCCCTGGTAGCAGCCCACCGTGGCGATCGCCGCCGCAAACACCGGGGCCTTGGCGACCCCCGTGAGCAGCGAATTGATCGACACCGCCTCCGGAAAGCGGCGTATGAAGACCTCGGGGCTCACATCCAGCATCAAGGCCGACATCGCCATGCCGCCCCCCACCGCCGCCACATCCGCAAAGACCGTAAGCAGGGGCAGCGCGATCACCAGCCCCAGGATCTTGGGCAGCACCAGCAAATCCAGGGGCGACACCCCAATGCTGCGCAGGGCGTCCACCTCCTCCGTAACCTGCATGGTCCCGATCTGCGCCGTATAGGCGGAGCCGCTGCGTCCCGCCACCACGATCGCCGTCATCAGGGGACCCAGCTCCCGCAGCACCGTGATGCCCACCAGGTCGACCACATACAGGTTCCCCCCATAGACCCGGAACTGTACACCGGCCTGATAGGCGATCACCACGCCGAGCAGGAAGGACAGCATGCCGAGCACCGGGATGGAGCGCACCCCGTCGTGCTCCAGGACCGACAGCACATAGCGCCAGCGAAACCGCGCCGGGTGGAGCAGACTCTGTGCGAAGGCCAGACAGACCTCGCCGCAGAACGACAGCAGAGCGAATCCCTCCCGCCCCCCTTCGACGACCAGCCGACCGAGCCGCTCCAGACCGGTGGGCCGGGGCGGCGGCCCTTGTTGCCCGAGTGCCTCGGCCTCGACGGCCAGCCGCTCCGCCACCAGGTCTAGCAGGGCCAAGCGACGCGCGTCGAATCCCGCGAGCTGCACCTCCCTACCCTGCCCCCGCAGCCGCTGCACCAGTCGATGGACGAGCAGGGCGCCCGCAGTGTCCAGGCCCGTGAGACCGCTCCCATCGAGGATGACCGCCTCCGTAGACTGGTTCAGCTCCGCGGGCGTAGGCCCGAGACGGGCGAGTGCCGCCGTGGTCCAGCTGCCGTCGATCGATAGGGTGCGGCGGTCTGCACTCCAAAGCACGCGGGCAGGGACGACCGGGCCACCGTCCCCGGGGGCCTGGGTCTGGAGCTTCGGATGGGGCGGCGACATGCGGGGCAACTCTGGCCCTGTTCGAGGACGGCTTGGCCGAACCTTAAGCGATCGGTGGGTATCCTGTCGCGCCCCAGCGGTTGGCACGAAGTCGCCCTTACGCACTGATGCAGGTTACGCCCCGCTGCCCGCCGATCAGGCGGCCTTTCGGGTCGTATGGGTCTCCGCCGAGCGCCCCGAACACGACCGAGCGAATCCGATTCCTGGACGGTGCGGAGCGTCACCCGGCCTTGAGCGCAATCGAGTCTTCGACCGCCCGTCTTCCACCAGTCCCAGTCAACCCCTTTACCCGCAGGGCATTGAGCCAGGTCAACCAGCAGCAGTTGCAGTGCGTCCACCGCCTGCCGAAACTGCCAATCGGCCAGCGCGGGACGGCCGATAGCCGCTGGATGTGGTCGGCTATCTCCGATGCCGTCAGCTCGGTCAGCGCATGCGGACGGATCTCTTTCACGAGCTTCTCGACGCGGCGGACGTACCAGCGGCGCATGGTCTCCGGCTCCCCGCGACGGGCGAGGAGGTCGGTAGCGGTCCCAGTTGGACGGTGTCCCGTCGTTGCGGCGCCGAGGAGTCGGCGCGGACATGGCCAGGGATTCGGATGCTTGGGTGCTAGACCGCATGCAGTCTAGGACGCTAACATCATGCGGCAACTTCAAACACGTTAGCCGGTAAGAGCAGCGTCCGAAGCTGGGCACATCAATTATGAAGGTCGAGCTGAAGCCCCAGGCAATAAAGGATCTGCGCGGTCTTCAGAAACAGGACGCCTCTCGAATTGCCGCAAAACTCCAAGAGCTGGAAAATGGACTTACGGGAAACATAAAGCGGCTCACCAATTTCACGCCAGAGTATCGGCTTCGCGCGGGCGACTACAGGGCGCTTTTCGAGGTCGAAGACGATACGGTCGTTGTCTACCGTGTGATGCACCGAAAGCACGTCTACTCCAAGAGGTGATCGATGAACCTACATCCTCAGTTCATAGGAATAGAGGGCTCCGAAGAGTACGTTGTCCTTCCCATCGACGAGTTTCGGGCCGTCGCAAAAGCTCTTGAAGACTATCAGGATCTTCAAGATCTCCGCAGCGCCAAAGAGGCGGAGGGTACAGCGGCTTCTACCTCGTTGGCAGACGTCGTCAGTAAACTGCAACTCGGCAAGGGCTAACACGCACGTCAAAACCTAGCGCCGTTTGCCCAACGAGTTCGGCTCTAGTGGGACGCTCGTCGTGCGGGTGCGCGCAGCCCTGGCCTTAACGTTGGCCGCCATAAGGGAGCAAACATGGATTTGACTGAACAAGAGGTTAGGTTCCTCGCGCACCGAACGAAATTGGTGAACGCGTGGCGATATGTCGGCGTCGTTCTTCTGGTCGGTGTAGCGGGTTTCGCGGGCTGGCTGTTCTGGTTCGCGCCTTTGCTGGCCAATCCATTCACAGTACTGACTCGTTTGGAAAATTCTTCCATTCCCCCATCGACCATGGCCCTCTCGACAGCGCTATTGCCGATCGTGTTTCTGACCTGTATTGTTCTCGCGTTAGCGATTGTGCTGTTCGTTTTCTCTGCTATCTCCAATGAGCGGAAACATTTAGCGATAGTTCAGAGAATGACGGGGATATTGATATCAATCCCAAGCACGGTCACATCAACAGAAGAAGATACTTCCCAATTAAAAGCCTCAACGGACGCGGCAACGCCGCGCCGCTGAAATTTTCGTTAGCCGTCGCGGGCCAGCCGATGGACCTCTCGCCAGGCCTTCCACGCGGAGTCCAAGATGAAAGCCAGTGGTTCTTCGCGATTGCGGGGCGCCGGGGGCTGCGAAGATAGGCACGGCGCACCCGACCGCGCGATCACACCCGGCATCTGTGTGCGCGCCTTGCCCAGCCTACGCCTGAGGGGACATCGGTTCCGATTGCACCCCTGAAATCGCTTTCGGCGTTGCCCCTCGCGCCGCGAGCGTCTAAAGTAAGGAATCCTTACTTTCGGAATGATCCGATGCTTGCCAAGCTGACCGCCAAGAACCAGCTCACCCTACCGAAGGACGTTTGACACCCCTGATTGCGACCCCTACCGCGGCCGAGCTGCTGCGCACCCTGAGCTACCCCAAATTCAAGCTCTCGGCGGCCGAACAGGAACAGCTCCTGGCCGATTACTTACCCTGGTGCGAAACGGTGACGATCCCCGATCCGCCACCCGCGACTCCCCTGTGCCGCGATCCATTCGATCAACCGTTCCTCCAATTGGCGATCGCCGGCAAGGCGCAGTTCCTCGTCACGGTCGATGCCGAACTGTTGATCTTGGCCCCGGAATTCAGCCCTCGGATCGTCACGGCCGCACACCTACTCGAATCGTTGGAGCTGCGGAAATGACCCACGTAATAGGCGCCGGGCTCCTCGCTCATGGCGCGACCTCCACAGTCATGTCCTCCGACTCCGCCCCGTGCACTCGACGGTCCGATTGCATCGCCTCCAGCGCCATGTCTTCGACGGCCTCCTCGCGGGTCTCCCACTGACAGAATTGCGGGCGGGTGACTGTCCCGCTCGCGCGGTCGTAGATACCCATCACGGTTCCCACCTCGTCGATGCAGACCGGGATCGCCGACGGGATCTCGTTCTTTGCGATAGCGCTGGCGGCGGACTTGGGATCGACGACCCAGGCGACGATCGGAACCTCTTCCGCGTAGTGGCCTTCTTCGTCCCGGTAGACGGCGAGGACGACCAGGTCCGGATTGGCGTTGGGTACCACGTAGGGGTTCATGGGCAGCGGTCTCTTTGTGCAACTTGCGGGAACTGGGGCGTTGGCGGTCATTGCGCGTCCTCGCTCGGAGGCCACGGTCCGCCGGATAGGACAATCACCCTTTCTGCGGGTTATGGGGTCGACTCCATGCGCATCGGACTCGCTTAACTCGACGCACAATCGGAAGATCGCCTACCATACCCGTAAAAGCAAGGCTCAAGCGTAAAGAGCGCCTTGAACGCCGTTGTTTTGCCCCCTGCCGATCGGTAGGGGGCCATCCTGTTAGCCGGATCGTCATGCATCAATACAAGCGCAAGTTTCTCATCCCCTTTCTTGTCCTTTTATTTTCGGCTTCAGCAGTCGCCGAAGACCCAGCGATCGGAATGCTCTTCCACCAGCGAGGCATTGACGGGGCGATTGTCATCGCGTCCTTAAGCACGGGGCAGACATTCGTTCATAACGATCCGCGCGCAAACCGGAGGTTCTCGCCGGCATCCACATTCAAGATACTGAACAGCCTGATCGCGCTTGAAGAAAAGGCAATATCGTCGCGTCGGCGCGGAGAGGTATCGAGATTATATACGCACGTCAGCCTACGGCGCGCTGCGCGAGCCGTTCGACGAAACGACGTTTTGGCTTGACGGCACCCTTGAAATCAGCGCGATAGAGCAAGTGGAATTCCTCAAGAACGTCTATCTGCGCTCTCTCCCATTCAGCCCCTCGTCCTATGAAACGCTGAAAGACATCATGATTGTCGAGCAAACGCCGGCGTTGACGATGCGGGCCAAGACAGGCTGGGGGACGAGAGTGAGGCCGCAAGTCGGTTGGTACGTGGGCTACGTCGAAACGGCCGATGACGTGTGGTTCTTCGCAACGAATCTGGAAGTCCGCGACAAGACGGACTTGCCCCAGCGCCAGGCCCTGACGCGAGAGGCACTGCAAACAAGGGGTATAATCGAATGACGCATGGCATCGCCCCCTTCGAGCAAAGGCGCTCCTGAGTACCGGTCCTCGGACTGACTTGCCGGATCAGGCGGCCAACGCCCGCTCTCGCGCCGCGGCAGAAGGCTCAGACCCAGCCATGCTGCCCGGCGAATCACCGCCACAGGTGCTTACCCCGAGAGTCCATCGCGAACGTGTTCGCGCGCCTACCGCCCACTGCTGCACCAGCCTGGCCGCCCCGGTGGAGAGGCTGCCCGGCTACAGCACGTTTTGGGCTGCGCCTGCAAGGGCGACGGAATCTGCGGTCGAGCGCACCGCCTTTGCGGCGGAACTGCACCATGACCTCGGCGGCCAGATCGGTTTCGTCCGAACCCATGCCGGTCGAATGAAGGAGCGTATGCGCTCGGATCCCGCTATCCTGATTGGATCGTCGTGCCTTTACAGAATCGTTTGACGCCCCAGGGCGAGATTAGCGCGCTTCCCATCTACGGTCTGTCCAAACGCGACCGAGGCTGCCTAGACCGAGACGCTGGGCGCCGTAGCGAGCCGGCTTGGTCAAACAGCCAGATCTTTCGGAGGAGCGCGTGCGGAACGGCAAGTGACGACCGCAGCGCATCAACCCTTGGTCCATCAACGCAGCGAGAAGGAGAACGTCGTGACTCGCCCGATTCGTTGGCTGAGCCGCGCACTGCTGTTGCTCGCGGCACTCTCGGTACCGGCAATCGCCCTGCCCCAACCCCCTCATCCGACCCTCGTAAAGACCGAGGGCGGCTGGGTCCGCGGCATCGCTTCAGGCGACGCTGTCAGCTGGAAGGGCATTCCCTACGCCGCCCCGCCGGTCGGCGCCCTGCGCTGGCGCATGCCGCAGCGGGCGATCACGTGGCAGGGCGAGCTTGCGGCCGACCAGTTCGGCCCAGCCTGCATGCAGACGGACGATGTTCCCAAGTCGGAGGATTGCCTCTCGCTCAATGGTTTTGAGATCCCCCTCGCCATGAACCGGGGGGTGGTCTGCTGGAGCGGGCGGTCGAGTTGAGTCGTGGGACGAACGCAATTACGACGAGGCCCGTTCGTGGCGATTACGCGTAGCATTACGGGCGAGAGTCGCCCTTTGCACAAAGCGGCTCATGCCCCTCGACTTTATGCTCGCCTTCATCGGCGGTGCAGGCCACACCCTTCACTCTGATCGTGGCGTGGTGCAACGACGTGCCGCCGTTTGCACCGCCGCACGTCGAACGTTACGGTGCACGAAATCCACTTCACAGCCGTTCGTCTCGGATATGCCAATGAAACCGCTGCTACTCGCTTTTTCGATCATTCATGGATTGATGGCCGCTCTGTTCGCCTGCGCCGCTCTCATGCTCATTGCCATCGCGACGAAGGCGGCATGGACAGCCTTCGCTGCTGGCCTGGACCGCTCGGCCGCGCAGCAGATCATCGAGGCCATAGGACTATTAGCCGCCGCAGTCGTGGCGCTCCAGATCGCACAGACGATTACTGAAGAAGAAGTCGTGCGCGACGCTCATATTAGCGGGCCCACTCGTGTGCGCCGGTTCTTATCCAGATTCCTGGTCGTCGTCGTAATCGCAATTGTTGTCGAGGGATTAGTTGCGACTTTCCGCGCGGCACATGAAGATTCGGTTCAGCTGATTTACGCAGCCAGCATTTTGGCCGCCGCTGGCGTACTTCTTGCCGCTTGGGGCGTCTTCATACGCCTGAATTGCTTCGCCGAAGAGCTCGAGCCAGAAGCGATGGCAGAGGCCAAGCGTGAAGACATAAAACTCAAGTAGTCGGACCTCGCGCCCATTCTCCAGGGAGAACACGCCGCCGCGGCCGGGGACCAGGTCGATGATCAGCTGGGTGTGGCGCCAGACCTCGAACTGAGGGCGGCTGATTTAGAAGGGGCGATCTCCGTGAGCAGGATGTCCCGATCGCCCACCAGAAAGTTGGCCTGAGCGAAGCACATCGGGGAGGAGACTACACTATCTTCCCCCTCTTCCAGGATTCGCCTAGCGCAACGGAATTACGATCAAGGCCCCGTGTGACGCCGGCCGTCCGTTGGGGCCGATTATCCGGTCGGCATCGCGCGCTCGCCGGCCTGGGCCCCCAGGCTCGGCACGTTCGATCGAGGTGGGTCTTGGGCTTAGGCGATTTCTGACAAATCATGTACCACCTCGCTCGTCTTTTCGCCCGCCTTCGGCGTCGCACCGACAGTCACATAGCCCAGCTATGCTCCTGGCGGCGCTCCTTGAAGGCAGACGAAAATCCTACGCGATCAAATACATGATTTTCAGGCAATTGTCTTAAGCCCGGATAAATTCCGCCACCGCCGCATCGGAGCGCAGCTCGGCCAGATCGACCTCGGTGGGCAGCACCGGCCGGTCGCGGTCCCGGTTGACCATGCAGAGAAAGCCCAGACAGGAGTCCGGGTCCGCCCGGAGCTGGTGCCAGGTCCAAGGGGGGATGCGGACCAGATCGTGGGTGCCCAGCGGATGGACCTCGCGGCCGACCAGGCAGGCGCCGCGGCCGTTGAGGATCAGGACGCCGTGGGCGTGGCCGTGTCGCTCCAGGGTGGAGTGTCCGCCAGGGGCGATCTCGAAATAGCGCAGCTCGCAGGCGAAGCTGTCTTCTGCAAAGAGCACATGGCGCGCGATGTCCTGGAAGGGTGCGCTGCCGGCCGGCTTGTAGTCCAGCGGCTCGACCCCTTCCCAACCCCGCCCAGGCAGGGATCTGCGCATCACCCGATCGCTCACCCGACACGCCCCCGCATCTTGCGTTCGTTCGCGCTCATTCGCGGCCCGATTCGATCTCCGGATTCCACGTCAAGCGGCCTCCCCGAGCCCATGGACCCGCGCGACGAAGGCCCGGGCGGCGCGGCCGATATCTGGACCCTCCAAGACTGCCCCGCCGATCAGCAGCATCAGGTCCGGTCCGTAGAAGCGGACCAGCTCCTCCACCCGATCCGCTTGCAGGCCACCGGCGGGCACCGGGACCGTGGCCGCCAGGCCGCCCCAGGGGGCACGGGCCTCCTCGGCGATACCCCGGCAGGTCTCGGGCGTATAGGAGAAGCGTCCGCCGTAGCTGGGGAAGATGACCGCATCCGCCCCGGTGAGCCGAAACAGCCGACCGAAGAGCAGGGGCGTGGCGATGCGGCCCGCACCGGCCAGGGCCGGATGTGCCAGGATACCGAGGCCGTCCGCCGTGAGCTCCTGAAGTGCACCGAGCCCAGCGAGCATCGGCGCCAGCATGGCCATCCGCACGCCAGCCTCCCGGGCGACGCGCGACTGCTCCAGCAGACGACGCGGCCCACCGGTCAGGTGCGGGGCATAGAGGGTGTGGCCACCGGTTGCCCGATTGGCCGCATCGACCGC
>JBGSOR010000405.1:0-1813 GCA_041738985.1 Chromatiaceae bacterium | reverse complement strand
CCTATTGCGCGCTCGCGACCGCGCGGCGCACTGACCAGTCGCCAGCCCTCGGGCAGATGCGGCTCCGCCTCGAGCGGAACCAGGTCGTCCGGCTCGCAGACAATGATCTCCGCGCCGGGGAGACACGCGACCGTCCTAGCGCAGCGCTCGCGGAGCGCCGTGCCTAGGCGCCGGGTCGGGACGACGACGGAGACTGGCCGCATCGGTAAACTGCTTCAAAGTTATGGCACTGAGCTCAGTAGGTGGGTGCGCCGGGATTCGATAAAACCCTCCAGCATCCCAGTCCTTCGGCTCGGCGCTCCGCATCCGGCTTTTCTCGCGTCGTGACCAGGCTTGGTCAAGCGCCCGTGTGCGGAGGCGCTTGAAGACACTGCGCTCGGTTGCGAATGGGGGGTACGACATTATGCGCGACGGCCGGATACTGCTCCGCCGTCGATAGGGTGCAACCAACGAGTCGCCCCGTCACGACAACGGAAAACCCCCAGAGTGACAGTCAGCCGGCTTGTGCCAGGCATGCACGGGCTCCGCACTCCCCACTAGTCCACCTGCTCGCCCATGGCCCTGAGCTTGGCGTTGAGCCGGCGCAGCTCCTCTTCTGCCTCGACCTTGTCCGTCACGTCGTACTGGATCCCCAGGTAGTAGACCAGCCGCCCCTGGCGGTCGAGCAGCGGGCGTATGGAGAAACGGTTGTAGAACAGGGTGCCGTCCTTGCGATAGTTGCGCAGGGTGACCGTCACCGGTTTCTGGTCGCGCAGCGCCTCGCGGATGCGCTCGATCTCCGGCTGGTCCCGGTCCTTTCCCTGGAGGAAGCGGCAGTTATGGCCGACGATCTCCTCGCGGTTGTACCCGGTGATGAGCTCGAAGGCCTCGTTGGCATAGACGATGGGGTTGTCCGGCTGGTCTGGGTCGGACAGGGTGATGCCGTTGACGCAGGTGTCGAGGATCTGGGAGAGCACGAAGGGGATGGTGCCTTCATCTTTTTCGGCCATGAACTCCATGGGGTGCTCCTGTCGATTGATTCGCCGCCGCGGCGGCATGATGGCTGAGGCGCATTATGTGGCCGCGACGGCGGCTAGCGCCTGTCAAGGTACTTCGGCAGCGCTGCCCGGCGGTGCCGACTCTCGCTCCACCAGCCCCTTGATGTTGCGGACCACCCGCTCGGCCCCGTCTTGGACGCTGACCCGGATCAGCTTCTCGAAGGGGCGCATATAAAACTCCAGGCGGGTCAGCTCGAAAGCGAAGGTGAGGCGGGTATGCGCGCCCATCGGGGTGAGCCGATAGCTGATCCGGAACAGGTCCGAGCCCTCGGCGAAGTCCAACTGGAGCGGCTCCTCCATGGCTGTCACCTGGAACGTGGACTCGCTCTGGCGCCCTTGGTCGACGCGCACTTGGCGCGCCCGGCTCCCCACCCGGACCGGGCCCGGGGTCAGCACGTCCAGGCGCCTGACCTCCGGCGACCAGCGAGGATAGTTTGCGAAGAAGTCCCGCGCGACGAAGCCGTAGACCACCTCTGGCGGCCGTTGGATGAGGATCTCGGCTCGAGCCTTGACCAAGGTCATTCGTCCTCCGTTGGTTCGATCATCGACCGCGGGACCGAGTCCCTGGTATTTCGCGACGAGGTAATTCGGAGCCAGTACCAGGCCATGCATTCGCCCTTCTATGGTGGCGACTTTCCGGGTCCGGTCAAGACTAAGGTTATTGCGGCGTCGATGTGGCAGAGGAAGGCCCCGAGCACCTGCTGGGGCGGTCGAGGCGACCTGGAAGCGCTGCGCGCCCGGCACGTCGGTCAGCCCGAGGTGCGTCGGCGTCGCCG
>JBGSOR010000504.1:0-13297 GCA_041738985.1 Chromatiaceae bacterium | reverse complement strand
GGCGCGGCCTGGTTCGCCTGGGGGACGTGGCGACCATCGTCCGGGAGGCACGCCCGGCTGCCCTGACAATGACCGAGGTCGAGACCGAGACGGTCCAGTCCCACGGGGCGGCCACGGTGGAGATGTTGGTGCAGCGGGCGGAGAACGGCCACTCCCTGCGCGCCGCCCGGCTCTTCCAGCAGTGGCTGGACGACACCCGCCCGACCCTGCCCCCCAGCATCCAGATCTCCGTCTTCGACGAGCAGTGGCAGCTCATCCGCGACCGCATTGACCTGTTGGTCGGTAACGGCATCCAGGGTTTCGCCCTGGTGCTCCTGTTCCTCTTTATCTTTCTGCCCGGGCGGGTCGCATTGTGGGTCGCCATGGGCATCCCGACGGCCTATCTGGCCGCCCTGGCCCTCCTGTGGCTGTTCGGCGGCACCATCAACATGATGAGTCTGTTCGCGCTCCTGCTCACACTGGGCGTGATCGACGACGACGCCATCGTGATCGGCGAGTACGCGGAGTCTCGCTTCCGCATGGGCCTGCCGCCAGCGGAGGCCGCCATCGCCGGCGCCCGGCGCATGTTCTGGCCGGTCACCGCCTCGGCACTGACCACGGTCGCCGCCTTCCTGCCCCTGATGATGGTGGGCGGGATCATGGGCAATATTCTGTGGGACATCCCCTTCGTCGCCATCATGGTGCTGATCGCCTCCCTGCTGGAGGTCTTCCTCATCATGCCGGCCCACCTGCGCTCGGCCTTCAGCCACCAGGTCCAGCAGGTCACACCTGCCTGGCGCAAGCGGGTCGATGCCGGGTTCGACTATTTTCGGGACCACATGTACCGGCCACTGGTGGTCCTGTCCCTGCGCTGGCGCGGTGTCACTGTCAGCCTGGTGGCGGTGCTCATGCTCCTGACAGTCGGCCTGCTGGCCGGCGGGCGCATCGCCTTCGTCTTCTTCCCCACTCCCGAGGCGCAGATCGTCTTTGCCAACGCTACCTTCGTGGCCGGCACCCCGCGCGACCGGACCCAAGCCTTCCTGAGCGAGCTGGAGCGCGCACTGAGCCAGACCGACCGGGAGCTGGGGGGCGGACTGGTGGATGCGGCGGTCGCCCGGCTGGGGGCCACGGTGGCCGTGGAGGTGGGCGCCGGGGCGCGCGGGGACCAGCTCGCCTCGATCCTGGTTCAACTCGTCCCCTCGGAGCGGCGGACCGTGCGTAACGAGGAGTTTCTGGCCGCCTGGCGACACAACGTCGCGCTGCCCGCCGGCATCGAGAGCCTGGTGGTCTCCACCCGCAAGTCCGGCCCCCCGGGTCGCGACCTCAACGTGCGCCTCACCGGCGACGATGCCCAGGCCCTCAAGTCCGCCGCCCTTGACCTGGCCCAGAGCCTGGAGGGTATCCCCGGGGTCTCGGACATGGTGGACGACATGCCCTTTGGGCGCGAGCAGCTGATCTACCGGGTCTCCCCGGCGGGTCAGTCCCTGGGCGTGACCACGGAGCTCTTGGGCCGGCAGCTGCGTGCCGCATTCGACGGACACCTGGCCCAGCTCGTCCAGGTGGGCTCGGACGAGCTGGAGGTGCGGGTGCTGCTGCCGCGCGCCGAGCGCACCCGCCTGGACGCCCTGGAGCAGCTGCGCATCCGCCTGTCGGACGGGCAGTTCGTGCCCTTGGACACGGTGGCGGACTGGGAGACCCGGCGCGGGTTCGAGGCCCTGCGCCATGCGGACGGCCAACTCGCCGTGGAGGTCACGGCCGACGTAAACCGGGCGCTCAACACCCCGGATGGCGTGCGCCAGGCCCTGGAGCGAGACCTGCTGCCCCCGCTGGTCACCCATTACGGTGTGGGCTACAGCTTCGAGGGCCGCGCCGCGGATCAGCGCGAGACCCTGGGCGACATGAAGATGGGTCTGTACCTGGGGCTCGGGCTCGTCTTCCTGATCCTGGCGGCGGTCTTTTCGAGCTGGGGCTGGCCCCTGGTGGTCATGACCTCAATCCCGCTCGGTCTGGTGGGCGCCATCGTCGGTCATTGGATCATGGGGATCGACCTGACGCTCCTGTCCCTGTTCGGCCTGTTCGGCCTGTCCGGCATCGTGGTCAATAACGCCATCATCCTGGTCAGCATGTACCAGGAGCTGCGGCACAGCGGCCTGGGGGTCGACAAGGCCCTGGAGGATGCCGCCTGCTCGCGCCTGCGCGCCATGCTGCTGACGTCTGCGACCACGGTGGTGGGCTTGGGTCCGCTCCTGTTCGAGACCAGCCTCCAGGCCCAGTTCCTCATTCCTATGGCCGTCTCGCTCGCCTTCGGGATCGGCTTTGCGACGGTGTTGGTGCTGATCTTCATCCCGGCGCTGCTCTCCCTGCACGAATCTGCGCACCGGCGGATCGCCGGGTGGTTTGCGCCGGAGCCGGAGGTGCAGGAGGAGACGGGGTCGGCTTAGTCCGGAGCGTCCGGGACGGGTCGGGAATTGGCTCCCGGGTGGCCACGGCAAGAAGCTCTCCATGCAGAACGACTTCGTGGCCTATGCGGACCTCCAGTGGATGGGGGAAACACATAACACCCGAAACCCCAGGTTGACGTAGCTGTCGTCGGGACGGCCGCCGAGGCGGCAGGCGCAGCGCGCGGCATGACCCGGATCTTCTCCCAATCCTCCGCCTGCTTGGGCGTGATTCGGCCATCGCTGTGCCGCTGCCGGATCCGCTCCGGGTTGTCGCGCAGCGACTGTCGGGATTCGCGCCATTCCTGCTTGAGACCCTCGGCCGTACCCTCCCCGCGCCGCCAGCGCGATGCCGACTCGGTTTCCCACCAGCGCTCGTCCTCGTAGCCGTCCGCTGCCATGAAGCAGCGCCACTCGGCATTGGTGACCGGAAACCGGCCGAGGGCGAAGGCGGCGAGGCTCACTCGTGGGCCGAGGCCTCGTTCTCGAAAAGCCCCTCGTCGCTGCCTATCGGATAGGTGCCAGCCGCGATGGATGGATGGCGACCACCTCAAAGGCGTCGTTAGCACGCCGAGCGCCGGAGTCGACCTTTGGCGGCCCATTTTTCCCAAGCGTTCCGCTCAGCTCGCGATTTCCGAATCCGGTCCGTCAGCCCCAATGCGAGCCGCCGGATTGCCCACAAACGCGGGCCGCGACGCAAACAGGTTCAGTCCCAACTCTTCGGACAGGAACCGCGCCGCGAGCTGGCCCTTGACACTGTTTCCCGCCTCGTCGAGCGGCGGCGCGAAGGTTGCCAGTCCGCCTTTGCCCGGGGCGACGACGATCATCCCGCCGCTGACCCCGCTCTTGCCGGGAAGACCCGTCTCGTAGAGCCAGTCGCCCGAATTCTCGTAGAGCCCGGCCGTCACCATGACGGCCAGGACGTGCTGGCAGTGGATGGCGTCGATAACGGGCGCGCGCGTGATCGGGTTGACCCCGCCGTTGGCGAGGGTGGCTGCCATCACGGCCAGGTCTCGGGCGGTCACACTCAGGGAGCACTGCCTCGTATAGATGTCCGTGGCCTGGATCGGGTCGAAATAGATCCGCTCGTAGCGCTTCAACAGGTTGGCGATACCCTCGTTGCGCTGGTTCGCGGCCGCCTCGGACCGGTAGACGGCGTCGTCGACCTCAAGCGCCCGCCCCGCAAAGCGCGAGAGGCCGTCGCGAATGTACGCCCACTTGGACTCCGCGGTCTCGCCGGGGGCGAGACTGGTGGTCGCGATGGCGCCCGCGTTGACCATGGGGTTGGTGAGCCCGTCGCCAGACCGCTCCACGGCGATGACCGAGTTGAAGGGCAGACCCGTGATGTTCACACCGAGCCGGCGACGCGCCTCGTCCTCCCCGATCGCCTGGCAGATCAGGGCGAAGACGAACGGCTTGGAGATGCTCTGGATGGTGAAGGGGTGTTCGGCATCCCCGGCCGCGTAGCGGTTGCCGGAGGTCCCCATCAGGCAGATCCCGAAGAGCTGGCTCGGGACCAGGGCCAGGGCCGGGATATAGTCGGCGTTGCGTCCCTCGTCGTTCGACCCGAAACGGGCGTGCGCCTCGCGGACCACTGCCTGCACCCGCTCGGGCTCGGGCAGGCGGCCGGTGGAGATGCAGGAGGGGAGGGTCGCCATGTCAGGTGCGCGGTCGGGTCCCTGGCAGTGCGTCAGGACTGCATCTGACCCGGTGCATCGGGCTGCTCCCAGGCGAAGCGGGGGAGTCCGGCAAAGGCCTGACGCAGGCTGTCCCGCCAACTGCGCGATATATCCAGCAGCTCCGTCGAGTCGCCTTCCAGCTTCAGTCGATGGGACAAGCCGAGCAGATCCCGCGGGTAGATCGCTACCTCGAAGGGCGGGGCGACGGTCAGGTTGGAGCGGGCGGTACCTTCCAGGGAGACCAGGCAGAGCCGCGCCCCGTCCTCCAACGAGAGCCCGGGGTAGGCGATCAGGTCCAGCGCGGGCTTGCCGAACTTGTGCTCGCCGATCTGCAAATAGGGCGTCTCGGGCGTGGCGGCGATGGAGTTGCCCTGGGGATAGATGAGGAAGAGCCCATGCGGCTGCCCCGCGATCTGCCCGCCCAGGATGAAGGTCGCCTCGGGGCTCGCCCCGGCCTGGCGCACCGCGGGTCCCTGCTCGTTCTGGACGGCCAGGCTCAGCTGCCCGATGTAGGTGGCGGCCTCGAAGAGATAGTTCACGTTCAGCAGGGTTGCCCCCGGGGCCTGCTGATAGGGGCTGGGGCGGGGATTCACGGACTGGTCCAGGTCCCGGCGGATGCGGTCGAGCACCTCGCGGGTGGTGGCCAGGTTGCCGGCCGCCATCAGGACGAAGATCCGGTCCGGTGCCGGCTGGAACAGATGCAGCTTGCTGTAGGAAGAGATCGCGTCCACGCCCGCGTTGGTGCGGGAGTCGGAGGCCATCACCAGGCCCTGATCCAGGCAGAGTCCCACGCAGTAGGTCATGTCTCGAAGGTCTCCCTGTGTCGGGTTGGGCGCAGCGCCGCTTGCGGCAGATCCTGGAAGCGAATCGTGCAAGCGTAGCACGGCCCGGGACCCGGGTATCATCTGGGGTGCCCCTTCCCGGGATCGCCGCGATCGGTGTAGCCTGCGCCGCTTTGCCGCCGACGCTTGGGTCCGTCCGCTCCCTGGCCATCGCCACGTCGACCTTGCCTTTCCCGGCCTTTCACCCTCTACGGTCCGAAGGACCGCTTCCGGGATTACATCAAAGGGTACCCATGGATCATCAAGACAGTATACTGCACGTCCAGTCCTTTCTTGCCGTCACCATCGGCATCCTTGTCCTCTTCGTCGGCAAGCGGCTGAACGAACGAGTCGGCTTTCTGAGGGAATTCAGCATCCCGGAGCCGGTCACCGGCGGGCTCCTGTTCTCCATCCTGTTCGGGTTGCTCTTCGCGGCCTCCGGGATTGCAGTGGAATTCGAGCTGCGGGCGCGGGATGTGCTGCTGGTCTATTTCTTTACCACCATCGGCATCAATGCCAGCGCCAGGGACCTGCTGGCCGGCGGAAGGCCGCTGCTGATCCTCCTCGCCATAACGATCGCGTTCATGTTCGTCCAGAACCTCACCGGGATCGGGGTGGCGTCGCTCTTCGATCTGCCGGCAGCGGTCGGTGTGCTCGGTGGTAGCGTCTCCCTCATCGGCGGGCACGGGACCACCATCGCCTGGGCGCCGTCGATCGCCGAGACTCACGGCATCTCGAATGCCATGGAGATCGGGATCGCGAGCGCCACCTTCGGCCTGATCCTGGCAAGCCTCATGGGCGGACCCATCGCCAAGCTGCTCATCAACCGCTATCAGCTGGTACCCGCGGCCGGAACCGCCCAGGAGATCCAGGACATCGGCTTCACCGAGGCGCAGAAGAATACTCGGGTCGATCATTTGGACTTCCTGGGTGCGGTGCTGGCGATCCACGTCTGCATCCTGGTGGGCTATCTGCTGAACGGGGTCATTGCGGACTTGGGGCTGCGGCTACCGCTCTTCGTCACCTGCCTCTTCGCCGGTATCCTGATTACCAACCTGGTGCCCAAGGGCCTGTCCGTCGTCACCGGCATGCCTTGGCCGGCCCGCACCCCGGCCATCGCCCTGATCGCCGAAATCGCGCTGGGGACCTTCCTTGCCATGTCGCTGATGAGCATGCAGCTCTGGACCCTGATCGACCTGGCTGGCCCCATCCTGGCGATCCTCGCCGCCCAATTCGCGTTGGCGGTGGTCGTGGCCCTGTTTGTCCTGTTTCCGCTGATGGGCCGCAATTACGACGCCGCGGTGGTGGCCGCCGGATTCGGCGGCGTCTCCCTGGGCTCCACACCCACCGCCATGGCCAATATGGCCGCCGTGACTCAGCGTTTCGGCCCCTCCCACCGGGCATTCATCATCGTACCCCTGGTCTCCGCTTTTTTTATCGACCTGGTGAATGCCATGTTGATCCCGTTCTTTCTCGGGAGCGTCTAGCGGAATCCGTGAGCTCGCTGGGGCGCCGCACCGCCGCACCCCATGCGCGAAAGCGACAGACGACATCCGGGTCGAGCAGATACGAAAACGGTCGCCCGGGGGGCGCGGCATCCGTTTTGAGGGTTGGAGGGCAGAACGCTTTGTCCGGCGTCCGCACGGATCGCAGCCCGAGTGCGACGCTTAGGCGATTTCTGTCAAATCATGTACCACCTCGCTCGTCTTTTCGCCCGCCTTCGGCGTCGCACCGACAGTCACATAGCCCAGCTATGCTCCTGGCGGCGCTCCTTAGAAGGCAGACGAAAATCCTTCGCGATCCGGTACATGCTTTTCCGGCAATCGCCTTAACGCGGTGCGTCACCCACCGCGTCCGTCCAGACCCGAAAGCTCCTGAGGGTGTTGGGGCCGAAGGTGTTGCTGATGGCCACGTCGGCAGCATCGCGGCCGCGGGCGATGAGGACGCGGCCGATCCGGGGCTGGTTGTTGCGAGGATCGAAGGTGTGCCACTGGCCGCCCAGGTAGACCTCCATCCAGGCAGCGAAATCGCCGGGGCTGTAGGGGGGCGGGGTGCCGATGTCGCTCAGGTAGCCGGTGCAGTAGCGTGCCGGGATGTTCATGCAGCGGCAGAAGGCGATGGCGAGGTGGGTGTAATCGCGGCAGACGCCGACGCGCTCCTCGAATGCCTGCCAGGCGGTCTTGGTGGCCCGGGCGTGCTCGTACCCGAAGGCGATATGGCGATGGACGAAGTCGCAGATGGTCTGGACGCGGTCCCATCCGGTGGGGGACTTGCCAAAGAGGTCCCAGGCCGCCTCGGACAGGAGATCGGTTTCGCAGTAGCGGCTCCCCAGGAGGAAGACCAGGGTCGCCTCGGGAAGCTCCTGCACCGGGTGCTGTTGGGCGGAGAGGGCCACAGGGTCTCGTTCGCCCCGATCCTCGACCACGGCGTCCGCGCTCAGTCGGATCTCCCCCTGCGGCGCGACGATACGGCTGCACCAGTTGCCGAAGGTGTCCCGGTAGGCCGCGATCGGGACGGACGGTCTGGCAATGAGATGGTCCGGAACGACAAGATCGGAGACCCGCGTAAAGTGGATGCTCAACGTCAGTATCATCGGTGTCGGTTGCGGACAGTCGTAGATCAGCTCGTAACCAAGGCGAAGCTTCATCGTGTGCCTCTTTCTGGAGATTGGGCGTGAAATGGGGCCGGAGGTTGGCGCGGTTGCGACAGGCCGGGATTGGCGCGCGCGTCGCCGAGCCGGGGCTCCGGGTTCTTTTCCGAGGGCGCTTGGCCCGGGAGTATGGATGTCCGTGCGAGGCTTGGGAAACGGGTGACGAGAAACTGCTCCGCCGAGCCGGGGACCCGCCCCATGCGTGGCGGTCTCCCCGGCGGGTCTATTCCGCCGACCGGCTGGCCAGGTCCGAAAGCAGGGCGCGAAGGACGATCGGCTCCACGGGTTTGACCAGGTAGCGATCCAGTCGGCTCGCGCTGCCTCGGGGCTCGGCCATCTCCTCGCTATAGCCGCTCAAACCCACCAGCAGGGGCTCGCCGCCGCCGGGCTGCTCCCTGATCCGCTCCGCGATCCGATAGCCGCTTTCGCCGCGGAGTCCGATGTCGAGCAGGACAACCTGGGGCCGGAGGCGGGCCAACAGCTCGAGGGCGCGTTCGCCGCAGTCCGCGATCCTGACCCGGTGGCCGTCCGCGCGCAGAATAGCAGCAGTGCTCTCGCTCACCGCGGGGTCGTCCTCCACCACCAGGATGCGGAGGCGGACCCTGTTTGCGGGATTGCCCGGGGTCCGGACCTGGGTCTCCCCAGCGGCTGCCTCGACGCGATCCCCGACGAGGGGCAGCCGCAGGACGAAGGTAGCCCCCAGGCCAGGTCCCGAGCTTGCGGCCGTTGCGTCCCCGCCCTGTAGCAGCGCCAGTGCGCGCACCAGGGCGAGACCCAGTCCCAGGCCACCCTGGACGCGGTCCGGACCCTGGGGGCCTTGCTGGAAGAGATCGAAGACCCGAGGCAGCAGGTCCGTTGGGATGCCGGGGCCATCGTCCTGCACCCGGATCTCCGCGGCGGTCCCGGCACACTCCAGCCGGACCTGGATGTGCCCCCCGCTCTGGGTAAACCGGGCGGCGTTGTCCAGCAGGTTGATTAGCATCTGGAGCAGTCGCGCCGGATCGCCGCTGACCCACACCGGCCGGTCGGGGAGGTGCAGCTCCAGCCGATGGCGTCTGGAGTCGATCAGGGTCCGAGCCTTGTCGATCGCCCGGTGCAGGGTCCCGGCCATCTCGACCGGTTCGATCTGGAGCTGAACCTGACTTCGAACGATACGGGCCGCATCGAGCAGATTGTCCACGAGCCGGCTCAGGTACGCGACCTGGGTCTCGACGGTATCGCGGACCCAGCGGGCTCGGGGCTCGTCCAGGCCCGGCTGGCCCAGGATGAAGGCGGCGTTGCGGATGGGGGTCAGGGGGTTGCGCAGCTCGTGTGCCAGCATGGCCAGGAAGTCGTCCTTGCGTCTGTCCGACTCCTGCAGTGCCTCCTCGGCCTGCTTGAGCCGTGTGATGTCGATGAGGATCGCCTCGAGGCCAGGCATGCCGCCGAGCCGGTCCTGGGTTGCAGTCGCGTGCAGCTGGATCCAACGGGGTGTCCCGTCCGGCCTGGAGAGGCGCAGCTCCGCGCACTCCGGTTCATTGGAGTGGATCAGACGCTGGCGCAGGGCCAGGTACAGGTCCAGGTCCGTCGGGGCGATGAAGTCGGAGAGGGGGCGCTCGACGAGGTCCCCCCGGGAGTAACCCGTGAAGTCGCTGGCCGCGCGATTGGCATCCCGGATCAGACCCCCCGGATCGATTGTCAGATAGCCCACCGGGGCCCGTTCGCAGGGGCCTTCTTCGGGGGCCGCCGGCCCGTCCTGGTGCTGCCCACCCTGGTGCAACGCTGCGTCCTGCCCGTTGGATCCGATCCGGCCGCCATCGGACTGGGGACCCAGGCGCTCGCTATCCGCTGGAGCCGGCGGCGGCAGTGTCTCGGGAGGCACGGCAGCCGACCTGTGCCCCAAGCGCTGAGTCGGCGGGGGCTGGTCTTCAGGCGCTCGGCGGTCAGCGTCCTCGGGAGTCATGTAGCAACCTTCCGAGCCGGGACGGATCGCTGGCAAAAGTACGGATAGCGATTGTGGTTCATACGAATACCGCTGCAGGTGCTCGATATTCCATGCCCGCGTCGCGATCGGCCCCCAAGCGTTTTACCCGCGTCTCAGGCACGGGCGCCCCCGGGGGGTCCCAGTGACGCGATTACCCGCGCCGCGCACTTGCACGCCCCTAATATGCCTTCCGCCATTCGGGGGGACCATCGGGGTTTCTACGGTCGGACCCTGTGGAGTCGCTCCATGGCGACGCGTTCGGGTCCATTGCCTCGTTGAATTCGGCGGACTCATGGAATGAGCCTCCGCTGGCGCAGACTCGGTCTCATCGCAATCGGAGGACAGTCGCAATGACCCGCGCCAAGAGCCGTTCTAAGCCCCGAGCCGGATCCGATCGTCTCCTGGACCTCAGCGAGACGGTGCTGGGCCACCCCCTGGTCATTCAGCACAGCCGGCTTGCCGGTTTCCGACACCATGCCGCAGCCAATCTGTGGCCCGCATTGCGTCCGGGCACCCCACTGACCCTGACCCCGGAGCAAGACAACCCCCATGACCCCCAGGCGGTCGCGGTCTATTGGCTGGGGCGTAAGCTCGGCTATCTGCCGCGCTCGGAGAACCTGGTGGCCGCCCGTCTCCTGGCTTGCCGCCGCCCTTTGAGCGGGCGCGTCCGCCGGTTGGTGCCGTACGCGGACCACGACCACCGTCTGGAGCTGGACGTTCTGATGCTGTAAGGGCGCCTTTGCGCCCGCCGTCCCCTTGCCGGATCATGTACTGGGGCCATTCACCGGAGACCGCCATGGGCGAAGAGATCAAGGGCAATTGCTGGAATTGCGGGGCCGGACTCACCCGGCTGGACCTGGGACGCGAATCGGTCTGCGGGGGCTGTGGCAAGCCCACCCATTGCTGCCGTAACTGTCGGCACTATGCCCCCGGGCGGGCGAACGAGTGCATGGAGCCCCAGGTAGAGCGGGTAATCGACAAGGCCCGGTCCAATTTCTGCGAGCTGTTCGAGCCGACCCTGACCCCCCGGCCGGGCAACGCTGCCCCGGATCTGGATGCCGCGAGGCGCGCGGCGGAGGATCTGTTCAAGCTCTAGCCGGAGGTGCCTGCGTTCGCGCTCGCCGCCGCGAAATCAAGGCGATGAAGCCGGTCAGAGTCAGTGCGACGCCGAGCAGCAAGGCGGCGGACCAGGGGTCGCTCAGCCGCGCGGGGGAGAGGAGCATCAGCGCGCCCAGGCCCAGCATCATGAGTCCGGACAAGAGCTTCAGGATTCGGCCCTGATGCTCCGAGAGCTTTCTGGACCCTAGCGTGTAGGTAAAGACGAGGACGATGGCCAGGAGCGGCAGGATGTAGATCAGGTTATAGAGGGCGAGGTAGCCATAATGGGCGACCGGAGAAAGTCCGTTCAGGCTGAGCGCTCGGGTGAAGACCATGGGGAATCCGGCGGTGCAGAGGATCTCGTAGCTATTGGCGGCGAGGGCGAGGGCCACTGTACCCACCAACATGGTCCCTGGACGATCCGCACTCGCGAGCACGCGCATGCGGCGAAAGAGTCCGGGCTTGGCCGACTCCGGGATGGAGAGGCTCGGACCCTGCTTGAGCCAGATGGAATCCTTGACGTTGAGCGTCCCAATGACCAGGGCCAGAACCCCGGCGACGGCAGTCACCACGGGCGTGCCGCCCGCGATGACGAAGAGGTTGAGCCAGGCCGCCATGAACAGGAAATAGACGAGGCCGGAGAAGAGCACGAAGGTCCCGCCGACGAGGAGCATGCGGGTGCGGCTGCGGGCGTGGACCAGGAGGCTCAGGAGGAACAGGAGCACGAAGAAGGCGCAGGGGTTGAAGGCGTCGAGGCCTGCGATGACCAGGGTAAACAGGGGTAGCGAGAGGGAGGCGGTTTCGAGCGGACCGATCAGCGGCAGGTCGATGGCGGGTCTGGAGACCTGCGGCGCAGGCGCCTCGCTCCGGGACTCGGTCTCGACCGATCCGGCGCTTGGGGCGGGGCCCCTGTCGCCGACGGCATCCTCTTCCGGACCCGAGCGGGCCGAGGCTGCCTGACGGCAAAAGCGGGCGAGTCCCAGCACCCGCCGGCCCATGCCCTCCTCGCTGTCATAGCCCGTGAGCATCTGGCCGCAGACGAAGAATGCGGGCACCGAGCTGGCCCGCTCCCCCATCCCCGACGCCAGCTCCACATAGTGCTGCAGGTTGGATCGGCTGCCGGAGATCTCGAATTCCTGGACCTCGATCCAGGGCTCCTGCGCCTGCAGACGTGCAAGGAAGGGAAGGGCCGCCCGGCAGTGCGGGCAGGTTTGGGACCAGTAAAACTGGATCCGCACCCGGGTAGCTCCATCCGCGCCCCGGACCAGCCATTGGGACTCGGAATCCGCCGCGGGTGCCGGGGTCTCCGAGGTCGCGGCCGGCGGCGCCGGGTGCACCGTGTCCAATTCGCCGGCGGGCGCGAAGCCGATCCAGCCCCAGAGCCAAAGCAGGAGCGCGAGGCGCCAGGGATTCGAGAGTAGCGGGCTCGGACTCATGGGCTTTCTCGGCGTGGCGGTCGACCGACCGCTCCTCATCTTATCGCAGGGGGCGCGGACTCGGCGGGTTCGGTCCGGGTGCTAGACTTCTTCTTGTCGCCCGCAAAGATCTCGCCGCTGCAACGAACTGGATCCCAATGTCCCATGATTTGTCCCTTGACCACCCTCGCATGCGGCTCGATTCCGTCCGATTGTGCTGCCTCGTGCTGGCGGCGGCCTTGGCCCTCCCGGGCATCGGGAAAGGGGAGGACGGCCACATGAAGGCCCAGCGCGAGGCACTCATCGAGGAGATTGAGTCGAACGTGCTCGAGACCGCCGACGCCCTGGGTTTCTCCAGGTTGGCGCCGGAGGTGCTTGCTGCGATGCGGGAGGTCCCGCGCCACGCCTTCGTCCCTCCGGAGCAGCAGGCACTGGCCTACCGCAACCACCCTCTCCCCATCGGGGGCGGTCAGACCATCTCCCAACCCTATATCGTCGCCATCATGAGCCAACTGCTCGGGGTTGGCCCGGGGGATCGCGTCTTCGAGCTGGGCACAGGCTCCGGCTACCAGGCGGCGGTGCTGGCAGCCATGGGGGTCGAGGTCTACACGGTAGAGATCGTCCCGGAGCTGGCCAGGCGTGCCGAACGGACTCTGGCCGAGCTGGGCTACGAGGGCGTGCATGTGCGCGCCGGCGATGGCTGGCTGGGCTGGCCCGAGGCCGCACCCTTCGACGGGATCGTCGTCACGGCGGCCGCCCCGCGGATCCCGGATCCCCTGATCGACCAGCTCAAGGCCGGCGGCCGCCTGGTAATCCCCGTGGGCGAAGCCTGGGACCTTCAGCAGCTTGCGGTCTACGAGAAGGACGCCAGCGGTCGGCTCAGGGGCCAGCTTTTGCTCCCAGTGCGGTTCGTGCCTGTGACCGGGGCCCAGGGGCGCTGAGGTCCGGCGCACGAACTGGTGCGGTATGGTCGGTCCCGCGTACCGGCGACTCGGAACCCCCAATCGTCGCTGCAGGTCCTCGGTCCCGGCGTGCGCCGGGTTGACCTCTGGGGCTCGGCCGATCCGGCCTCGGCTCTGTCTGGCCTTTACTGAGCTGGGGCGGGTGGGGGCTGCTCCGGAGTGGGCTCCGGTGCTGGCTGTGGTGCGGGCTCTGGAGTGGGTTCCGGCACGGGTGGTGGTGCGGGCTCCGGAGTGGGCTCCGGTGCGGGCGGTGGTGCGGGCGCTGGAGTGGGCTCCGGTGCGGGCGGTGGTG
>JBGSOR010000480.1:0-20966 GCA_041738985.1 Chromatiaceae bacterium | reverse complement strand
CCCGACGTCGCGGGTGTCCGGGTCCAGCCAGGCGGCGTAGTCCGCGGGGTCGAGGACGACAGGCATGCGGTCGTGGATCGCGCTCACCGGGGCGTTGGCGTCAGTGACGAGGACAGTGCAGGACTCGATGGCCGCGCCCTCGGGATCCTGCCAGCGCTCCCACAGCCCGGCCATGGCAAAGGGCTCGCCGTCGCGCCGGCGGATCAGAAAGGGCATCTTGCCGCCTGGTTCCGCCTTCCACTCGTAGAAGCCCTCGGAGGGGATCAGGCAGCGCCGACGCTTGAAGGCGTTGCGGTAGGCGGGCTTGGAGTCGAGCGTCTCGGCCCGGGCGTTGATCATGCTGTAGCGGTTGTCCGGCCCCTTGGACCAGGCGGGGATCAGGCCCCAGCGCAACCGCACCAGCTCGCGCGTTCCGTTCTCGGTGCGCCGCACGACAAGCACCGGCTGGGTCGGGGCGAGGTTGTAGCGCGGCGTCGCCGCGCACAGCGCTTCGATGTCGAAGCGACTGGCGTAGATCTCGGGGGCGGAGTGCTGGATGAAACGGCCGCACATGAGTCCACCTTAGCGCGCCGGGACGGCGCCGTGCCACTGGGGGGCTGGCGACTTGACTTAACTTGACTTCAGGTGACTGGAGCGCCAGGAGACTACCCGTGGTCGAGCTACGGGTCCAATGCGCTGGGCGCCACCGATCCCGTCATCTTTACCTACCGACTCTATCTGGCGCTCGGTTACCTTGTTTTCTACTTATTTTTACCCCGAAAGTCGATCGGCATTTCCCCGTATGTCTGTAATTCGCGGCTTAACGGGTCAAACGCATGCAACTGATCGTTGATTTCGTCAGCAAGCTCTGTGCCGCCGAGGGCATCGATCAATGCTTCGAGGCATTGGAGCGAGCTGTCATCCGGCTCGGATTCGACGGCGTCGTCTATAGCTCGTATCTCCTGCGCCTTAATGGGGAGGGAGGCGCATCTCCCGTGCTACTGCGCTCGGATGGCTTCGACGCGGCCTTCTTGAAGCACTAGTCACACCCGCTTACTCCAACAAGCTGTTGAACGAGCTGTCCCAGCGACTGGGGGCGAGCAACCCTCAACAGTTGCGCTACCTCCTCGGCCTTTATCTTATTCACGAGCTGTGGGAGTCATGAACGCGACTTCCTCTATCCCGACATCTTCGTGCGATGCGCGCAAGAACGGGGGGACCCCTATTTCAAGATCGACCCGGTGCTGGTGATCGAGGTTCTCTCGCCGAATACGCAACGTTACGACCGCAGCGATAAGCGACTCGCTTACCAGAGTCTGCCAGGTCTCCAGGAGTATGTCATGGTGACCCAGGATTCTCCGCGGATTGAGGTGCTATCCCGCACCGAGACGGGCTGGGAGACGCGCTTATACGATTCGCCGGATGCATTGCTGACCTTGTCTTCAATCGGGATCAGCCTGCCGCAGACCGAGATCTACGCCTGAGCGATCGTCGGCTCAGCTCAGGGCGCGGGCAGGCTCGGCGTTAGCCGGTTGAGCTGGAGCATGTAAGCGAGCAAGGCATCCAGCTCGGTTGGCTCGGCTTGGGCGAATAGCGCCTCGGCGTTTTCGTGAACGCGCCGGCCGCGTCGAAAATCGATCATCTGCTTGGTCAAATAGGCGGGCCACTGGGCGATCAGCGGTGGGTTCGCAGTGTCCGGTTTGCCCCGGCCGTCAGCGCCGTGGCACTCGGCGCAATCCTTCCCGTAGAGCCTCTCGCCCAGCTTCAGGTCCCCCGCCACCCTCTCTGGCACACCGACCTCCGAAGGTGTCGGGGCAGCTCTCCGGGAGAGGTGGCCCGCCAGTGCCTCGATGTCGTCCTGTGTCAGACGACCGCCTTTGAAGATGGGGATCATGGGCTTGTTCTGGCGCTTGCGGTCGCGGAAGGACTCAAGCTGCGTGACGATGTAGGCGGCGGGCAGACCTGCCAGCCTCGGATATTCGCCGTTGTGCCCGCCATGGGCGGCGGGTCCGTGACAGGCGGAGCATTCCTTCCGGAAGAGGGCGGCGGCTCGGTCGTCCTGGTTAGGCTCAGCCGCCGCGAGGGATAGGCTGCAGACCAGGGACAGGGCGAGGCATCGTCCGCCCTTTGGATCCATGGCCAGAGGTCCTGGCCCTCAGGGGGTCTTCGAATAGAAGACGCTCGCCCCGGGGATGTCTTTTTCCGGGTCGTATTGGACGGGCAGCCGGTGGGCGATCCCCTTGTGGCAGTCGATGCAGGTGAGTCCCTGCCGCTCCGCATCCTCGTGACGCTGCTGACTGCGCGATTGCTGCTTGGCGAAGTTCATGGACTCGTAGTCGTGGCAGTTGCGGCACTCTCGGGAGTCTGTGTTTTTCATGGTGCGCCAGACGTTTTGGGCCAGCTCGAAGCGCTTGGCGTCGAACTTCTCGGGGGTGTCCACGGTGCCGCGGAAATGGTGGAAGAGCTCGTTGGTCGCCTGGACCTTACGGGCGAATTTGTGCACCCAGTCCTTGGGGACATGGCAGTCGGGACAGGTGGCCCGTACGCCGGTTCGGTTCGTATAATGGATGGTGTTCTGGAGCTCCTGGTAGACGTTCGCCTCCATCTCGTGGCAGGAGACGCAGAAGGTCTCCGTGTTGGTCGCCTCCATGGCGGTATTGAATCCGCCCCAAAGGACGATACCGGCCACGACGCCGACCGCCAGCAGGACCAGGGTCTTGCCGCCCCCGCGGCGTGTTTGCTGCTCGCTCATGGTGTTGGGTCCTTTATTGACTTTTTTTGGGACGAGTCAGATCGAATCCTGGGCATGGAAAGGCTCACTTGCGTCCCTGGAAGGTGTTCTCCACCAGGGGGCCGCCCGAGAGTTGGACCGCATGGCACTGGGTGCAGAAATAGCGCAGGGAGGAGAGGTGCGGAAGCTTGTTTCCGTCCCGGTCCAGATAGTGGCTGTCCGGCGTGCGCTTGGCCTTTTCCTGCTGATAGGTGGCGTCGCTATGACACTTGAGACAGCCGTTATTCCTTATCGAGATCTCGTATTTCTCGATGTCGTGGGGGATCATGGGGGGCTGCTCCTTGTAGGAGCGCTGGAAGCCCCCTGGGACCGTCTCCACCATATGCTTGGCGGGTACGGGCGAGGGGGCCTCGATGGCTGACCCCCGCTCCGAGACCAGATCCACCGCCTGCACGGATCCGGCCGCAGCGAGGGCTGCCAGGCACAGGGTCAGGGTTGCGATCGGCTTATTCATGTCTTCCTCCACCGGCTCGGCGGCTCAACTGACCTTTCTCGGTTGATGGGTATAGCGGACCCTGGGGTCTGCGGCATCGCTGCGGTTTCGCAGTCGGGTGCCGAAGCGAAAGACGTTCTGGGGGCACACATCGATGCAGCGGCCGCAATTGGTGCAATTCATGTCCAGGACCACCGGGCCCATGCCCTTGTCCGCGCCTTTGAGTGCGGGCTTGATGACCTGGGGCTCCGGACAGACGGCGAAACAGTCCATGCAGTCGTCGCAGCGCTCGCGTCCGTCCGCGCGCACCCGGAGCAAGGCGCGGTTGCCGATCAGGCCATAGAAGGCTCCGATCGGGCATAGGTGTCCGCACCAGCCGTGTCGCGCCACCAGCAGGTCGAAGAGAAAGACCCCGCCGAGCACCAGCCAGGCCAGACCCATGCCGAAGATTAGCCCCCGATGGGTCATGGAAACGGGATTGAAGGACTCGAAGGCCATAGTCCCAGTGGCGAGCGGCAGGATCAGGACCAGGGCCAGCACCCAGTAGCGTAGGTCCCGGGAGAGCCGGGCGCTCGCGCGCAGGTCCAGCCGCCGCCGCAGCCACTCGGCCAGGTCCGTGATCGGATTCACGGGGCAAACCCAGGAGCAGAAGACCCGCCCGCCCACCAACGCATAGAACGCGACCACGATCAGCGCCCCCAGGGCGCCGGAGAGGATTGGCATGGACCCCGAAAGCATGGACTGGAGCAGCAACAACGGATCCGTCAGTGGTAGCAGATCCAGGGTGATGCTGGCGGACAGGTTGCCCTGGACAATCCAGACCCCCAGCCAGGGGCCGGCCAGGAACAGGGCCAGGATGCCGAGCTGGCTCGATCTCCGGAGCAGGAGCCACCGGTGGGTCTTGAGCCAACCCTTGGTCTTGCGGGCGGTGCGGCCAGGAGGCGCATAGAGCGACATAGCGTCGACCGATTCAGCTAAAGCGGACCCTTGCGGTTCAGGGTTTCCAATGGGTTGTCTGGAATGGGTGCGGCCTCGCCCGGGCCGGGTGCGGTCCCTTCCTGGATCAGCCCCCGTCCGCCGTGCTCGTAGCGCATCCCCTCGGGCAGGTTGTAGCGATGCTCAGGGTCTGGACTCACCAGGGATCCGCCGGCCTGCTGCTTCTGCTCCCAGCCCAGCCGGTAGTGGTGCCCGAGCTCGCCCTTCGCCAGGTGCATGGGCAGGACCTTGATGGCCGCCCGCTCCAGGATGCAGGCCTCCTCGCACTTGCCGCAGCCCGTGCAGCGGTCCGAATGGACGACAGGGACGAACATGGCATGCTTGCCGGAGCGCTGATTGTGCTGGCGGTCCAACGTAATCGCTTGGTCCTTGATGGGACAGACCTGGTAGCAGACCTCGCACCGCAGTCCCCGAAAGGCGATGCAATTCTCCTGATCCACCAGCACCGCGAGCCCCATCCGCGCCTTTTCGATATCGGTGAGGTCGTGGCTTAGGGCATTGGTGGGGCAGGCGGCGACGCAGGGGATGTCCTCGCACATCTCGCAGCCCTTGTCACGGGCGATGAAATAGGGCGTCCCCGTGGGGATCGGCTGGCCCAGCTCCGCCAGATGCAGCATGTCGAACGGGCAGTCCCGCACGCAGAGCCCGCAACGGATACAGGCGCCATTGAAATCTTCTTCCGCGATGGCCCCGGGGGGGCGGATGGCCCAGGCAGGTAGGGCGCTGGCACGCTGGGCATAGAGCCCGAGCCCCAGCCCGAAGAGCCCCACACCGCAGGCGGTCTTCAGGGTCTCCCCCAAGAACTGGCGGCGGCTCAAGCGTGCCTTGCGTTCATTCGCGTTCATTCGCGCACTGAATTGCCATTCTAAGCCCGTTCCACCTTGCATGCCGCCTTCTTGAAGTCCGTTTCTTTGGACAGCGGGCAGGTGGCGTCCAGGGTCAGCTTATTGACCAGGCGGCTCGCATCGAACCAGGGGATGAAGACCAGTCCCTCCGGCGGGCGGTTGCGGCCCCGCGTTTCGACGCGTGCCGCGATCTCGCCCCGCCTCGTGGAGATCCTGGCCATCTGGCCGTCGCGGAGACCGAGCCGTTTGGCATCGAGCTTATTCATGAAGACCTGGGCGTCCGGCACTGCCTTGTAGAGCTCGGGGACCCGCCTGGTCATGGAGCCCGAATGCCAGTGCTCCAGGACGCGCCCGGTGCACAGCCAAAGAGGGTAATCCGCATCCGGCGATTCGGCGGGCGGATCATAGGGGGCGAAGATGATATTGGCCCGGCCGTTCTTGTTGCCGTAAAAATAGACATCGCCCTTGGCCACCTCCGGATGCTTGGCCTTCACGTAGGGGTCATACCCCTCGCGGAAGCGCCAGAGGGTCTCTTTGCCATCCACCACCGGCCAGCGCAGCCCGCGGGTGCGGTGATAGGTGTCGAAGGGGGCGAGATCGTGGGCATGTCCACGTCCGAATCCGGCGTATTCCTCGAACAGCCCCTTCTGCACGTAATAGCCGAAGTGGGCGCTCTCGTGGTTGCCGTAGGCATTGCCCTGGTCGTCCAGGATTCTCCCATCGTAGGGGAACTGGTCGACGACCCCGTTGGCGAACAGGATGTCGTACAGGGTCTTGCCCCGGTACTCCGGCTTCTTGGCAATCAGTTCCTCGGGCCAGACCTCCTCTACCTTAAAGCGCTTGGAGAATTCCATGATCTGCCAGAGGTCGGACTTGGACTCCCCGGGGGCGGAAACCTGCTCCCGCCAAAACTGGGTGCGGCGCTCCGCATTGCCATAGGCCCCTTCCTTCTCGGTCCACATGGCCGTAGGCAAGACCAGGTCCGCCGCCTGTGCGGACACTGTGGGATAGGGGTCCGAAACGGTGATGAAGTTGTCCGGATTGCGCCACCCGGGATAGCTCTCCTCGTTCATGTTCGGGGAGGCTTGCATATTGTTATTGCACTGCTGCCAGTAGCAATTCATCTTGCCGTCCTTGAGCATCCGGTGCATAAGCACCGCGTGGTAGCCGATCTTGTCGTTGATGGTCCCCTCCGGCAGCTTCCAAACCGTCTCGGCAATGGCTCGGTGCTCGGGCTTTGTCACCACCAAGTCCGCGGGTAGCCGATGGGCGAATGTGCCCACCTCGCGGGCCGTACCGCACGCGGAGGGCTGGCCGGTCAGGGAGAAGGGGCCGTTTCCGGGCTCGGAGATCTTCCCCACCAGCAGGTGCACGTTGTACATGTTGCCGTTCACCCAGCTGCCGCGGGTGTGCTGGTTGAAGCCCATGGTCCAGAAGGAGACGACCTTCTTGTTGGGATCCGCGTAGGCGGCGGCGAGGCGCTCCAGGTTCTCCTTGGGGACCCCGGAGAGCTCGGAGACATATTCCAGGGTATAGGGCGCGACCAGCTTCGCGAACTCCTCGAACGTAATCTCCGTGGCACCCATGGGGTCGCCCTTCTTCTTGGTGGGGTCCGCCGGGTCCGGGTATCCGCTGTTAGTGGCCTTCTGCTCCAATGGGTGATTGGGGCGCAGGCCATAGCCGATGTTCTCGGCGGTGCGCTTGAAGGTCACATGGTTGTCGACGAAGGCCTGATTGACCTTGCCGTTCTGGATGATGTAATTGCAGATGTAGTTCTGGATGGCCAGGTCGGTTTGGGGCTTGAAGACGATGGGGTTGTCCGCCAGCTCGAAACAGCGGTGCTCGAAGGTGGAGAGCACATGGACCTCGCAGCCCGGCTTGGTCAATCGGGTATCGGTGAGCCGCGACCAGAGAATGGGGTGCATCTCCGTCATGTTGGAGCCCCAGAGCGCGAAGACGTCCGCGTGCTCCAGGTCGTCGTAGCAGCCCATGGGCTCGTCGATCCCGAAGTGGCGCATGAACGCGACCACCGCCGAGGCCATGCAGTGACGCGCATTGGGATCCAGGTTATTGGAGCGCAGGCCGCCCTTGATGAATTTGCTGGCCGCATAGCCATCCCAAACGGTCCATTGTCCGGAGCCGAACATGCCGACCCGGCTGGGTCCGCCCTCCTTTTTCATGGCCGCCTTCCATTTCTCGGCCATGATGTCGAATGCCTCGTCCCAGGTGACGGGCTGGAATTCCCCGTTCTTGTCGTACCGGCCGTCGGTCTTACGCAGCAGCGGTTGGGTCAGGCGGTCCTGGCCGTACATGATCTTGGGCAGGAAATAGCCCTTGATGCAGTTGAGGCCCCGATTTACGGGTGCATCCGGGTCCCCTTGGCTGGCGACGATTCGACCGTCCTTCACGCCTACCAGGACGCTGCATCCCGTGCCGCAGAACCGGCAGGGGGCCTTGTCCCAGCGCAATCCGTCGTCCATCGGGGCCTCTTGCGCCCGGGCGACCAGGCTCGCAGGCAGGGCGACACCCGCGGCGGCGGCCGCGGCGATCGCGGCCTGGGATTTGATGAATTCACGCCGGCTGATGGTCATGGGAGCGCGCCTCCGTCTGGATGTCGTTGCCGTCGTAGTGATAGATCAGGACCGTATGAACGACACCCGGCACCTGGCCCATCGTTGACAGGGTGTCGACGACGGTGCCGTCTCGGGCACTGTGTTGTCCGTCGTCCTCCAGGGTCACGACCAAGGTGTCTTCCGCGATCCCTCCGTGGACCTCGACACCGGGCAGGCGCAGCAGCTGGGCGGCGACCAAGGCGCCCTGGCCTGGCTGAGTGTGGACGAGGCAGCTACAGATGGTCATTCATGGATGTCCCGGTTGGATCGGTCCCGGGTGCCGGTGCAGCCCGGTCGGCGATGCGATGTGGACGGACTGGCCGCTCGACCTCCGGGGGCTCCGATAGGCCGACTGGCGGGGCCTCGCGGAGGGGTCTCGGCGGCTGGAGCCGCTTGCGCCCGCCCCAGGGGATCGGTGGACCCTGCGTCTGTGCCAAGAAGTCAGTCTAATGGTGGGGATAGGCCGGGAATAGGTCGGGAAAGGCCGCAGAATATCGAGCCGGCCCTTCGGGAATACCTCTTTGGTGGTAGTGGGCTGGACTTCGAAGTCCCTGTTTATCATCGAATCCGGCACTGCTCGGGCGGGTGGGCCGGCGACACCCGGCGCGCGCTGTCTCTTTGGTGGTATTACCCTTTCCCTCCAGCCGACGGCGCGCTACTAAGCGGAAGATATGCACCACGTGATCAAGCGAATCGCCGATAAGCCGATCCTCCTGCGCATCGGGCTGTTGATGGCCGCGGTGGTGCTGCTCGGCGTCTTCTCCATGCTGAGCTCGGTCTTCATCGCCCAGACGACGGAGGGTCTGGCCTCCGCGGTCAACCAGTCCGGCACCGTGCGTATGCAGTCGTACCGGATCGGCATGGCCGTCGCGGATCTGGCCGTTCCTGGGCCAGAGCGTACCCGGCGGGTGGCGGCCCTGGCCCGGGAGCTGGAGACGCGGCTCGAGAGTCCGCGATTGGCGGATGCCATCCCGCTCCGGGCAAGTCACGAGGTTCGCGCCGCCTACCGAAGGGTCTGGGACTCCTGGCGGGGACGGATGCGCCCAGCCCTGGATTCCTATCTGGGCCAGGACCCTGGCGGCGCTTCCACATCGGCTGCCGCAGCGCTGGTCACGGACTATCTGGTCCTGGTGGACGAATTCGTCGCGGAGGTGGACGCCTTGGTGGGTCTGCTGGAGGGGGTGGCAGAGGGCCGTATCGCCATGCTGCGCCAGATCCAGGCAGTCAGCCTGGTCCTCACCCTGTTCGTTGTCCTGGGGACCCTGGTCCTGGTCGCCCGGCGGGTCATCCAACCCCTGGAGGAGCTCCTGACTTGTGCGGATCGGGCACGCCGGGGGGATTTCTCCGGGCGTACCCGCTGCGATGGCAGCGACGAGCTGGGCAGGTTGGGTGCGGCCCTCAACCGCATGTCCGAGGACCTCTCGCGGCTCTACGCGGGGTTGGAGGAACGGGTGGAGGAGAAGACCCGGGACTTGGCCAGAATCAATCGCTCCCTGGATCTCCTGTACCGGGTTGGAACCCAGCTCAACGAATCCCCGATCTCGGAGCCCCTGCTCGTGCGCGTGCTCAGGGACATCCGGGACCAGCTGGGTCTGGGGCCCGTCACGCTGTGTCTGCAGGACGATTCCGGGCACGGGGGCGGGCGCAGCACCCTGACTGCCCGCACCCAGGCGGAGCAGGAGCGTACCTGTACCGCGAGCCGGTGTCTTGCGTGCCGAGAGTCGGCGTCCCAGCAGGGGCTTCCCCTGCCCGACGGCACCAACCGCCAAGTCTTGGCCCTGCCGGTGGAGGACCGGGGAGAGCGGCTGGGCGTGCTGATCGTAGACCTGCGGGATGGCGAGACCCTGGAGCCCTGGCAGGTGCGCCTGCTGGGGACCCTGGGCGGACACCTGGGCACCGCCATCAAGCTCCAGCTCCGGCAGCGCGAGGGCCGGCGCCTGGCCCTGCACGAGGAGCGGGGCATCCTGGCCCGGGAGCTCCACGACTCCCTGGCGCAGTCGCTCTCCTATCTCAAGATCCAGGCGGCGCGGCTCTCCGCCACCCTGGACGCGGGCGATACGTCGAGCGCGCGAGCGGTGCTCGCGGAGCTACGGGAGGGCGTGAGCAGCGCCTATCGGGAGCTCCGCGAGCTCCTCACCACCTTCAGGCTCAAGATGGACGACCGGGGGCTCGCCAGTGCCCTGGAGTCCACGGTTCAGGAGTACCGGGAGCGCGGATCCGTGGAGATCGCGCTAGACAACCGCCTGCCCGCCACCCTGCTGAGCCCTAACGAGGAGATCCACGTGCTGCAGATCGTCCGCGAGGCGCTGTCCAACGTGATCCGCCATGCACAGGCTCGACGTGCCGGGGTGAGTCTGGCTCGGGTCAAGGAGTCGGTGGAGGTCGACATCTGGGACGACGGCCGGGGGGTCGTCCTTTCCGAGGATCGCCGTCGACACTACGGACTCACCATTATGGGCGAGCGGGCACAAACACTGGGCGGGTCGCTGACCGTCGAGCCTGGCCCAAAGGGCGGGACCCTGGTGCGTCTGGCCTTCCGACATCGCGCGTCCCTGGAGGCCGAGCCGGTTGGGGCGACGGCCGGCCCCCCGACCCTCCCGGCGCCCATGGCTCAGGCCGTCTGAGATGGCCGGACAAACCGAAGCCCCGGCCCGCACCCGGGTCGTCGTCATCGACGACCATCCCCTGTTCCGCAAGGGCGTGGCGGATCTGATCGCCATGTCCGCGGACCTGGATCTGGTCGGGGAGGCGGCGGACGGGGCGAGCGGGATCCAGGTCGCCCTGAACACCCTCCCGGACCTGATCCTGCTGGACCTCAATATGAAGGGCCTGGACGGGATCGAGACCCTCAAGCGGCTGCGGGAACTGGACCAGGACGTGCGTGTGGTCATGCTCACAGTCTCGGACAGCGAGGAGGACGTGGTCGCGGCCCTGCGCGCGGGGGCGGACGGCTATCTGCTCAAGGACATGGAGCCCGAGGAGATCCTGGCGGGGATCGAGCGTGTCACCCAGGGTCGGCTGGTCCTGAGCGAGCGCCTCACCGAGCTCATCGCCCGCGCCCTGCGCCAGGAGCCGCGCCCGGCCCGCCTCTCGGAGGCCGGGCTCACCCCGCGGGAGGAGGAGATCGTCGGGCTCCTGGAGAAGGGCTACAGCAATAAGCTCATCGCCCGGGACCTGGACCTCTCGGTCGGCACCGTCAAGGTCCACGTCAAGCACATCCTCAAGAAGCTTCGGCTCAAGACCCGGGTAGAGGCGGCGGTATGGGCGGTGCACAGCCGGGGCGGGGCCTGACGGGCTCTTGCACCGGACAACGGAGCCGGGCGATAGTCGCAACCTTGCGACCGGTCGGCGTCACTCCGCCGCGAGCAGGCCGTCCAGGTAACGCGCGACGGATTCCTCTCGGTTGCTGCCGATGACATCCAGATCCGGCAAGGCATTCTTGAGCTTGGGGTCTGCATTGTCCATGAGCACCCCCTTGCCGGCACGCCCCAGCATCTCCAGGTCGTTCAGGCCGTCCCCGAAGGCGATCGTGTCCGCCAGACCGATCCCGAGCCGGCTTGCCACCCACTCCAGGGCCGCCCCCTTGGATACCCCGCGCCCCATGACCTCCAGGGTCACCGGGAGCGAGAAGGTGGTGGTCACTCGGTCGCCGAAGCGCCCCTGGACGATCCGCTCCATTTCGGCCAGGCGCCCGTGCTCCCCGTAGAAGAAGACCTTGAGCACCTGGGTCGGGTCCAAGGCGCCCAGGTCCGTCTCCCGGTAGGCGAAACCGGAATCCTGGTGGTACTGGAGCAGATAGGGCTCCGGGCGGGCCACCAGCCATTCCTCCGCGCGATAGACGTTCATGTGCACGTCGGCGAAACCGGGGTCCGCGATGAGGGCCGCGGCGCATTCGGGCTCCAGGGGCTGGCAGTGTACGAGCCGGCCCTGCCGGTCGTGCACTGCCGCACCGTTGGAGGAGATCAGGCAGCCGTGTCCGCCGAGCTGTGCCGAGTAGGCGCGAATGTCTTGGTAGTGCCTGCCCGAGGCCAGCAGCAGCTCGATGCCCCAAGCGCGCAGGCGCCCCAAGACGGACTGGGTGAAAACTCCCAGCCGATGCTCCGGGGTGAGCAGGGTGCCGTCGAGATCGCAGGCGACGAGTTTGTACATGGGTGCTCCCGGTTAACCTCGGGTCCCGGGGCGGATCCCCCCGGGGAGTCTGACAAGCTCGCGCGGCCCGAAGCGCCCTCAGCACGGCCCTGCCTCGGGCGTCTCGATCCTGCGCCACTGGCGCCCGTCGTCCTTGAGGAGACCAGCCGCCGCCGCCGGACCCCAGGTGCCGGCCGCATAGTTGGGGAAGTCCCGAGCGGGCAGGGCATGCCACACGTCCATCACGGATTCCACGATCTCCCAGCCCTTCTCGACCGTGTCTGCGTGTTTGAAGAGCGTGGCGTCCCCGTGCATGCAGTCGTAGATCAGGGTCTCGTAGCCGGTGGCGGGGGCGTTGCCGAAATAGTCCGCGTAGCAGAAGTCCATATTCACCGTGCCGATCCGCATGGTCGGTCCGGGGATCTTGGCGCTGAAGCCCAACTGGATGCCTTCGGCCGGCTGGATGCGCAGCACCATCATGTCCGGGTTCATGTCCTCTGTCTCCATGTCCTTGAACATCATGGTCGGGGCCTTCTTGAACTGGATGGCAATCTCCGTGTATTGGGCGGGCAGCCGTTTGCCGGTGCGCAGATAGAAAGGCACCCCCGCCCAGCGCCAGTTGTCCATGGAGAGCTTGAGGGCGGCGTAGGTCTCGGTATGGGAATGGGGGTCCACGCCCGGGGAGGACCGGTAGGCCGCGACCTTCTCGCCGTCGGGCATGACGCCCTCCCCGTACTGGCCGCGCACCGCATGGGTCAGGACCTCTTCCGGGGTCAGGGGGCGGATGGCGTCCAGGACCTTGTTGATCTCGTCGCGCACCGCAAACGAGCCGAACGAGTTCGGCGGCTCCATGGCCACGAACCCCAGGAGCACCAGTAGATGGTTGGTGATCATGTCGCGCACCGCCCCGGCCTCCTCGTAGTAGGCGCCGCGGTGCTCCACGCCGACGGACTCGGCCACCGTGATCTGCACATGGTCGATGTGCTGGCGGTTCCACAGGGGCTCGATGAAGCCGTTGGAGAACCGGAAGACCATGATGTTCTGGACCGTCTCTTTGCCCAGATAGTGGTCGATGCGGTAGATCTGGTCCTCGTTCAGGGTCTCGTGGAGCATCGCGTTCAGGGCCTTGGCGGACTCGACGTCATGGCCAAAGGGCTTCTCGATGACGACGCGGCGCCAGTCGTTCGGACTCTCTGCCGTGAGTCCCACCGCACCCAGGAAGCGGGTGATGTCCCCGAACAGACTCGGCGGGACCGCCAGGTAGAAGAGATAGCAGCCGTCGGTCCCGCGCTCCGCGTCGATGCGCGAGAGTCGCTGGCACAGCGTCAGGTAGCTCTCCTGCTCCAGGATGTTGCCCTGGTGATAATGGATCCGCTCGCGCAGTCGCTCCCAGGTCTCCTGGTTCCAGGCGCTACCCACGTGCTCCCTCACATGGGGCTCGATCGAATTCCGGAAGCCCTCGTCGTCCAGCTCCAGGCGGTCCACCCCAAGCACCGCGAAGCTGTCGGGCAGGAGCCGCCCGTTGCACAGGTGGAACAGGGCGGGGATCAGCTTGCGCTTGGTGAGGTCCCCCGCGGCCCCGAAGATGATCATCGCGTTGGGCGGGGCCGGCGGGGCGGTATCGGCGGTCAGGCGTTGGTGGGTCAAGGGGATCTCCAGAGTACCGAGTGGCGAGTCGCTAGGGCCGAGAACCGCGGGAAACAGGCTGGCTCGGTGTGCCTTTGGCGCTCGCCACTCGCCACTCGCAACTCATTTCTCATGATGCCCGCCGAACTGGTAACGCATGGCGGAGAGGAGCTGGTTGGCGAAGTCCGCCTCCCCCCGCGAGCCGAAGCGCTCGAAGAGCGCGGTGGTGAGGATCGGCGCCGGGGTGCCGGTCTCGATGGCGGCGATGCTGGTCCAGCGGCCTTCCCCCGAGTCCGAGACGCGTCCGTCGAAGGCCTTGAGCTCCGGATCCCCGTGCAGGGCGGTCGCGGTCAGGTCCAGCAGCCAGGAGGCGACCACGCTGCCGCGCCGCCACAGCTCCGCCACCTCGCCCACGTCGATCCGGTACCGGTAGTGCTCCGGGTTGGCCAGCGGGGCGGTCTCCGCGTCGGTCTCGCGGCCCTTGAGCCCGGCGCCCGCGTGCTTGAGGATATTGAGCCCCTCCGCATAGGCGGCCATCAGGGCGTACTCGATGCCGTTGTGCACCATCTTGACGAAGTGCCCGGCCCCGCTGGGTCCGCAGTGCAGATAGCCCCGCTCGGAGCGGTTGGGAGGTCCGCTACGCCCGGAGGTGCGCTCGATCTCGCCGACGCCCGGGGCCAGGGCGGCGAAGATCGGGTCCAGCCGCTCCACCGCCTCAGGCTCGCCGCCGATCATTAGGCAATAGCCTCGGTCCAGGCCCCAGACCCCGCCGCTGGTCCCGCAGTCGACGAAATGGATTCCCGCGGGGGCGAGCCGGGCGGCGTGGGCGATGTCGTTTCTGTAGTTCGAGTTGCCCCCGTCCACGATGGAGTCCCCGGCGGCGAGGTGGGGTACCAGGTCGTCGATCACCCGGTCGACCGCAGCGGCCGGCACCATGATCCAGATGTTGCGCGGTGTGGAGAGGCGGCGGCAAAGGTCTTTGAGATCGGACGCGCCCTGTGCGCCCTCCTGGGCCAGGCATGCCACCGCGGAGGCCTCCCGATCATAGACGACGCACTGGTGTCCGGCGCGCAGCAGCCGCAGGACCATGTTTGCCCCCATCCGTCCGAGTCCGATCATTCCGAGCTGCATGGCGATCCTCCTCACGCTTGGCGTGTTGGCATTGTCTCGGAGGGGTCAGCCGCGGTGCGCCTCCAGCACCGCTACGCTGCGCCCGCCCACCTTCAACCGTTCGGTCCGCACCTGCGCCTGGTGCCCTGGCTCATAGACCCCCGGCTCTTGGTTGGTATCCACTGCCAGGTGCCAAACCCGACCCTGAAGGGGCGGGAGGGCATACTCCAGGTCATCGTCCCACATGTTGAGCATGACATGCAGGGGCGGCTCGTCCCCATCCACCCCGGACAGGGTGAAGGCGAGCACCCGACCGTTGGGGTCGGTCCAGCCCGGGTCTTCCAGCCCCACCCCGTGCCAGACGATGTCCGGCTGGGTTTGGCCCGGCTCCGGCTGGCCTGTCAGAAAGCGGTTGCGGGTCAGCGCCGGATGGCGGCGGCGCAGCCGGATCATGCCGCGCACGAAGTCGCGCATCGGGCCATTGGTCTCCAGGCGTGCCCAGTCGAACCAGGACAGGGAGTTATCCTGACAGTAGGTGTTGTTGTTGCCCTGCTTGGTGGCAAGCACCTCGTCTCCGGCCAGCAGCATGGGCACCCCTTGGCTCATCATCAGGATGGCGATGAAGTTGCGGGCCTGGCGGCGGCGCAGCGCGACGATCCGAGGCTGACCCGTGGGACCTTCCACGCCGCAATTCCAGGCGACGTTGTCGTTGCCGCCGTCCAGGTTGTCTTCCCCGTTAGCCTCGTTGTGCTTCTGGCTGTAGCTCACCAGGTCCCACAGGGTGAACCCGTCGTGGCAGGTGACGAAGTTCACGGAGTTGGAGGGCAGGCGCCCGCGAGGCTCGTAGAGGTCGCTTGAGCCTGCGATGCGGGTGGCTACCTCCGGCACCAGACCCGGGTCCCCGCGGACGAAGGCGCGGATCACGTCCCTGTAGCGTCCGTTCCACTCGGCCCAGCGGAAGCCCGGGAAGTCCCCGACCTGATAGAGCCCGGCCGCGTCCCAAGCCTCGGCGATAATGTGCGCGCCCTGCAGGGACGGCGAGAGCTCCGTGGCCCACAGCAGGGGTGCGTGGTACTGGGGATTACCGTCCTCCCCGCGTGCGAGCGCGCTCGCGAGATCGAACCGGAACCCGTCCACGTGCATCTGGCGCACCCAGTAGATCAGCGAGTCCACCAGGAACCGGGTCACCAGGGGATGGTTACAGTTCAACGTGTTGCCGCAGCCGGTGTAGTCCCGGTAGAGGCGCCGGTCGGTGAAGTCCAGGTGGTAAAAGACCTCGTTGGCCAGTCCTTTAAAGTGGATGGTTGGCCCGCCGATCCCGCCTTCCGCGGTGTGGTTGAAGACGACGTCCAGGATCACCCCGATCCCGGCCTTGTGCAGGGCCTTGACCATGTCCCGAAACTCGTCGCGCGCGCGCCCCGGGTGCTGGGCAAAGTGGGGATGCGGGGCGAAGAAGCTGTGGGTGCTGTAGCCCCAGTAATTCGTGAGACCCAGTCGCGCGGTCTTGGGGGGGACGTCCTGGGGGTCGAAGGCCATGACCGGCATCAGCTCCACATGGGTGATACCGAGGTCCTGAAGATAGGGGATCTTTTCGATCAGGGCGCCATAGGTCCCCGGGTGGGCGGCCCCGGCGGAGGGGTGGCGGGTGAAGCCGGCCAGGTGCATCTCGTAGATCACTGCTTGGTTAAGCGGCATCCGGATCCGCTCGTCGCCCTCCCAATCGTAGTCGTCCCGCACCACCCGGGCGCGCATGTCGGTGCCCAGGTTATCGCCCGGCCGGCAGGCACGCTCCCGGTCCCAGAGCCGGTCGCTCACGGTGGTCGCCCAGGGATCCAAGAGCACCTTGCGGCCATCCATCCGGCAGCCGCTCTCGCGGGTGTCGCAGCGCCCGTCCGCACGCCAGTTGTAATAGACCCCGTCCGGGAGCCCCAGGACCAGGACATGCCAGAAAAAAAAAGTGCGGTGGACCCTGGGGTCCAGAGTGACGATCTGGAACGGCTCTGTGCTGTCGTCGCGCTCGAAGAGCAGGAGCTCAAGGCGCTCGGCATAGCGGCTGAAGACGGAGAAGTTCACCCCGCGCGCGGTGACGGTGGCGCCGCCTTGGTCCCAGTTGCCTGGCTCGATGGGATGGGGTGGCTGGGTCATCCGGGTCTCCTTCGCCTCCTGGGCGGTTGGTTCGGACCCGGAGTGTAAGGGAGAACGCCGCCCTGGCGCTCGTGCGACCGAGACCTCAAGCGTCCTGTGCGGCGATCAGCGCCAGGAAATCGGGGAGCGTCATGGGCCGATGGAACAGAAATCCCTGGAAGCCGTCGCAGCGGTGCCGCAGGAGGAAGTCGTGGATCTCCGCGGTGTCCACGCCCTCCGCGACCACCTTCAGCCCCAAATGGCGCGCGAGGTCCAGGATGGCGACCACGATCGCCTGGTCCGATGGGTCCGTGAGGACATCGCGGACGAACGATCGGTCGATCTTGAGGGAGTCCAACGGCAGCCGCTTGAGATAGGCCAGCGACGAATACCCGGTACCGAAGTCGTCGATCGAGAAGGCGACCCCCAGGGCCCGTAGCCGCTCCATCTTGGCCGTGGTGTCCTCGATGTCTTCCACCAGGGAGCCCTCGGTGATCTCCAGCTCGATGTCTCCGGGGGCCACGCCGTGGTGGTGAATCAGGACCTCGATCCCCTCGGCGAATCCCCGGCGCCGGAACTGGCGCGGGCTGATGTTGACCCCCAGTCGCTTGATCTGTGCCCCGCCGGGGGCGGCACGTATCGCGCCCATGGCCGCGCAGGCGCGATCCAGCACCCAGTCGCCGAAGGCGTAGACCAGCCCCGCCTCTTCCGCCAGTGGCACGAACTCGTCCGGCGAGACCGCGTCGATCCCCGCCCCCGGCCAGCGTGCCAGGGCTTCGGCGCCCACGACCCGGCCGCTGCGGTCGATCTGGGGCTGGAAATGGAGCTCCAGCTCGTCATTGGCCAAGGCCTGGCGCAGTGCCCGCTCCAGATCCAGCCGAGCCAGGGCCGCCGCCTGCATCTCCGGCAGGAAAAAGCGAATGGTGTTTCCGCCGGCAGCCTTGGCCCGGTACATCGCGGTATCTGCCGCCCGCAGAAGGGCGTCCGGGTCATCGCCGTCGCTCGGGTAGATGGCAATTCCGATGCTCGCGCTGATGTGAAGCTCGTGTCCGGCGATCAGGTAGGGCTCGGCGAGGGTGAGGCGCACGTCCTCGGCCGCCTGGCGGGCCAGGTAGGCGGCCTCCACCGGATCTTTGGAGAGCTCCGTCAAGAGCAGGACCAGCTCGTCCCCGCCCAGCCGTCCGGCGCTGTCGCCGTCGCGTAGCTCGTTGCGCACCCGGGTGGCCGCGGCCTGAAGCAGCCCATCCCCGATCTGGTGTCCCAAGGAATCGTTCACGGTCTTGAACCGATCCAGATCGAGCAGGGCCAGCGCCCCCAGGTGCCCGTGACGCCGCGCCCAGGCCAGGTCGTGACGCAGGAGCTCCACCAGGAGCCGTCGGTTCGGGAGGTTCGTAAGTGTGTCGTAGAACGCCTGCCGCTCCATGCGGGCCTCTGCCCGTTCCCGGGCATGACGCATCCGCAGTCCCTCGACGATGGTGCGTTTGAAGCGCACCGAGGTGACGGCCAGCAGGGCGATATAGAGCATGCAGGCGACGGCGACCCCGGGACCCAGCTCGGAGCCCGAGAACATCAGCCTTCCAATCAGTGGGGTCAGGACCAGCGCGATGAACAGGAGGGAGGCCCAAAGGAACACCGACACGGTATTGACCGCCGCGGCGCTGATCCCGGCGATGACGAAGGCCAGCACCACTTGGCCCTCCGGGTCCTGTGCAGGAAACAGGAGCAGGCTCGTCGATCCCCAGACCAGGCCGTTTAGGGCCACCCCGCCCAAGCCCCAACGCAGGCGCAAGCGGTCCGATCTCTGCGCGCCCGCGCCGCGGCGGAAATGGAAATAGCCCAGCAGCCGGGCCAGGCCGATTGTTAGCGCGGTCGCCAGCCAGCCGGACTGGAGCCAGTCCGGGTCGCCGCGGGAGATCAGCCAGACGGTGAGAATCGCCCCCCCGCTGGAGCCAAGGAGCGAGATCGGGAAGGCGTCGTAGAGGAGGTCGACCCGCTGACGGAGAATGGTCGCCTCGAAGTCGTCCGGCTGTGACGGCCGATCGGGCTGATCCTGGGGCATCGGATTTCGATCCGCCGATAATTCTTGGAGCTTTGGACCGCTTCCCGCCAGAGGCCGCCAGGCGGCCTCGATTTGCGAAGCCCGGCGCGGCGCGGGGGGCAGTATCTTAGCCGATCTTCGCCGGCCCCGAGTCGCTGCATGGAGTCGGGCAGCGACCGTCCGCTATGCAATTCGCCCTGGCCCCGATAACCTGCCGGACTCAGAACCCCGGCCGCTCTCCGCATCTCTCCCGAGACCCGCCCATGACCCTCTTGACCCTCGACTCCGTCGCCCTGTCTTACGGCGCCCCGCCGCTCCTGGACGGCTGCTCCTTCTCCATCGACCGGGGCGAGCGCATCTGCCTCATCGGGCGCAACGGGGCTGGCAAGTCCACCCTGCTGCGAATCATCGCCGGGGAGATTCAGGCGGACTCCGGGGATGTGCGGGTGGGGCAGGGCACCCGCATCAGTCGGCTTCCGCAGGAGATCCCTGCCCATGGGGACGCCTCCGTCTTCGACCTGGTCGCCGAGGGACTCGGGGACCTGGGGGGGCTGGTGCGGGACTATTTCCACCTGTCCCACCATTTGACCGCGGAGTCCGGAGTGGAGGAGCTGGAGCGCCTGGCCCGCATCCAGCACCAGCTGGAGGATCGGGGCGGCTGGGATATCGAGCAGCGCACCGAGCGGGTCATCTCCCGTCTGGGCCTGGACGCCGAGGCCCCCTACAACGCCCTCTCCGGCGGTCTCCAGCGCCGGGTCCTGCTCGCCCAGGCCCTAGTCCAGGAGCCGGACCTGCTCTTGCTGGACGAGCCCACCAACCACCTGGACATCGACTCCATCGACTGGCTGGAGGGGTTTCTCAAGGACTATCCCGGCTCGCTTCTCTTCGTCACCCATGACCGGCGCTTCCTGCAACGGGTCGCCAACCGCATCCTGGAGCTGGACCGGGGCAAGATCACGGACTGGCCGGGGGACTACGGCAACTATCTGCGTCGCCGCGAGGAGCGCCGCCACGCGGAGGCCCAGGCCAATGCCCATTTCGACCGCCGGCTCGCGGAGGAAGAGGTCTGGATCCGGCAGGGTATCAAGGCCAGGCGCACCAGGAACGAGGGCCGGGTGCGCGCCTTGGAGGCCATGCGGGCGGAGCGGCAGGAGCGGCGCACCGCCCTGGGTACGGCCCGGCTGCGGGTCTCCGAGTCCGAGCGGTCCGGACGTCTGGTGGCGGAGGCCGAAGGGGTGACCTACGGCTGGGACGACCGGCTGGTCGTGCGCGATCTCAACACGCTCATCCTGCGCGGGGACAAGGTGGGCATTATCGGTCCCAACGGTGTGGGTAAGAGCACGCTGCTGAAGCTCCTGCTGGGGGACCTTGAGCCCCAGTCCGGCACCATCCGCCGGGGCACCAATCTCCAGGTCGCCTATTTCGACCAGCTGCGCGCCCAGCTCGACCCGGAGCGCACCGTCCAGGACAACGTGGCGGGCGGCAGCGACCAGGTGACCATGGAGGGCCAGAGTCGCCACGTGCTCTCCTATCTGCGGGACTTCCTGTTCAGCCCCGAGCGCGCCCGCCAGCCGGTCAAGGCGCTCTCCGGCGGGGAGCGCAACCGGCTCCTGCTCGCCAAGCTCTTCACCCGTCCGGCCAACCTGCTGGTCCTGGACGAACCGACCAACGACCTGGACACCGAGACCCTGGAGCTCCTGGAGGAGCTGCTGGTCCAGTTCGCCGGCACCGTCCTGTTGGTCAGCCACGACCGGCAGCTCCTGGACAACGTGGTCACCAGCACCCTGGTCTTCGAGGGCGACGGCCTGGTACGGGACTATGTGGGCGGCTACGAGGACTGGCTGCGCCAGCGCGGCACCCCGGCGGTCCCGGCCCCCGCCGAGTCGTCCCCGGCCAAGCCACTCAAGGCCGAGACCCCGGAGTCCAAGCGTCCGGCAGCCAAGCTGAGCTACAAGGAGACTCGGGAGCTGGCGGAGCTCCCGGCCCGCATCGAGACCCTGGAGCAGGAGCGCGAAGACCTCCACGCCCGGCTCGCCGACCCGGCCCTCTATCAGGGCGAGGTTGGCGCCGTGGCCGCCGTCAAGTCGCGGCTTGAGGAACTGGAGACTGAGCTCGCTGGCGACTATGCCCGCTGGGAGGCGCTGGAGGGCCGAGGCTGACCCCAAACAGGTCGACGGGGCTGCCTCCGCGCGTCGGACCGGTCGGCTCGATGGCCTGTCCGGCCTGACCGGCCTGCTCGGGGACAGCTACCGCCTGGCCAGGCACGCCGGGATCGGCGGCAGAT
>JBGSOR010000400.1:0-5979 GCA_041738985.1 Chromatiaceae bacterium | reverse complement strand
TGCTGCGCCTGGACTTCGGCTACGGCGGGCATCGGGTCCCCGGCCTGCCCGCCACCCCTACGACCATCCTGAACAGTCCCACAGGGCCGGTGCGGATCCGCCGGGACCTGGAGGTCGAGCAGGGCGCAATCGCGACGCTCGCCGGGATGGGCTTCGCCCCCTTGCCCGCGAGCGGCACCGCACCCGGACCCTATCGACTGGTCCCCGCCGGGACCAACGCCATCGAGCGCGCCGGTTGCTGGTCGACGCTCCTGCGGGAGGGGCTCGCGACCCTGGAGGCCGCCGGCTGGCGGGTGGAGCGGGAGACCGCCTTCCGGCTGCAATTCGAGTCCGCGGACTGGGACCTGGAGCTGGAAGACGAGGGCGAGGGGCGGGGCAACGACTGGTTCGGCCTACGCTTCGACCTGGACCTGGGGGGGCGGCGCATCCCGTTGCTACCCATCGTGGCGCCGCTCCTGGAGCTGGGGATCGATTCCGAGCTTCCGGAGGTGATCACCCTGCCACTCGACCCGGACGGGACCGACCCCGACGCCGCCCACCGCTACGTCGACCTGCCGGGGGCGCGGCTCAAGCCCTTCATCGAGACCCTGCGGGACCTGTTCGGACACCTGGAGCCGACCCGGGATGGACAGATCCGGGTCTCCCGCTTCGACGCCGCCGCGCTCGCCGAGCTGGAGGCCAAGGGTTATGCCATCCGCGGGGCCGAGCGGTTGCGCGAGCTGGCCCGACGGCTCAAGGACTTCTCGGGGATCGAGCCGGTGGAGCCCCCTGCCGGCCTCACAGTGGAGCTGCGCCCCTACCAGCGGCTCGGACTCGACTGGCTCCAGTTCCTGCGCGCCTGGGACCTGGCCGGCATCCTCGCGGACGACATGGGGCTCGGCAAGACCATCCAGGCACTCGCCCACCTGCTGGTGGAGAAGGAGCAGGGCCGGCTCGACCGCCCGGCCCTGGTGGTGGCCCCGACCAGTCTCATGGGAAATTGGCGCCGGGAGGCGGCGCGTTTCGCCCCGGCGCTGCGCACCCTGGTCCTGCACGGCGCCGACCGTCACGACCTGTACGAGACTATCGCCAGCCACGACCTGATCCTGACTACCTACCCCCTGCTCCCACGCGATCAGGAGCGGCTCAAGGACCTGTCCTTCCACAGCCTGATCCTGGACGAGGCCCAGACCGTCAAGAACCCCAAATCCCAGGCCGCCGCCATCGTCCGCACCCTCAAGGCAGACCATCGGCTCTGTCTCACCGGCACCCCCATGGAGAACCACCTGGGCGAGCTCTGGGCCCAATTCGACTTCCTGATGCCCGGCTTCCTCGGCGACCACGCCCAGTTCAAACGTTATTGGCGCACCCCGATCGAGCAGCATCGGGACCGGGATCGCCAGGACCGCCTAGCCCATCGCGTCGCACCCTTCATGCTCCGCCGACGCAAGCAGGACGTCGCAGCGGAGCTCCCACCCAAGACCGAGATCGTCAAGAGCGTGACCCTGGGCGAGTCCCAGGCCGCACTCTACGAGGGTATCCGGCTCTCCATGGAGCAGCGGGTGCGCGACGCCATCGCCGCCCAGGGCCTGGCCCGCAGCCATATCACCATCCTGGACGCGCTCCTGAAGCTCCGCCAGACCTGTTGCGATCCGCGGCTCCTGAAGCTCCCCGTCGCCGCCCGGGTCAAAGAGTCGGCCAAGCTGGAGCTCCTGATGGACCTGGTGCCCGAGCAGCTGGACGAGGGCCGGCGTATCCTGCTCTTCTCTCAGTTCACCAGCATGCTCGCCCTGATCGAGCCGGAGATGGCGGCTCGCGGCATCCCCTACGCCAAGCTCACGGGCCAGACCCGCGAGCGCGACGAGCAGATCGACGCCTTCCGCTCCGGTGCCGTCAACCTCTTCCTCATCAGCCTCAAGGCCGGCGGGGTGGGGCTCAATCTCACGGAAGCGGACACCGTCATCCTTTACGACCCCTGGTGGAACCCGGCCGTCGAGGCCCAGGCCGCCGACCGCGCCCACCGCATCGGCCAGGACAAGCCGGTCTTCGTCTACAAGCTGGTTACCGAGCAGACGGTCGAGGAGCGCATGCTGGCCATGCAAGAGCGCAAGCGCGCCCTGGCCGCGGGGATGTATCGGGAATCGGAGGGAGAGCGGGACCTGCGGCTGAGCGCGGAGGATCTGCAAGACCTGTTTGCCCCGTTGGGTGAGGCTTAGCCCCAGGTATCGCGCGAGAAACGTTAACTTGCGGGGTCAGGAGCTTCGGGCACGATGTCTTGCTCGTAGGTCGCCATTGCCTTCTCCAATCGTGTCGTCGCGGATGCAGAGACTTTCGCTAGTCTGGCGGACCGGGAACCGCCGCGACAGCCTGTCCCGAGTCGCGCTCGGACACACCCATGGCCCGGGCGATGTCCGCCAGGGCGTAGGCGGGCTTGCCGGTGGCGGGGTCGGTGCCGGTCGGAGGGATGCCCAGCTCCTCCAGTGTCTCCCTGAAGGTCTCGATCATGAGGGTGGCCGTATCGGGCTGGGCAGACAGATAGGCGAAGGCGGCGCCCCAAGCGGGGTTTCCGGGGTCGCCCAAGGCCTGGAAGGCGTCCTCGACAGAGGCGATTGGGGTGGTCATCGAAGCTCCTGACTGCGTGCAAATGGCGGAGTTGGGGTGTTCCGCGGCGGACGCAAGCGCGCCGGGCGATGACGGCGACGGTCCGATCATCCGGCGCGAATAGGGGCGCGCCCTCTGCCCTTGGTGCCCGCTTGCCCCTCTGTTACCGTTGCGCTCGGACCAACCGTTACCGGAGTCGATCGGGGATGGAGACATTGCTGCGCCTCTCGGCGGTCATCGACGGCCTCAACCGCCGGATCGGTCGTGCCATGACCTGGCTGGTGCTCGCCTGCGTCCTGCTCTCGGCGGGCACGGCCACCCTGCGCTATGTGCTCGACTGGGGCTCGAACGCCATGATCGAGGCCCAGTGGTTCCTGTTCGGCCTGATCTTCCTGCTCTGTGCCCCCTGGACGCTCCAAGAGCAGGGCCATGTGCGGGTGGACATCCTTTATCAGCGGCTCTCGCCCCGCGCCCGGGTCTGGGTCGACATCCTGGGGGGGCTCCTCTTTTTGCTCCCGGTGTGCCTGCTGATCGTCTGGGATGGCTGGAATTATTTCCTGATCTCTTTCCACCAGAACGAGTCCTCGTTCAACCCCGGTGGGCTCTGGTGGTGGCCCATGAAGCTCGCGATTCCGGTCGCCTTTGCACTGATCGCCATTCAGGGGATCTCCGAGGTTATTAAGGGGGCTGCCGCCTTGATGGGGTTGCGGCCATTGCCCGCGGGCTCCGTGGGGCACTGACATGGAGGCTTGGCTGATCGCCAACCTGGCTCCGGTGATGTTCTCCGCATTGGTGGTGTTCCTGCTCACCGGCTATCCGGTCGCCTTCTCGCTGGCCGCGGTGGGCATCCTGTTCGGCTGGATCGGGATCGAGCTGGGGCTTCTCACCCCGGCCTTGCTGCAGGCCCTGCCGGACCGGGTCTTCGGCATCATGCGCAACGAGATCCTGCTGGCGGTCCCCTTCTTCACCTTCATGGGACTGATCCTGGAGCGCAGCGGTATGGCCGAGGAGCTCCTGGACACGGTGGGTCAGATCTTCGGCGCGGTGCGCGGCGGACTCGCCTATGCGGTGATCTTCGTGGGCGCCCTGCTCGCCGCCACCACAGGCGTGGTTGCGGCCTCCGTGATCGCCATGGGGCTGATCTCGCTGCCCATCATGCTGCGCTACGGGTACCACAGGCCCCTGGCGGCCGGGGTGATCGCGGCCAGCGGGACCCTGGCGCAGATCATTCCGCCATCGCTGGTGCTGATCGTGATGGCCGATGTGCTCGGCCGCTCCGTGGGGGACATGTACAAGGGGGCGCTGATCCCCGGGCTCATGCTCACCGCGTTCTATGCCCTCTATGTCTTCGGCAACACCCTGGTGCGCCCGCAATCCCTGCCGCCCTTGCCACTGGAGGCCCGAACGCTCCACGGACGGGCCCTGATCCTGCGCGTCCTTCTCGTCCTGATCCCGCCGCTCGCGCTGATCTTCCTGGTGCTGGGGACCATCTTTATCGGCTGGGCGACACCGACCGAGGGCGGGGCCATGGGGGCCGTCGGCGCTCTGCTGCTCGCCTTCGCCAAGGGCCGTCTGACCAAGGACGTGCTGACCCAGGCCATGGGCGCCACGGCCAAGATCACGAGCTTCGTGGTCTTCATCCTCATCGGCTCTAGCGTCTTCAGCCTGACCTTCCGCGGGGTGAACGGGGACCTGTGGGTGGAGCACCTGTTGACCGGGCTCCCGGGCGGGGCCATGGGGTTCCTGATCTTCGTGAACGTCATGGTGTTCCTCCTGGCGTTCTTTCTCGATTTCTTCGAGATCGCATTCATCATCCTACCCCTGCTGGCCCCGGTGGCTGCCAAGCTGGGGATCGATCTGGTGTGGTTCGGGGTCCTGATCGGGGTAAACCTCCAAACCAGCTTCATGCACCCGCCCTTCGGGTTCGCCCTCTTTTATCTGCGCTCGGTGGCACCGCCCCAGGTACGAACCTCCGAGATCTATTGGGGTGCAGTGCCCTTCCTGGGCATCCAGGTGATCATGGTGGCCCTGATCGTCGCCTTCCCCCAGCTGGTGAGCTGGGGCCTGGACGCGCCCGCCTCCACCGGCACCCCAACCGAGATCGCCGTCCCCGACCAGGGCGAGGGCGCGAGCCTGCTCGACAGCCAGGATTTCGAGGGTTTGATGGAGGCACCGCCCGAAGGCGGAGGCCAATGAGGCCATTCGGCCCGTCGCCAGGACCGGCGTTTGAACGGCCACGGTCCCAAAGGGCTGGTGCCGTCTAACCGCTTGGGCCGGCCTCGGCCAGGCGGCAGATCTCGCGGGTCAGGCCCTTGAAGATCACCTGGTGTGCGGGCTCCATGGACAACCAATAGAGCAGACCCCAGACACCCGCCGGGTGCCAGTAGGCGGTCGCTGTGAGACGGGTGCGGTCGGGCGCGAGCGGAGAGACCTCGAGCTCAAGCACGCCTGCTCCCGGTGCACGCATCCCGAACGACAACGTCAGCCTGCGCCCCGGCTCGACCCCGATGACGGTCCAGGAGTCGATCCGATCTCCCACCCGCACCTCGGTCGGATGACGCCGCCCCCGGGCCAGACCCCGCCCCCCGACCGCCCAGTCCATGACCTCGCGGATGGTCCAGAGCGAATTCAGGTAGTAATACCGATTGTCTCCGCCGATGGCGGCGACCAGATCCCAGACGGCCGCCGCCGGTGCCCTGGCCTCCGCACTGCCGCCCGCACGCTTGGCATAGTAGGCGTAGTCCAGTCGTCCCTTGCGCATGTTGAAGGCCCCCTCGGTCCAGCGCGCCTGGACCTCCGCATTACGTTCCGCGGCGAAGGCCGCCTCCACCGACTCCCGAAAGCCCAGCAGACGCTGCGGGACCAGGCGCCGCAGCTCCTCCGGGTGGGCCTTGAAGTCATGCTTCAGCCCCTCGATCAGTGCCCGCGCGACATTGGTCGGGACCGCCGTCACGAAACGCAGCCAATAGGACGAGAGTCGCGGCGTCAGCACCGGGACCGGGAGTATCCGGGGTGCGCGCCGGCCCGCGGCCTCGGCAAGGATGCGCATCATCTGGGCATAGGTCAGCTCCTCCGGACCGGCGGCGTCCAGGACGCGATTGGCCGTGGCCTCAAGCGCCGGGGCCAGCGCCAGGTACTCCAGCAGATTGGAGAGCGCGATCGGTGGCGACCTGGAGAGGACCCAGCGCGGCGTCACCATCGCCGGCAGGTGATAAACCAGGTCGCGCATGACCTCGAAGGCCGCGGAGCCCGGTCCTACGATGATACCGGCGCGGATCTCGGTTACCGGCACCGGTCCCTCCCGGAGCACGCGGCCCGTGTCGCGCCGCGAGACGATGTGCTCGCTCGCCGCGTCCTCCGGCACCAGCCCGCCCAGGTAGACGATCCGCTCGACGCCCG
>JBGSOR010000432.1:0-7248 GCA_041738985.1 Chromatiaceae bacterium | reverse complement strand
GCCTTTGGCCGCCAGCCGCCGCAGGACCCCTTGGGCGGTCTTGTACAGCTCCGCCAGCACCGCGGGGTCGGTCTCCAATCCCTTGCGCGCCGCCAATGCCTGTGCCAGCGCCCGCTCCGACAGGGGGCCGGCGGCATCCCGGAGCGTCTCCAGGATCAGGCGTTGGCATTCCCCCTGGCCGAAGCGCCGACGCCGCGGTCGCCGGCGGGCGCGCACCCTTCCGATCGGGTACTCGGGGTCGAATAGCCGGATCGCCGCGTCCAGATGCCCAAGCTCCTGCGTCAGCCGCTCCAACTCCCGGCGATGGTGCTCTGCCTGCCCGGCCAGCTCGCCCCGCTTCTCCGCCAATCCGCTCACCACATGGGTCTGCGCCACGTCGTCCACCCTCTCGGTTGGGAATGGGCGGAATTCTCCGGGCCGGGCGGGGGCGGGTCATGTGCGGCTGCTACATAATGGCGCAGGGTCAGATATTTCGATCTGTCGGGCGGCCGCTTAACGTCCCTTAGCCGTCGCGAACAGAACGATGCTCGGGGACCGCTCCTGGCCGAGAACTCCCGCTGGAGCTGATAGGGCGGCTCCTCGAGTCCCGGTCATGAGCAGACTCCGGCGACGCGACCCAGGTTGCTCAGACGGTTGGCGCAGTCTCGCGCCGGGTCGGCTCGGTGCGGCTCGCTCGCTGGGCGGGGTAGCTTCCGAGCCCGGCGGTTATCCGCGAGCCCAGTTGGCCGTGCCGCCCCGCCCGACGGCTCAGCAGCAGGTCCTGGGAACCGCCAAGCCAGCGTCTCCAGCAGTAAAAGGCAGGCTGCTGCCGCAGCCCGCGAAGATGCCGCGGTGCTGGCCATCGCCTCCGAAGTAATCAAAGTGTGGCGAGAATCGCTTCTCAGACAGCATGCGGTGCGTGTTCCCGCAGACCGCTACCGTACCGCCCGTGGGAAAGCGGTGGTGCTTGTCGAGGGTCCAGTGGCTTGGGTGTCGCGGCAGTGTTCCGCGGTAGGGGACGGACTGGCCGTAGTCCTCGCGGTTTGGCTCCAAGCCCCGGCAGCTTGAACCGCCGGTAGGTGACCGAGTGGAAGCGGGCGGGGGGTACCTGCTCGGCGGTCCGCGGACAGGCGATGGCGAGGGGGCGGTCCTCCACCAGACGCGGATCGTTGGAAGCGGCGTTGCGGGCCAGGTGGAGAAAGTCGTTCCAGTATAGGGCACCGGCCGGACACTCCCCATACAGCACCGGGTCCGCCGCCAGTTCGGCGGGGACGCGACACTCGGCGCAGACGTCCGAGGAGTAGCTCCCCGCCCGGCTTGAAGCGGGGCCTGGGCCCGACCGAGGACCGCGGACTTGTCCGGGGAGAGATTGATGACGCAGTTGGAGACGATGAGTCTGACCGTGTCGTGAATGCGGTGGTTCGCGCGCATGGGCATCTCGGGACCATCGGGGAAGGGAAGGGCGGTGGCCGTCCCCCGGACCACCGCGATGCCGGGGGGTTGACTCCGGGCGAAGGCCAGGGCCCGTGGGTCCGGGTCCAGTCCCGTCACCCCGAGGCCCCAGGCAGCGAGGGCACTGCCGAAGTATCCGGTCCCGCAACCGACATCAAGCACCGATTCCCCCGGCCGCGGGCGTAGCAGTTGGTCCAGCAGGTCGAGTTCCCGCCCGGCGATCCAGGCACCGCTGGGGGTCTTCTACCAGGCGTGGTAGGCCGCGGGGTCCGTCACCGCGCCCTTCCCATCGCCGGGATTCGCAGGCGGGTCCCGGGTCGCGGATCGACACGGCCGGACGCGGGTCTATACCGCATTGGGTGGTCCTTCGGTCGAGCCCGGCCGCGGCAGAGTTGATCCGGCGGATGCCGCGGGCCCTCCGAGGAGCTGGCCCAGGACCTGTTTCGACCGCGCGGCGATGAATGCCTGGGACAGTTGTCGCTCCTGGAACAGGAGCGTCTGCAACGCCGCCCGGTCTTGAAACAGGATCTCCGCCTGGGCCGGGCCGAAGGCGCGGCCGGTACAGATGCGGGCGATCCGCCCCAGGTTGACCCCCCGCCCGTCATCGAGCAGGATCAGGTGCGGGGCCAGCCCCTTGATCGGGTCCGGTCGCGGAAATTCCACGACGCCCAGCAAGACGTAGGGACGGTCGGTGAGACGAACGCCGAGTTGGACCTCGGTGTCAACCAACTCCGCGATGAAGATCGTTTCTCCCACCGCGCCGCGCAGCCGCTCGACCTGCCGCGCATAGTCGGGCGATGGCCACAGGCCCCCGACCGTGCCGTCGGGGTCGGCCCCTGCGGTGGTCGGCACGGTTCGGCACCCGGTGTCGCTCATCGTCCGGCTCCTATCGCCGCCCAAAGTTGACCAGTCGCTCGCCGCACCCACGAACCGCTCGCGAGCGGTTGTCGGTAGGGGCGGCACCGATCCCATCATCGGGGCAGCGGCGCTCGGCGAGAAGACGGGTGATGGTCTCGATGGCCCGCAGATGGTCGCGCATGTTGGCCTCGGTCCCGCAGCCGGTGAACAGGACCTCTCCGGGCAGAACCCGATCAGGGCGGCCACCTGGACTCGCGCCTGAGCCACCGCCTCCCGGGCCTGCCGGCCGTAGGGATGGTCGGACGGATGGCGACGGTGGACAAGGGTGAAGCGCCTCCTCGGTCGGTTGCGGCGGCGCCATGACCGCCGCCTTCGCGGGTCGTGTCGCGTTAGAACACCAGTACCCGGTCCGCCGCCAGGGTCGCTTCCGCCAGCTCATCCATCGTGCTGCGCCGGGCGCCCTCCACCAATTCGGCATCGGCGATGCCGCGGGCGTCCATACAGGTTCCGCAGAGCAGGACCTCGCCACCGCGGCCGATCGATTTCGTCATCAGCTCCAGGTTGTAGTAGCCCTGGGGGACCTTCTGGCCGGACTTGGCGCAAGCCACGGCGTCGGCCATCAGAAAGACGGTCACTTGGGCGCCCTTGCCGGCGAGGGCCTTGGCCAGGCGCAACCCGTTGAAGCTGCGCTCGGTGCCGTAGGGGGGGTCATTGAGGATGAACAGGGCCTTCATGGGGAGCTACTCCGGTTGGGTGGGATTCGATTCGATGGGCCAGCCGTTGGCAAGCCAGGCCGTCATCCCGCCCTGGACGACCTGGACTTGAGCTCGGTCACGGGCATCATGGGCCCCTGTCGCAGACGGGCGATCAACCGCGGCAGGAAGGCCAGCCCCGCCAGCAGGGCCAGGGCGACCAGGCCCTTCTGGATCAGCCCCTCCCCGCCCCCCGCCGCCTCGCGCCCGGTGTAGCCGAGCCAGGTGTAGGCGATGGCACCGGGCATCATGCAGACCCAAGTCGCGATGAGGTAATGCAGGAAGGGGATGCGGGTGAGCCCCAGGGCGTAGTTCAGCAGGTTGAAGGGAAAGAGCGGCACCAGGCGGGTGAAGGCGACGAAGCGCCAGCCCTCCGCCTCCACGCCATGCACCAGACGTTTGCCGACGCCGCCGGCCCGGGCCTGCACCCAGTCTGCGGCCAGATAGCGGGCGATGAGGAAGGCGAGCGCCGCCCCGAGGGTGGCCCCGGTCAGGTTGTAGAGGGTGCCCCACACCGGGCCGAAGAGTGCCCCGCCGGCCAGGGTCAGGAGCGAGCCGGGCAGGAAGAGCACGGTGGCGAGCGCATAGACCGCCATGAAGACCAGTGGGCCGGCCGCCCCGGCGGCGGCGACCCAGTCCGTCAGGGCGGCGGCGTCCAGGTGATCCCGGTAGACCAGGGCCAGGGCGATGCCGGCCCCCAGCGCCAGGGCGAGCAGCAGGCGTGCCGCGCCCTTCACGACCGACCCCCAGGCCCATCCTCTGCGTCACCCCAGGTCCGGGGGTTGATGGCATAGCCGGTGACCGCACCCCGGAACGGCAGGGCCAGCATCCCCGGCAGGCGGTCCACCTCCCGTGGGTCGCGATGGTCGGCGATCCCGATAGTCATCCCCAGATGCCCGGCGCGGGGCGCCTCGCGGTAGGTGCCGAAGAGCCGGTCCCACCAGGAGAGGTTGAAGCCGAAGTTGGAATTAGCCTCGTCGTCAGCCACGGAGTGGTGGACGCGGTGCATGTCCGGGGTGACGCAGACCCAGCGCAGGCGCCGGTCCAAGCCCGCGGGCAGCCCCACGTTGCCGTGGTTGAACATGGCCATGCCGTTCAGGATCACCTCGAAGAGGATCACCGCCACCACCGGCGGCCCCAGCACCAGGATCGCCGCAAACTTGAGCAGCATCGAGAGGACGATCTCCAGGGGATGGAAGCGCGCCCCGGTGGTCAGGTCGTAGTCCAGGTCCGCGTGGTGGACCCGGTGCAGCCGCCACAGGGCCGGCACCGCGTGGACCATGACGTGCTGGACCCAGATGGCCAGGTCGAGGGCGATTACCGCGAGGGGCACCGCCGCCCAGAGCGGGACGTCAAAGTGGTTGAGCAGTCCCCAGCCCAGCCCCGCCGCGGTCGCCGCCAGCCCCACGGCCGAGGCCGGGAAGAGCAGGCGCAGCAGGACGGTATTGAGCACCACCAGCCCCAGGTTGCTGCCCCAGCGCAGGGCCTTTGAAACGGTCAGGGCCCGCCGCGGGGCGCGCAGCTCCCACAGGGCCATGAGGGCGAAGATGCCGAAGAAGGCGCCGAGGCGGACGGGCGCCTCGTGGGTCAGGATGAAGCTGTCCAAAGGGGGGCTGCCGCCGGTCGCGGGTCCGGCTGTTGGGGTGAGGTGACCCAATCCTGGCAGATCCGCCGCATTCGTTCAACTGAGTAGTTGAATGTAATGGGCCGCGCTCGCCGCCTCCAGTGCTATAGCCAGTGCCTCGTAACCTGCATAACGCCTGTGCAATCGGCGCAGTGGCCGCATCAGTCGCCCCCCGACCGTGATCGCAGCGCGCTACGCAGGAAAGCCATTTGTTTTCGGTAGTTGTGGCAGCCGCTGCACATCAGGTTGTGCAGGTGCAGGGCCATGCGCTCGCGCCAGGTAAGCGGGCGGTCGAGCTCCTGCGACATCAGTTGGGTGGCCTGTTTGCAGTTCATCATGGACGTGCTTTCCGTCAGCTCAGCGGGCGAACCAGGTTTCATCGAGGCAGCGCCGCAGGCCCATTCGGGCGCGGTACAGGATCACCCAACAGTTAGACGTGGCGATGGCAAGCTCCTGACATATCTCGGCGACGTCGAGCTCCAGGAGCTCACGCATCATGAAGACCCGCGACGTGCGCTCGGGCAGGCGATCGAGACAGACCTCGAAGACCCGCCAGAACTGCTGCTGCTCCAAGGAGTCCTCCGGATCGGCCCAGCGGTGCGGCCGATGCTCAGTCGCCCAGAACCCGCGCTGGTCGAAGAGCCCTTCAACGCCGTCGTCGTCCTCGCCGGCATCGCCCAACTGGGAGATGGGTACCTCCCGGCGGCGGGTGCGCAAGGTGTCGATGATCTTGCGTTTCAGGATCGAATAGACCCAGGTCTTGACGCTGGAGCGGCTGCCAAACTCCGCGGCACCGTGCATGGCGGCCATCAGCGTCTCCTGCACGACGTCCTCCGCCAAGGCTGGATCGCGCAACTGGAGCGCGGCGAAACGCACGAGGTCAGGGCGCCGTGTTACGACAAATTCCTGAATCTGGTCGTCGATGGACACGGGTACTCCAGGGGGCGGTGAGCAAGGCGCGATGATCGCATGGATCCGGCCGCCGGCAGCGGGAGGGTCCGACCGCCTGCTTCCCCGACTGTAAGGAATCGACGCCGGCCCCGACTACACCCTGAGACCCTTGCCGCGTGACCCGCGGCGGGCCCCTCGCTGATGACCTACTGTCCTCTATCCATCTCAGACTGGAGTCGATCCATGAACCAGAAAACCACCGCCGCCGCCCTTGCCATCGCCCTCGGGACCGCCATGGCCATCGCCGCCGCTCCCGCGAGTGCGGCCGATACCGGCGCCCAGGAGAAGTGCTTCGGCGTCGCCCTCAAGGGCAAGAACGACTGCAAGGCGGGACCGGGCACCTCCTGTGCCGGGACCTCTACGAAGGACTACCAGGGCAATGCCTGGAAATCCGTGCCCGCCGGCAGTTGCGAACAGACGGCCTCGCCCAAGTCCCCGACCGGCCACGGCCAGCTCGCAGCCTTCAAGGAAAAGTCCTAGGGTCCGTCGGGAGTGCCAGCCGTGACCTCAGCGCGTGAACCAGCGATCAGGGCGCCGGCTGGCGCGCCCGGACCCGGGTGCCACACCGGCCTGCCCCCCCGGGCCGGGGTGGGCCTCAAGCCCGCCCATGTCCAGGCCATCCTGGAAGGCTTGCCCGACGTCGGGTTCTTTGAGGTCCATGCCGAGAATTATCTGGTGGCGGACGGACCGATGCATGCCGACCTGGCCCGCATCGCCGAGCGCTATCCGCTGTCGATCCATGGTGTGGGGCTGTCGATCGGCGGAGAGGACCCGCTCGACCCCGGCCATCTACGCGCCTTGCGCGGACTGCTTGACCGCTACCAACCGGCGCTGTTTTCCGAGCACCTGGCCTGGTCGACCCACGGCGGTGTCTTCTGGAACGATCTCCTGCCGGTGCCCTATGACCAAGCCAGCCTGAACCGGGTCTGCACCCATCTGGACCAGGTTCAGGACACCTTGGGACGACGCATCCTGCTGGAGAACCCAGCCACCTATGTCGAGTTTGCCGGCTCCACCCTGAGCGAGGCCGAATTCATGTCCGCGCTCCTGGCGCGCACCGGCTGCGGCCTCCTGCTCGATGTCAACAATGCCTATGTCTCCTGTACCAACCACGGGCGCGAAGTGCTGGACTATCTCGCCGCGCTGCCGCTCGATCTAGTCGGCGAGGTCCATCTGGCCGGCTTCCATCGGGAGACCGACAGTGCCGGTGATCCGCTGCTGATCGACAGTCACGGCAGCGCCGTGGACGCCGCGGTCTGGGCGCTCTATGCCTGGACCCTGGCCCGCATCGGCCCCCAGCCAACGCTGATCGAGTGGGATAACGAGGTCCCGGCCTTCGACCGGCTGGAGGCCGAGGCGCAACGCGCCGCAGTACTCCTGGCGGGCCTGGTGCGCCAGCGGCGGAGCGACCCATGAATGGCCAAGCGGCCTGGTGCGCCGCGCTGCTGGACCCGGATCGCGAGGTCCCCGCCGGACTCGTCACCTGGAATGGGTCCGATCCCGCTCAGCGCTTCGCCGTCTACCGTAACAACGTGACCGTGTCGCTCATGCAAGCCCTGGCAGACACCTTCCCGGTGTGTGCGGCCAGCGTCGGCGAGCCGTGCTTCCGCGACCTGGCGCGCGCCTTCGCGC
>JBGSOR010000391.1:0-1724 GCA_041738985.1 Chromatiaceae bacterium | reverse complement strand
GGCCACCAGGTCGGCGGCCTCTTGCCGGCATCGGTCGAGGCGCTCGCGGGCCTGCGCCTCCGCCGCCAGGATGCGGTTGAAGGCTGCGTCGATCCGGTCCGACTCGCGGGCCTGAGCCTGTCCGACCATGCAGATGCCCCTCCCGCAAGAGGTCCACGCGCACCGTTTCTAGACGCCTGATCCTGAGAGGACCAGGGCACGGGGATTCGCCGGACTTGCGGAGAAAATTTAGAATCCGCTTATATTTTAACCGGTATATCGGCGGTCGCCGCGGTTACTCAGGGACCGTTGCGCCCGATCACGGAGCGGACCCAAACCGCAGGGCTATTGCGGTTTCCCCTGGCATTCGAATGGACTCTAGCCTTGAGGTTCGGGACTGGACCAGGCCACTGTCGCCAACGCGGATTTTCGGGGCCAGGCGGTCAGGATGGCCTGGACGAGGGTCGCCAAGGGGATGGCGAAGAACACCCCCCAAAAGCCCCACAGACCGCCGAACACGAGGATGGCCACGATGATGGCGACGGGATGCAGGTTGACCACCTCGGAGAACAGGAGCGGTACCAGGACATTGCCGTCCAGGGCCTGGACGACCAGATAGGCGATCGTCAGCCAGGCGAGCTCCGAGGACCAACCCCATTGGAACCAGGCGACGAGGACCACCGGGAAGGTCACCAAGGTGGCCCCGATGTAGGGAACGATCACGGACAGCCCCACCAGGAGTGCAAGCAGCATCGAGTAGTTCAGTCCGAAGGCCCGGAAGGTTGCGTACGAGAAGGCCCAAACGATCAGGATCTCCCAGAACTTGCCCCGTACATAGTTGGATATCTGGCGATCCACATCCTGCCAGATGGTCCCGGCGATGCGTCGGTGACGGGGTAAATAGGCGCGGAACCACGCGAGGATCAACTCTTTATCCTTGAGGAAAAAAAAGACCAGTAGCGGCATGAGGACCAGATAGACCGCGACGGTGATGACTCCGACCACGCCCGCCAGAGACCAGGACAGGACCCGTTGGCCAAAGGCGACCGCCTCGGCGCGGATGGAGCCGATTACCTCCGCCATCTGGGATTCGGTGACCAGCTCCGGGTAGCGGCTCGGTAGGTCCGTCAGCGCCTGGGTGCCGTGGGTGATCATGTCGGGCAGCTTGAGCACCAGCTCGGTCACCTGGCGCGAGGCCAGGGGCAGCACGCCGAACAGGATGAGGACGACGAAGAGCATGAACGAGACGAATACCACGACGACACTCGCGAGTCGGGGAATGCCCCAGCCCTCCAGGCGCTTGACGAGTCCCTCGAGCAGGTAGGCGATGACGATGCTCGCGAGCACCGGGGCCAGCATGTTGCCCATGGTCAGGACCACGGCGAACACCGCAAGGAGGCTCAGGGTCAGAAAGACGAGCTGGGGATCGGAGAGGTAGCGGCGAAACCAGTCGGCGACGATCTGCATTGCGTTCCTAGGGGTTGGGGTCCTGTTCCCGATCCGTCGGCTGGGTGCGGGAGCGGAATCTCTCGTAATGGCGGACGAACAGCGCCTCCAAGGCATCGATGGTCTGGGTCGCGCCCTGGCCCTGGAGCACATGTGCGGACATCAGGGCGGAGGTCTCGTTGAGCATGGCGCCCCGGTCGAGCATCGAATAGGTCGCGCTCAGCCGGCGGATGGCGGCGATCACGGACTCGCCCTCGGGTCGGGGGCGCGGCACGGGCTCGGGGATGGGCTCGGGCGCC
>JBGSOR010000386.1:0-5148 GCA_041738985.1 Chromatiaceae bacterium | reverse complement strand
GGCGCGGGGCCTTGCCGGCGACCGCGGCGGCGATGGCGCGGATATGGTCCGGGGTGCTGCCGCAGCAGCCGCCGACGATGTTGACGAAGCCGGAGTCGGCCCATTCCCGGATATGGCCGGCCATCTGGTCCGGGGTCATGTCGTATTCCCCCATCTCGTTGGGGAGCCCGGCGTTGGGATGGAAAGACGTATAGGTCTCTGCCACTCGGGCCATGTCCTCGACGTGGGGCCGAAGCGCGTCGGGGCCGAGGGCGCAGTTGAGCCCGATGGAGAGTGGCCGGACATGGCGCAGGCTGTTGTAGAAGGCCTCCACGGTCTGGCCGGAGAGGGTGCGCCCCGAGGCGTCCGTGATGGTCCCGGAGATCATCACGGGAAGGACCAGCCCGTCCTCCTCGAAGACCTGGTCCACCGCAAAGGCCGCGGCCTTGGCGTTCAGGGTGTCGAAGACGGTCTCGATCAGGATGGCGTCCACCCCCCCGGCGATCAGGGCGCGGGTCGCCTCCGCGTAGATCGCGACCAACTCGTCGAAGCTGGTGTTGCGGGCGCCGGGGTCGTTCACGTCCGGGGAGATACTGGCGGTCTTACCGGTGGGCCCGAGTACGCCCGCGACAAAGCGGGGCTTGTCCGGGTCCTTCGCCGTGTACCGATCCGCGCAGTCCCGGGCAAGCCGGGCGGCGGCGGTGACGATCTCGGCGGCATAGTCTTCAAGGCCGTAGTCGGCCTGGGAGAGGCGGTTGCCGTTGAAGGTGTTGGTCTCCAGGATATCGGCCCCGGCCTCCAGGTACTGCTCGTGGATCTCCCGGATCACCTCGGGCTTGGTCAGCACCAGGAGATCGTTGTTGCCCTTGAGGTCGCTCGGCCAGTCCTTGAAGCGATCCCCCCGATAGTCGGACTCCGCCAGCCTATAGCGCTGGATCATGGTGCCCATGGCACCGTCCAGGATCAGGATGCGCTCTTTGAGGAGCTGGGCGAGCCGATTAGGGGTGCCGGGGAGTGACTCGGACATGGGCCGGATACCGTGTTGGGTGGCTGAGGGATACGCGGGTCGCCTGGGGGCGGGGCGCGGACCCCGGAGTATAACCGCCGGCCCCGGACCCAGCGGAGCTCTCAGCGGCGGTGAAGTTGGCGGTATCGGCACCGGCCCGGCTATTATCGCCGACCGATGACGGGAGCATGACCGCGGCCGGGAGGTCCCGCCGGAGTCCCTCGCCGGACCCCAAGCCCCTGCCGCGAGAGGAGTACAGCGTGCGTATCCACCTGATCTGCGTCGGCCGGCGCATGCCGGACTGGGTGGAGTCCGGTTATCTGGAGTATGCCAAGCGACTGCCGCCGGAGTGTGCGCTGAATCTGATCGAGGTAGAGCCCCTGCGCCGGGTCAAGACCGCAGGGGCGGAGCAGGCCCGGGAGGAAGAGGGCTTGCGGATCGAGCGCTCCATCCCCAAGGGTTCCGGCGTGGTGGCCCTGGACGGCCGCGGCCAGGGCTGGAGCACCGAGGACCTGGCCAGGCAGCTCGCTGGCTGGATGGGTGAGGGACGGGACCGGGCACTGCTGGTGGGCGGTGCGGACGGACTCGCGGACTCCATCCTGAACCGGTCGGACCAATGCTGGTCGCTCTCCCGGCTCACCTTTCCCCATCCCCTAGTGCGGGTCATCCTGGCGGAGCAGATCTACCGCGCCTGGACCCTGCTCAAGGGACATCCCTACCACCGGGGCTAGATACCGGACGACCATGACCCCAAAGGACCACCAGATCTATCTCGCCTCCCGATCGCCGCGCCGGCGCGAGCTCCTCGACCAGATCGGGGTGCGCTACGCCCTGGTGGATGTCTACGTCGACGAGTCCCTGCACCCTGGCGAGCATCCGGAGGACTATGTCCTGCGCGTCGCCCTGGACAAGGCCCGCCGCGCGCGCGCTGCACTCCCGAGCCAGGACCCGCGGCCCGTGCTGGGGGCGGACACGGCCGTGGTGGTCGGGGAACGCATCCTGGGCAAGCCGCGCACCCGGGAGGAGGCGATGGAGATGCTAAGGCTCCTGTCCGGGTGCACCCACCGGGTGCTGACGGCCCTGGCCCTGATTGCGCCCGACGGGGAGCGCACAGATCTCTCGGAGAGCCGGGTCACCTTCCGCTCCCTGGACCAGGCCGAGGCCCTACGCTACTGGGGCACCGGAGAGCCTCGTGACAAGGCGGGGGCCTATGGTATCCAGGGCTATGGGGCCCTGTTCGTCGCCGGTCTCCACGGGAGCTACTCCGGCGTCATGGGGCTGCCGCTCTTCGAGACCGGTCGCCTCCTGAGCCAGGTCGGCATCCAGACGATCCCGAGCGCAGACACAACACACGAGGCGCAGGCCCACGAGGCCGCGCCCAAGGAGGCCGTCCGGTGAGCGAAGAGATCCTGATCAATATCACCCCGCCGGAAACACGGGTCGCGGTGGTGGAAAACGGGGTGGTCCACGAGATCAACATCGAGCGCGCGGAACGCTGCGGCCTGGTGGGCAATGTCTACAAGGGCCGGGTGGTGCGGGTCCTGCCGGGGATGCAGGCGGCCTTCATCGACATCGGCCTGGAGCGGGCCGCCTTTCTGCACGCCTCCGATATCATCGGGGCCGAGGGGGAGCCCCGCGGCGAGCACATCCATGAGCTGGTCCACGAGGGCGACGAGCTGATCGTCCAGGTCGTCAAGGACCCCCTCGGGACCAAGGGCGCGCGCCTCACCACCAACATCTCCGTGGCCTCCCGTTACCTGGTGTGCATGCCGGCACTCTCCAGCACGGGGGTTTCCCAGAAGATCGAGGACGAGGATGAGCGGCGGCGCCTACGCGATATCCTGACGCGCTATGTGGAGCAGAACCCCCGGCAGGGGGGCTTTATCGCCCGCACGGCGGCGGAGGGCGTTGGCGAGGACGCCCTGGTCAAGGACATGGAGTTCCTCGCCAAGCTGTGGCGCGGGATCAAGGAGCGCTGCTCTCAGGCAACCCAGATCGGGCTCGTCCACGACGACCTGCCATTGGCCCTGCGGGCCCTGCGCGATCTGGTGACGCCGGAGGTGGAGCGGGTGCGCATCGACTCCCGTGCCATGGTGGAAAAGGCCCTGCCGTTCGCCGCCAAGTACATCCCGGAGATCAAGGACCGCATCGAGCACTACCAGGGGGAACGCCCCCTGTTCGATCTCTACGGGGTGGAGGAGGAGATCAAGAAGGCGCTCCAGCGCAAGGTGAGCCTGAAATCCGGCGGCCATCTGGTGATCGACCAGACCGAGGCCATGACCACCATCGACGTAAACACCGGGGCCTTCGTCGGACACCGCAATCTGGAAGAGACCATCTTCAAGACCAACCTCGAGGCCGCCCAGGCGATTTGCCGCCAGCTGCGCCTGCGGAACCTGGGCGGCATCATCATCATCGACTTCATCGATATGACCGACGACGAGCACAAGCGCCAGGTTCTGCGCGCCCTGGAGAAGTGTCTCGCCCGGGACCATGCCAAGACCCACATCACCGAGGTCTCGTCCCTCGGGCTGGTGGAGATGACCCGCAAGCGCACCCGGGAGTCCCTGGAGCATGTGCTCTGCGAGCCCTGTCCGTGCTGCGGCGGGCGCGGGTCGGTCAAGACCGCCGAGACCACCTGCTACGAGATCTTTCGGGAGATCCTGCGGGAATCCCGCCAGTTCGAGGTGGAGACCCTGCTGGTGCTCGCCTCCCAGGAGGTCGTCGACCGGCTGTTGGACGAGGAGTCCGCCCATCTGGCGGAGCTGGAGGAGTTCATCGGCCGCCCCATCCGCCTCCAGGCCGAGGCGCTCTATAGCCAGGAGCAGTACGACGTGGTGTTGATATGAGCAGGGCCGACCAGCCGAGTGACAAGCCGAGAGGGCCGGGGAATAGGCAACCCCGCTAGCCATTCGCCGCTATACCCACTCGCCACTCGCCACTCGCCACTCGCCACTCGCCACTCGCCACTCGCTACTCGCTACTTCTTTGGCCCTTCCCTCCTACCTTCACCGCACCGCCACCCTCGCCCTGCGACTGGGACTGGTCGCCCTGATCCTGGGGGCGATCCTAGTCACCGCCCTGCGCCTGGCGCTCCCCCTGGCGGACGATTATCGGGACCGGGTGGCGGAGCTGCTGTCCCAACGGCTAGGCTACCCGGTGCAGGTGGGCGCCCTGTCGGTGCGGCTCTCGGGCCTGACCCTGCGCCTCACTTTGGACGACGTGGTGTTGCGGGACCCCCGCACGCGGTCAGAGGTCTTGACCCTTCGCGCCCTGGAGCTGGACCTGGACCCCAACGACTCGCTGCGCCTGGGCTCCCCCCAGTGGAGCGCCATGACCCTGGTGGCGGCACGACTCGCGGTGCATCGCCTGCGCGACGGTCGGATCGAGGTGGTGGGCCTCGACGCCATGAACGACCCGCGAGCCCTCGAGCTGTTCCTCTCCCAAGGCACCCTGAACCTGATCGATGGGGAGGTCCTGCTGGTAGACGACCGTCTGGGCGGCCCCCTGCTGCGACTCGAAGACCTCGCCTTGAGTCTGGAGAATGCGGGGCCTGTCCACAGGCTCGCACTCTCTGCCCGCCCGCAGCCGGCGACCTCCCCTGCCCCGGGCACCGCCAAGTCGGAGGCCCGGCTGCGGGTACAGGGGCGACTCCAGGGGGATCCGGCCGCCATGGGGGACTGGAGCGGACGCCTGTACCTGAGCCTCGGCGGGACGGACCTGGCGGACCTGCTGCCCCCTGACCTGCTCCCAGCCCTAAGGTCGCCGGCTGGTGTCCACAGCGACGGGGTCGATTTGGAGGGCTGGCTGCGTTTACAGGATGGGGCCCTGGCAGAGGGCCTTAGCCGCATCCGGGTACAGGGGCTGACCCTCGGACCGTCCAAGCAGGCCGAGGCCGGGCCCAAGGTCCGAGTCTCGGCCTCTGCCGGGGGCCTCGTCATGGACCGTCTCGCTGCACAGATGCGCGTCACACCTGCGGGCAGGGGCTGGCGGTTAGAGGTCGCCAACCTGGGCCTGGCCGTGGACGGGGCGAACCTGAACGGCATCGGATTCGACCTGGGCCTGACCCGGGAGGGAGGCATCGAGCGTCTTGACCTGGAAGCATCCGGGCTTGAGCTGCGGGCGCTCGCCGCGCTCGCCCGCTGGGCGGGCCGCGCCGCTCC
>JBGSOR010000385.1:0-2322 GCA_041738985.1 Chromatiaceae bacterium | reverse complement strand
GCCCGCCCGGCCATGGCGCCGAGCGCAGCGAGGAGCTGCAGCGCGTCCATGTCGGCCCCAAAGCTCAGATCGGCCACCAGCAGCGACCAGCGCTTACCGTCGGGCGGTTGCGTCTGGGGCCCGCAGAGGTGGCCATGTAGGGCGGACTGGGACAGATCGCCCGCGTGGGTCCGGATGTCCTGCGCCAGCTCCTCGCGCGAGACATCGAACAGGAACAGCAGCAAGTTCTCGCCAAGCTCCAGCCCGCGCACCAGGCGCTCGACGCCGCGCCAGAGGGCCTCGAGGGCCTGGAAGGCGGGGTCGTGGAGCACCCGGCAAATCCGCTCGGCGATCACGGCGTCCAGGGCGGCGAGCAGCCGCTGTTGCTCCTGGGCGATATCCGGGACGACATGCGGCGCAACGATGTCGCGCAGCAGACCCGAGATGTCCACCCCCCCTGAAGCCGTGGCCGCAGTCGGAGCCACAGGTTTGCGCCCGAGGAGGCGCTCGATATCGGCCGCACTCTCCTCGCTGACGTCGGCAGCGGCGGGGGCCTCGGGGGCTGCACCGAGGACTACCGCCGCCCGGCCAAACTGCGCAGGGTCCTTGAGCTCCGCGCGCAGCTGGCGCAGCGCCCGGAAGGGCTCGAGGCGCTCGTACAGGCGATCGGGGTGGAAGTCGTCGAGCGAACGGAGCTCGATGGTCAGCGGGGCGCCGTCGATCTCCAGCTCGAGTCGGGGCGCAAGACGCTCGAAGACCCGCTCGAAGTTGTCGATGTCCACGCGGATCGGCTTGCGTTGTGCGAAGGGCGACGCGATCGAGCCGCCGAGCCTGCCCAACAGCAGAATGCGAAACGGATCGGTGTCGTCGCGCCGTCGCGCGTCCTGGGGCCGGGAGAAACCGAGGTCGAATTGCATGGATGCACGGCTCATGAAGGTCTCCTTCCCGAATCGAGGCGATAGTCAACTGGGATCATGGCACAGCACCGGAGTGCATGGGGACCGCTCGCCCCGTTATCCCACGGCGATATTGGGGAACACCGGACAGACCCAAAGCAAAACCGCCCACAGCGGCACATACTCTTGGCGTAATGCCTACAGCCGGTAGCCGAGCATGGGTCAAGACATCGCCGCCACGCGATTCACCGAGTCCGACTTCGCCGCCTTTCGGGAACGCCTGGAGGCGGAGACGGCGCTCCTGGCCCGATGGTTTGCGGACGGGACGCTGGAGCGTGGGCGGCCCACCGCCGGTTGCGAGCTGGAGACCTGGCTGGTGGGACCGGACCTGGAGCCGGCCCCACGGGTCGAGGCGCTCCTGAACCGCCTGGACAACCCCCAGGTGGTCCCGGAGCTGGCCACCTTCATTGTGGAGATCAACGGCGACCCCGTGCCCCTGCGCGGCGATGCCCTGTCCAGGTTGGAGGCGGGGCTGAAGCTGACGTTCGCGCGGTGTCAGGCGGTCGCGGCGGGACTCGATGCCCGGATCGCCATGATCGGCATCCTACCCACGGTCCGCCCCGCCCACCTGACCGCGGCCTTTATGACCCCGCGCCCGCGCTACCGGGCCCTCAACGACCGCATCCTGGCCCTGCGCGATGCGCGACCGCTGACCCTGGACATCGGCGGCCGCGACCGCCTCGTCCTCGAGTGGCACGATGTCATGCTGGAGGCCGCCGCGACGTCCTTTCAGGTCCATCTCAAGGTCACGCCCGAGCAATCCGCACGGGCCTACAACGCATCCAAGATGCTGAGCGGTCCAATGGTGGCGATCGGGGCCAATTCGCCCTATCTCTTCGGCCGCGACCTGTGGGACGAGACCCGGGTGCCGCTCTTCGAGCAATCGGTCTCGGTGGGGGACGCCGTCCCGGAGGAGCGGGTGAGCTTCGGTTTCCGCTATGCCGGGGAGTCCATCCTCGAGACCTTCCGATCCAACCTGGTCCGCTACCCGGTGCTGATGCCCCAGCTCATGGACGAGCCACCCGAGCGGCTCGCCCACCTGCGCCTGCATAACGGGACCATCTGGCGCTGGAACCGGCCGCTGATCGGGTTCGACTCACCGGACTGCCCCCACCTGCGTATCGAGCACCGGGTCCTGCCCGCCGGGCCCAGTCTGCCCGATATGATCGCCAACGCGGCACTCTACTTCGGCGCGGTGACGGACCTGATCGCGGACCCGGAGCCCCTGGAGCAGAAGCTTCCCTTCGCCGATGCCCGGCAGGGCTTCTACGCCTGCGCCCGGGATGGCCTGGACGCGCGCATCCCCTGGCTCGACGGCCAGGTCCGGCCGGTGGCCGAGGTCCTGCGCGAGGACCTCCTCCCCCGCGCCCGACGCGGCCTGTCTACC
>JBGSOR010000336.1:0-9909 GCA_041738985.1 Chromatiaceae bacterium | reverse complement strand
GCACCTGGCCCCGCAACGCCGCGCGCGGGACTGCCGACGATGATCGCACCCGGCTAAGGAACGCTGTCGCCCGCGGTGCCGAACAGGCCGCCTGCGGCCTGCGCCTGCGCTCGCCCCGAACACGCGAAATCGCCTAAACTTGTCCCCATCGCCTTGGTCGCCAGCTCCGTGGAGACGCTCGGATGCCGCCTTTTCGCTTGGCCGATCGCCGCTCGCCCCCACCCCCGACCCGGCGCGGTCGCTGCTTGCCCGGGGCCGGCGGATACAATCCCCTCTCTCTAAGGTGGGCCGTGCCCGCCCTCGGCCCCGTGCCGGGATCGGATTAGTTCAACACACGTTTATCCGTCGCGCGCGCCGGGCTCCGTGCCGCGGCTTGGATCACTGCCATGCGCGCGCCGGATAAACGCTAAGCAGTTAGATTCTTAGGGAAGCTCTTAGTGCCAAATATCTGTGTCGATTGCGTCAAAGAACCCCACTTAAAAGAACTCATTACTAAAGGGGGGAGTTCTGGCGAATGCACTATTTGTGGCTCAAATGGTCAAGTCCTCGATTCAGAAGGAAATCGGTTCTTTCAATTGACGAAAGCGCTCGTTAGGTACCACTTCTCAGAGTGGGATTACAATCATCACTGGGGCGGTGATGGATACGAATCTTTATTTTATGGAAAGGAAAATCGCTTTTTTGATGAGTCGAGGGCAAAATCCGATGAGGACTACGAAGCGCTTGTTTTAAGCATTACAGAAGGGCCAGTTTATGAGGATTATGACAAAGGCGTGAGCGTTTTTGCTGGGTACACGGATGGTCAGCAAAACATGCTGCTTAGAGCATTATCCACGGATCTAGACCCTAAAATCTTAGAGATTTCCGAACGGCTGAAGACAGAAAACCATTTCAATCTTGAGAGAGGCATCAAAGATATACTCGAAGAGTATCAGGATGTTGCCTCTTTGCTATTGAAAGAACAAATGGTTCTCTATAGAGCAAGAGTCGGGTTCAAAGAAAAGAAGCGTAGTATCCTGTGTGGTTTTGATACAGAGTTTCACTACACTCCTTACAAGGGCTCCGAAATTGGCGCTCCTCCTCCACACATAGCAACCAGCGGAAGAATCAATAGAGCTGGCGTGTCATTTCTATACTGCGCAACAGAAAAATACACCGCAATATCTGAGGTCAGACCTCATCCAGAGGATAGGGTTTCATTAGCCAAGTTTCATCTCAATTGTGACGCAAATGTTTTTGACCTTTCTAGTACACAGCTACTGAACTTTTTTCATAGCGACGAAAAGTTAGATAAGTTTATGCCGCTCAACACATTGGGGGTTTTGATCAACGAAACTATCCCGCCCTCGGAGCGAACTCGCTATTCGTTCACCCAATTGATTGCCGATTGCATTCGGCAACTCGGCTTTGAGGGGATCGCATTCAACAGTACTGTAGGTAGTGGAAAAAACATTGTCCTGTTCGATCATAACAAGGCAACTCAAGATGAGTTGAATGCTGAAGTTGTTAATGTTAAATCGGTATCGTACGAATACACATCAGAAAAATTAATTAACGATGATGACGCGTACCTTTGAATCTAACAAGGCCGTAAACTCGGACGCATTTTTCGTTCGCTGCGCTCGCTACAAATGCGCCGGTTACGGCTGGCGTTAGCCGTCATTCAACGACCTTCGAGGCGTATGGAACAAGAATTCAAAGACTGGCTTATCAAGCGCGGCAATGCGGGAGCTGCGAACAGTTATCCTAAAGCTATTAACTTGATTTCCGAACACTACTCCAAAGAAACCGGAGTCAAAACGAACATCTATGCTATAACTGATCAGCTACGGATTAGCGAAATATCCCACGATTATAGCCAGGCAGGCAAGTTCTCTAAGTTCGGATACGAGCAGCACAGTAGATTCAGGGCTGCAATTGCAAGATATTCCGAGTTCTTCGTCCAGCGCGGAGAACCTGGCGCCGAGCCAACCAAAGCTCCGCAGACCGCACCGGATCCGACGGGTCAACCCTCCAATAACTTTGCGTACGAGAAGGATCTACAAACTACGCTATGTGCTCAAATTTCAGAATTGTTTCCTGGTTATAAGCTTCGGCGAGAACTCCATGGGAGTCGAATACTCAATCGACGGGAAGAAGATTGATGTACTTCTGGAGAATTTGACCGGAACCGAGTTGGTTGCAGTCGAACTCAAATCTGGGATTGCGGACTTTAAAGTCTTTGGTCAAATCTCGATGTACATCGGGTTGCTAATGAACTTATTTCCGGAGAAAAAGATTTCAGGTGTCATTGTGGCAGGAGCAATTGACCCCAGCCTAAAACACGCATGTGCAACCTCGGATCGAATTTTCCTGAAAGTCTACAGAATGTCTATTGAGCTCGATGACGGCTAACCCGCCCACCAACCTGACCCGCTACAGTCGGCGTCGCCTCCTTCCGCGGGCAGGTTACCGGCAACGTTGGGCGTAGAAAGCACCGCACCGAAGCAACAATATGCCTGAAATCTGCCGCTTTTACGGGATCATCATTCGGATGTTCCTTATCGACCGCGAGCATCCACCGCGGCACATCCACATCAAATACGGCGAGTACATGGCAGTAATGGAACTCGAGAATCTCAACATCGTCGAAGGTAGATTGCCGAAAAGGTGCCGGCAACTCGTTCGGGAATGGGCCGAAATCCACCAACAGGAGCTCATGGAAATGTGGGATACGCAGAATTTCCACCAGGTTGATCCTTTGGAGTAACTGATGAAGCTTCACAGCTTTAACAATGAAGGCTTTATTTTCTCGCTGAGGTTCGCCAACGGCGAAAGCGCCCGGGTCGACCTGCAACCCCTCATCGGTGCATATGTCTCAGAAGAACACCTTGCTTCAGCAAGGATCGACCCTGACTGGGGTTGCCTGGAGTTTTGCGCCGGAGCCGTCGACATCTCCCCGGCAACGCTGTACCGATATGCTGTCGGGCACCGGGATTTGCAGGCAGCGTAGAGTAGTCGCCAATAGTTCGCCCAACAATTGCGTAAGAGAAACCGGGGTCAGACCACGAAATATCGAGCGCTGTTTCCGTCTCGAAAGTCATTCCGTCCTTGATGACCGGTTTCCGTCGCTGAGCTGCCACACACTCAGGCAGGGTGGGTTTCGGCTCCGGGTCGACTCCGGTCTAGGCAATGGTATCCTGGTCTGCAGGCGGCTACGCTTCGGCAAGTAGTCACCTATACGCTTACCTGCCGCGGTACGGCCATCGAATGGCCTGATCTGGATTACCACCTGAGCATCGAAAGCATGCTGGCGTATACGGAACATAGTCGACCATCTCGACATCATGGGCATCGTCGTCTGCCTAGCGGAGGCAGATCCGCCATTGGTCCTGCTTTTTCCGTCTGCTCGAGTCGCAGCAGCATATGGGTTTTCAACTCGACCCCGGCGAGCCCCGCCGGTACGTCCGGAAGTCAGTCACTCAATCCGGCGTCCTCGGCGGGCGCCAGCACCACATCGGTCTGCATAAAGTGGAAGGTGAAGCGCTCGCCGATCGCGGCATTCATCTCCGCGAGATAGCGCCGCATCGACTCCTCGACGAATGCACGGCGCCGCGCTTCGGGCAATACATGCGTCCAGGCACCGAAGCCGGCGTTACAGAAGCAGAAGAAGGCGTCTTCGGTCTGGAAGTCCCAGCGCTTGGACTCGCTCCGGATGGACACCTGCTTCAGCCCCTGGCTTTCCGCCAGCGCCACGTACTCCTCCGCGCTCAGGCGCAGATAGGGGTCGCTGAACCCCGCGAAGGCGTCGGCCCAGTGCGGCTCCCGGCGGACCGCTTCCGCGACCTCTTCCAGGCTGGTGAGCGCCGCGCGCGTGACCAGGCGCAGGTGCGCCAGTCCGAGCGGCCTCAGTGCCCGACGGATGCCGCACAATGCATCGGCCTGCTGCGGCACCCAGTGCAGGGCGTTGAAGGACACCAGCAGGTCGAAGCGCGCGTCGAAGCCAAGGTTTCGCGCATCGGCCACCTCGAAGCGCAGGTTCGGCCATTGTCCGGTGCCGAACTGCCTGTGCGCATAGGCCACCATGTCGGCCGACGCGTCCACGCCGAGCACGGCGCCTCGGGGGACCTTCTCGGCGATGCGCGCACTGATCTTGCCGTCGCCACAGCCGAGGTCCAGCACCTGCTCGTCGCCCTGCAGAACCAGCTGCGACAGCACCTCGTCGGCCATCGCGGCCTGCAGGCTGGAGTGGTGCGCATAGTCGGCGCCGTGCCAGGGGTCTGGCGCCAGGTTGGTTTGCTCGGGTGTTGGACTCGACATGCTCTTATCTCGCTCGTCTGCATCCGGAGACCCCGAACGTAGCACGAAGGAGGTGCAGCGCTGGCTTAAGCTGCCTAGTCATGCCTTCGTTGGCGTCTCGCCCCCGCAGATACCGGGGGTTTGATCGATTCCGGGTGCGCTGTCTCCCAAGTCCCCCACGATCCACTGCAGCAGTTGAGCCTTCTCGCCCTTTGAAAGTTGCGGGAGCATCTCCTCGATGGCATGAAGTGGTGCCGGCATCGGTCTCGGTCCGGGTTCGCCGATCCTTCCCGTATGGCTCGAGTCAGGACGGAAAGCGCAGGCGCGAAAAGCGGCGACCATTGGCGATCGCTTGCCGCTCAATTGCTGCAGCGGAGTCGATCAAGCCTTTGCCCTCCAGAAACCGCAGCCAGGCCCGAGTGCTGACCTTGCGGCAGTTGTCCGGCAGCAGGAAAGCGGCTCGCGCGATCTTGTGATCTTCGAACAGAAACACGCCAGCTACGCCGGGGGAGGCGAGGGCCAGATCGTTCATGGCTTCCTGCACGGCGATCTCGCCAAGATTCGACTTGCGTAACCCTGCCTCGCGTGCCGATTGCGCGCTGCGGTAATGGGCAAAGGTGCGGGTGGGCAAGGTCTCGATCGAATGCTCGGCCACCCAGGCCGCAATGGCCACGCTGGTCGGCGTCTCGTTGCGCGTGACCTCATGCAGCACCATGTCGACTATCCGCACCTGCCATCCCGGCCGACGCAGCAGGTCAAGTGCATCGGCATATGCCAGCGTAATCAGCGGCCCGGCATCGGGCAGAACGACGGGATCGTCCGACCTCCGGCCCACCATTCAGTCCGCCAATGCGTTCAGGTCATCGACCATGCCCTGAGTGGTCGCCTCGGGTAGGCGCGGCATGGGCAGACGGGCCCGCGCCATCAGTAAAAACAGATCTTCTTCGCTGTCAATGCCCAGCGTCGCCATCGTCGATCGGTCGTCGCGACGCCCCAGCGAAAAATCGAGCAAGATCCGGAAATTCTGGTTGTCGGAGGCCTCGGCCGCCTCGAACGTCTCCACCAAGTAACGCAACTCGGCATTGAACAGCGCGTTGACAGAGGTATCTGTCTTGGCGGCGATCACCTTCGCCCGCTTTAACAAATCGCGATCCACGGCGCCGGTAAAATTGACTGTAGCCATCGCCATCCGCAGTCGGCACATAAGCACATGCAGCACTTAATCATGTGTTAATCGGCGCCGTCAAGCTCGAAACGCCGCCGGGGACCGAGCTCTCGGCCTGGCTCAAGCTCTCCGGACCGAGCCCCGCCTGGCCCTAGGTAAGGTCTTCCGTCCTGAGTGTCGGAAAGCGCTAGGAGGTCGGCATCGGTCTCGGTCCGGGTGGGTGATCCTTGCTATTAGGCATCGCAGGCGGTTAGACCAAGCTCGCCTGGGCGGAAAGATGCGGCCGACGACGCGGGCTATGGAGCATTCCCGAGGAACGCCCGACGATACGCTCGATCAGTGTCCGGTTCAGGCCGAAGGACCGCGAGCCCCCTGCGGCACCGACCTTTGGCCCCGCGGCTCACGCGCGTTATGAGGTAATGTGGAACCCCGGCGCGAATCGCCGCTGTCGGGTTAGGGCTCCTGGCCGATCCCAGAGACATCCACCGTCTGGAGCTCGGCGACACGCCCGGGCTCGTAGCCCAGCCCGGCGAAGTCCATGATGCCGTCTGGCGAGTGGCAGTCGCCGCACTGCCAGGCATCCTTTTTGATTCCGTGGTTGACCATCAGGCTGCCCATCTGGCGCATCCAGTGGGGCTCGACGTTGACCAGCTTGCCATCCACCAATGGATACTTGTCGCTCCAGCCCTGGCTCACCCCAAAGTAATACATGAATTCATCCATCATGTAGAGCTTGAAGGGCTTCTGGTACATGCGCACGACGATGGGATCGCGGATCGCCTGGATCACGGAGGCCCGGGTGTCGCCTGTCCGGTAGTAGCTCGCATAGTCGAAGGGCAGGATCATGGCCCCGAACGGTCCCTGATTGCCCATATCCTCGTACATCAGGGCATTGAAGAGCTTGAAGGGATAGATCCGGCTCTTGCCCTCGTTCATCGCGGCTCGCAGATCCTTCTCGATCGTCTGGCGGCGCTGCCCCAGCATCTCCGGCGAGAGCTGGGACAGCGGATCGGTGGCCGCCTTCACATAGGCTTCCACGTCGATGGAGGGATAGCGCTTCTTCAGCTCGATGGCCTGGGTCCGGACCGCTGCGACCACCTCCGGGTCGTCGATGCGGACCAGTTGATTCATCAGCGGGTTGTAGTCCGGCGAGCCGTTCGGGTTGTTGCCCAGGGCGTTGGCCAGGAAGGTCCCGTTGCCATTGAACCAGAGATAGGTGAAGCCTTTACCGACCTTGCCGGAGCGGTAGATGTCGGTCGGCTCGTAGATCCCCTCCTCCGGATCCCAGGTCGGATGGACCCAGTCCCTCAAGACCACGTTGTTGTCTTGCAGGGACTTGATATGGCAGGTCTCGCAGGCCAGCCGGGCGATATGGCCATTCAGCAGGGCCTTGTGGTCCGCGTTGTTGTGGGGCGCCCGGGAGTGGCAGCTCTCGCAGGAGACCTCTTTGCCAGGCAGGTCGTTGGCCACCAGGTCCACGCCCATCCGGCCCCGGGGGATCTTGTGGCCCTCCGGCACATGGCAGTCGGTGCACTGAATTCGCGCGGCGGCATGGGCATCGTCTTCCGGGCTGAACGGGTTGCCGCGCTTGGCCCCGCGATGTAGCAGCCGCCGGTTCTCGTGCCCGAGCGACTTGGCCGCCTCGTTATGGACATAGGCATCGCCGCCCATGTTGTGCTGGTGGCAGCGCAGGCAGTTGGGGTTCTTCACCCGCCCGACCGTGAGTGCGGAGCGCAGGCTTCGGTCTTGGTTCCAGCGCAGGCCGCCCTTGTCCCGGATGACATGACGCTCGTTCATGTCGTACTCGGCGGCATGGCAGATGAGGCAGTCGATCCCCTCCTTGGCATTGGCCGGGACGTCCCCGATCGGCATCATCAACTCGGTGGCCGGCTGGTAGTTGCCCCCGATATGGCACTGGCCGCAGCCTTCGCTCCGCATCTCGATGCCGCCGTGCTTCGATTCCGGCTTGCTCTCGATGAGGGCGGCCCAACCGGTCCAAGAGAAGCTCCCCGGAATGCCGCACGCCCGGTCGATCTTACCGACCGGTATCTTGCGCGACCCGGGCGCATTAACCCGCCTGCCGTCGTAGCCGACGGTGGAGAAGCCGTCCGAATCGCTCTGGAACTTGAAATGGACCGAGCCCACCAGGTCCTGGAGGGTGTCTACACGGGAGCGGGTGCCGTCGGCGTGGTCTACCGAGATCGAGGCGTGGCAGCGCAGACAGGTCTCGGGCCCCCGATAGCGGAGGATACCGGCATCGCGGAAATACTTGATATGGGAATAATCGGTCCCCTCGAGAAAGGAGGCCGTATTCATCAGGATCTCCATCTTTACCTGGCGGGCAAAGGCGTCCTGCTGGTCCGAGACCAGCTCCGCGGCCTTGGCCTGGCGCGCCGTTTGGGTCAGTGATCGGGCGATGCGCTCGAATTCCTCCGGGCCGACCTCGCGACTGCTTGCATAACTGAGCTTCGGATTGGTCTCGCCCACATAGTATTGGAAAAGCACCGGGTAGAGCAGCTTGTAGGCGAGCCACAGAAAGGCCACAACCGCCAGGCCGATGCCCAGTCGCTTCAGGGTTTGCCGGGAGAACGGGAGCTGGGCGGATGTCCTCATGAGCGATCCCCGTGCCAGCCGGTGATCATGGCCCGCAGGTTCTGCAGAACCGTGTCCCCTGTGGTGATGACATAGAGGTGCGTCAGGAGAAAGAGCACCAGTAGATAGGCCACTGTCAGGTGGGTCATGGCCACCACCCAGACGCTGCCGATCCCGAAGAGGGTCTTCGGCAGAAAGGCCATGAGCAGGAAGGCCCAGCCGCTGACGATCAGGATCGGCATCAGCCCGTACATCGCGCCCAGATAGGTGAGCTTCTGAAGCTCGTTAAGCTTCTCGGACTCGCTCGGGTGAAACGGATGAGGGGCATTGCGGAAAATCCCGACCGCATAGTAGCGGGACTGCTCCAGGATTCGGTTCGGCAGGCCCCGAAATCTGATGCGGTAGTGACGCCCATTGTCCGTCGCCAGGTTGCCCACAAGGAACCAGACCCAAAAGAGCGTAAGCAGGATGCCCGACACATTATGCACGGGCCGGGCGGTCTCGAAGTCCAGCAACCAGCCAGCGCCGGAGAAGTGCATGCTGGCCCCGGACAGGATCAGGGCCAGGAACAGCAGGGCATTGATCCAATGCCAGGCGCGCACCCAGCCGGGATAGAGGTAGAGTGCCTTCATGCTTGGCTCCCGTTCGACCCGTATTTCCGATAGGCCCGGTAACGCGCCACACCGTGGGCGGTCAGGCCCGCCAGGGTCAGCCCGATCAGACCCAGGGCCAGCCAATCGATGATCGGGCTGCGGCTCATCCCCACCACATAGGCTTGGTTGAAGACGGCCGTGGAGATCAGACCCTTCCGGGCCACGGACTGCTCGGATCGATAGGCATAGAGCTGGTTGAGCAGTGTCGATGACTTGGAATGGCAATCGTCGCAGCTTCGTACCCCCTGCCCCGCCGGAAGTATCTCGTGGGACGGGAGATCGGAGACTGGGGTGTGGCAGTCCAGGCAGCGTACGGCCTTCCAGTGGGCCTCACGGTTGGGAAGCCAGATATGCCCAGCGGTCGCCGGGTCCTGCAGCTCTCCGTGGCAGGACATGCAGACCCGGTTGTGCTGCAGAACGATCTGGGCGATGTCGTCGCCGCGCTGGGTCGCCTTGAAGACATGGGGATCGTGGCAGGAAAAGCAGGTCAGATTCTTGCGCTTCTTCGGCGTCCCACCGCCATCCGGGTTCTCGCGCACGTGGACGCTGCGGTCGAATTGGGCCTGGACCTCCTTGAAGCGATAGGGCTCGTACTTGGGGTCGTCGTCGTGACAGCCGATGCAGCGCAGGGCCTCGTCGGCCGAGCCGTGGGCGTGCGGGTAGCGCCGGTAATCCTTCTCGTGGCAGCGGGTACAGGCCAGGTCGGCGTGGTTGGATTGGCCGTAACGGTCTCGGTCGATATAGAGGTCGCGGATCTCGGCCGTCTCCGGGTCCCGGTAGGCGATGGTCTCCATCCGGTGGCAGACGAGGCAGTCCCTGCGCTCGCTCTCGATCTGGGCCTGGTCCATGGCCTCGGCCGCAAATACCGGGACGCCAGCCAAGGGGATCAGGGAGCCCAGCACCGCCCAGAGTGCTAACAACCGGCGGCGCGATCCGTTGAGCGATGCGGGTGGAGGCATAGCGAAACCTTGAAGAACGCTAGTTCAACCTGGCGAGCCGGTTGATCGACCGGATGGTCCGGCCCAGGAAAGCGGAGCTTTCGTTGCAGCTAAGGATGAGGGGCTGGCCATGAGCGAAGAGATAGAAAGCCGTCGGGCTCAGGGCGTCCGCCCGGGTGTGCTGGCCGCCGGCGGCGGCGACGCCAAGCTCCGCTGGGACAAGAAAGGCAGGGCCAGACCATTCGAAGCCGCAGCGCGCCTCCGCCTCTAGTCCCCTCCGCCC
>JBGSOR010000279.1:0-1762 GCA_041738985.1 Chromatiaceae bacterium | reverse complement strand
GATTCCCGCGCGCAGTGCCGCGTCGCCGAGCCATCGCGACATGAGTGCGGCCAGCCCCGTGGCGTCCGCGACCTGCATCGCCGCACCCTCGGCCACCAGGAGCTCCACGATGGCGGCGAAGTTGAAGAAGTGCGGCCCGGTCGCTACCGGTACCCCGACGGCGGCCGCCTCCAGCGGGTTGTGCCCCCCCGTCGGTACCAGGCTGCCGCCGACGAATGCCGCATCCGCGGCGGCCAGGAAGACCGAGAGCTCCCCCATGCTGTCGCCCAGGAAGACCTCCGTCTCGGGCGTGCAGGGGGTACCGCTGCTGCGCCGTACGACCGCGAAGCCTGCCCTCGCCGCTAGGGCCGCGACCCGGTCGAAGCGCTCGGGGTGCCTGGGCACCAACACCAGCAGGGCGTCCGGCACTCGGGCCCGGATCTCCCGATGGGCGGTCAGAACCGGCTCGTCCTCGCCTTCGTGGGTGCTGGCGGCGACCCACACGGACCGCCCGGCACCCCAGAGTCGCCGCAGGGCCTCGGACTGGTCCTGGAGGCTGGCGGGCAGACCTTGGTCGAACTTGATGCTCCCCGTGACCTGGACCCGGGTGGGGTCCGCACCCAGCGCCACGAAGCGGCGTGCGTCTGCCCCCCCCTGGGCGGCGATCAGGTCTAGGCAACGGAGCGTCTCCTGGACCAGACGCGGGAAGCGGGCGTAGCCTCGGGCCGAGCGCTCCGAGAGCCGGGCATTGGCGAGCACTGCCGGTATACCCCGTGCGGCGCACCGGGCCAGGGTATTAGGCCAGATCTCGGTCTCCATGACGACGGCGAGCCGGGGCTGCACCCGGTCCAGGAAACGCTCCACGACCTCCGGCAGGTCGTAAGGGGTGTAGCGGTGGGTCACCGAGTCTCCGAAGAGCTCCTTCAGGCGTGCCGCCCCGGTCGGTGTGGTGGTGGTGACCAGGACCTGGAGGGGCGGCTCCCGACCCAACAGGTGCTTGATCAGGGGTTGCGCGGCCTGGACCTCGCCCACCGAGACCGCATGGACCCAGACCTCTGCGGACGCGGGACCCGGCAGGTCCCGCGCGAGACGCTCGGCCATGCGTTGCCGGTACGCTGGGGAGCGGAGACTGCGCCAATAGAGTCGCAGCAAGGCCAGCGGCAGGAGCAGGCGGAGCAGCAGGGTGTAGGCTCGAATGGTCATGGTCCTTGTGCGAGCGGATCGGGCCACCAAGGCAGCGAGGCGTCGGTTTGGAAGGTCGTCGGGGCGGCCGGACGCTTACGTCTCGCCCCGTATGGCCCCGATGATCCCGCTGGTGGAGCGTCCGGCCAAGAAGGGGAGCACCCGCACCTCTCCGCCCGCCGCCCGCACGCATTCGGCACCGGCGATCCGCTCCGGGCGATAGTCGCCGCCTTTGACCAGTAGGTGAGGCCGGACCCGGCAGATCAGGTCCTCCGGCGTGTCCTCCGAGAAGGCACAGACCCAGTCCACGGAGGCCAGGCCGGCCAGGACCGCCATTCGGCTCAGCACCCCGTTCACCGGTCGGCCCTGGCCCTTCAGACGGCGCACGGAGTCGTCGTCGTTCACCGCAACGATCAGTCGGTCTCCAAGCCGGCGGGCTTGCTGGAGATAGGCCACATGCCCCTCGTGGAGGATATCGAAGCAGCCGTTGGTCATCACCACGCGCTCGCCTTGGGCGCGGGCCCGCTCGACCGCGGCGACCAGGGCGTCCTGGTCCAGGACGGTGTGCCATTCCGCGCCCCGGTGCGCCCGCTCCAGCTCC
>JBGSOR010000258.1:0-9687 GCA_041738985.1 Chromatiaceae bacterium | reverse complement strand
GGAGCGTCGGGCGCTGATGCAGCAGACGGCCGCCCTGTACGGGGTCTCGGAAGACGCCCTCTATCGGGCACTGCGCGAACGCGCCCGCCCCAAGGCCCTGAACCGCGCCGACCGTGGCGTGCCGCGGGTCCTGCCCCAGGCGGAGCTTGAGCACTACTGCGAGGTGATCGCGGCGCTGAAGATCCGCACCAGCAACAAGAAGGGGCGCCACCTCTCCACCGTCCAGGCCATCCGCCTGCTCGAAGAGCATGGCGTGGAGACCGCCGCCGGGCTGCTGCGCGCCCCGGCCGCGGTGCTGAGCCGCACCACGGTCAACCGCTACCTCAAGCGCTGGGGCTTCGACTACCGCACCCTGACCCGGGTCCCGCCGGCGGTGCGCTTCGAGGCGCGCCACAGCAACGAATGCTGGCAGTTCGATCTGAGCCCGTCGGATCTGAAACAGGTCGCGCGCCCGGCCTGGTTCGAGGAGGGCCGCGGGCATCCGCTCTTGATGCTCTACAGCGTGGTCGACGACCGCAGTGGCGTCGCCTACCAGGAGTACCACGGGGTCTACGGCGAGGATGTGGAGGCCGCGCTGCGTTTCCTGTTCAACGCCATGGCCCCGAAGTCCGACCCCGACCTGCCGTTCCAGGGGCGCCCGGCGATGCTCTACATGGACTCCGGGCCGATCGGCAAGAGCCTGATCTTCCATCGGGTCATGGACTACCTCGGGATCGAGGTGCGCACCCACATGCCCAAGGACAGCGACGGGCGACGCCCGACGGCCCGGGCCAAGGGGAAGGTCGAGCGGCCCTTTCGCAGCGTCAAGGAGATGCACGAGACCCTCTACCACCTGCACGCGCCCGAAACCGAGGCCGAAGCGAACGCCTGGCTGCTGCGCTTCCTGATCCACTACAACCGGATGCCCCACCGCCGCGAGCCCCATGCGCGGATCGACGACTGGCTCGCCAACCTGCCCCCGGAGGGGGTGCGCGCGATGTGCAGCTGGGAGCGCTTCGGCACCTTCGCCCGCGAGCCCGAGCGGCGCAAGGTGGGGGTCGATGCCCGCGTCTCTCTGGAGGGGACCCTCTACCAGGTCGACCCGGACCTGGCCGGCGAGGAGGTGATCCTGTGGTGGGGCCTGTTCGACAACGCCCTCTATGTCGAGCACGGTGAGCGGCGCTTCGGTCCCTACGAGCCGGTCGGCGGCCCCATCCCCCTGCATCGCTACCGCTCGTTCAAGAAGACCAAGACCCAGCAACGCGCCGAGCGCATCGCAACCTTGGCCGAACAACTGGCCCTGCCCGGGTCCGTGTGGGGCGGTCCGGCCGGACCAGCAGGACCGGCGTCCGGGGTCGCCGTCGCGCAGACACCCTTCGTCGATCCGGACCCGTTCCAGGATCTGGCCTTTCCCACGGCGGTGGCGGCCAAACGCGCCATCGCCGAGTACCTGGGCACCCCCTTGGCCAAGCTGCCGCCGGAGGCGCTGGCCGCGCTTGATGCCGCCCTGGCCGAGTCACTGCGTAAGGTCGACGTCATCGACTACGCGCGCACCCATCTGAAACCCCTGCGCGGAGGCTGACCGGTATGCAGAGCGAGGTGATGAAGCACTTTGGGCTGATCCGCGGCTTGCCGCGCGCCGGCTATTTCGAGACCGCGCAGCACCGCCGGGTCTTCGACGATATCAAGATCGCCATCCACGGCGGTCAACTCCTGGCCCTGGTCGGCTTGGTCGGCTGCGGCAAGACCACCACGCTGCACCGCCTGACCGCGGCCCTCAAGGACGAACGCGAGATCCTGGTCTCCCAGTCGCTCGCGGTGGACAAGCACCGCATCAACCTCGGCACCCTGATGCTGGCCCTGTTCTACGACCTGGTGACCGAGAAGGACTTCAAGGTCCCCACTCAGCCGGAGAAGCGCGAGCGCAAGCTCATCGAGGTCATCGCCAAGCGCAAGAAGCCGGTCGCCCTGTTCGTCGACGAGGCCCACGACCTGCACCCCAAGACCCTGGTGGGGCTCAAGCGCCTGGTCGAACTGGTCCAGAACAACGGCGGCACCCTGTCCGTGGTCCTCGTGGGTCACCCCAAGCTCAGGAACGACCTGCGTCGGCCGGCCCTGGAGGAGATCGGCGCCCGGACCACCCTGTTCTGGCTGGACGGGATCAAAGGGCAGGAGTTGGCCTATCTGGACTGGTTGCTGGAGCAATGCGCCCCCGCCACGGCGGCCGATCTGCTGACCGCGGAGGCCCGCGAGCGCCTGGCCGCGGCGCTGTCCACGCCGTTGCAGATCGAGCAGTACCTCACGCTCGCGCTGGAGGCGGCCTATCAGGTCGGGCAGAAGCCGGTGACCTTGGAGGTCATCGAAGCCGTCCTGGCGGCTGACATCGACGCCCTGGAGGCGACCCTGACCCGCTACGGTTACAACACCCGGGCGTTGGCCGATCTACTCAACGTCCGCCCGGCGGAGATTCGCTCCTTTCTGCACGGCCAGTTGGCGCCGGGGCGGACCCAGGAACTGCATGGCCAGTTGCTGGCCGCGGGGCTGCCGGTGTGAAGGTGGCCCGCCCCTTCGGCCATTTGCAGCTAATCTGGGCCAGCGCGGATGTTGGTGGGCTGTTTGCAGTTAATGTGGGCTCATTTGCAAATAATCTGGGTCCGTGACCCCCGTTATTTGCAGTTAATCTGGGCCGAAAATCGCGATGTTTGTGGGTCGGAGCCCGGATGTTTGTGGGCCGCTACAAGTAGGTCCTTGGGCAGGGCCACCGAACGGCCTGCCACGCGATACCCCGTTACCGTGACCTCCGCATACTGAACACGGGAGCTGAATACACGCTGGACTCGTTGCAAGTCGAAGCGCTTGGGTGGATTACGCGCGAGCTCCTCCAGGGTCTTCGTCACCTGCTCAGGCGTCACCGCTTGTCGCCCGATCTCGGCGTCTGAAGGTAGGGCCCTGGGGTCCGCACCCGTGGCCGCAGCCAACTGCTCCGCCGGATGATCGTCGAGGAAAATGGCGTTGGGTTTGGACGGACTTGTCGATCCCGCCTCGACCAAGAGGGGGGTCGGCGTGAAGACCACTATGCGGTCATCGCTCATCACCAACCCGATGCGCAGCCCCGGCTGAGCGCCGACGAAACCGCCGTGTTCGATCACCGCCTGCTGTAGCAGCTTGAGCCCTTCCGGGGTGCCGTAGCCTAACCGGTAGACCTCGGGGTCCAAATCCAGAATCAAGTTGGTTGCTACAGCTAAAGCTACTGCGCGGCGATTCTGTTCAATCGCTCACGCTGCTGCTCGAATCCAGGCATCAGCCGCGCCAGCAGCGCCCAGAAGCGGGGTCCGTGATGCGCCTCCCGCAGGTGGCAAAGCTCATGCATGATGACGTAGTCGATGCTCTCCTTGGGCGCCTTCATCAACTCCAGATTCAGTGTGATGGTACCCTCGGGGCTGCAACTTCCCCAGCGCTTATACATGCGCTTGATGCGCAGTTTCGGCCGCGCGATGCCCTCGCGCTCGGCGCGGGCGTGGCAAACGGCCAGGCGTTCGCGGAAGACCTCTTCGGCGCGATTGCGATACCAGACATCTAGGCGCCGCTGCACCAGCGTCGGCGTAGGTTCCTGGCGGGTCGTGACACGGAAGTACCCGCGTAGGCACTTCACGCTGTCCTCAACACCCCATTCCGCACGCAACCGGTACTGCCGCCCAAGGTAACGGTGCGTCTCGCCGTTGACATACGTGCGCGGCGGCTGCTTCGGTAGGTACAGTTCCAGTTCGCGCCACTGGCTGCGAATCCATGATGCACGTTTGTACACCTTGGCGCGGATGGCCTCCGCGTCGGCCCCAAGGGGTGCGGCCACGCTCACCCGCAAGTCGGGGTGCACCGTAATCCCGAGCGTCTTGCGCTGGGTGAAACGCACCTCGAAAACGATCTCGGTGCGCCCCCAACGCACCCGGTCTTGTCCCGGCAAGGGCTCGGCGGCGTCCGTGTTCACCGCTCGGCCCGTTTGCGGGCAATGTCCAGGCAGCGTTCGATGATCGCATCCATGTCGGCCGCCTCGAGGGCCAAGCCGGCGCGGTCGCGCACCTCGAATAGGTGATCGTCGATCGCGTCGGTCATCTGCTGCTGTACATCGGCGTTATGCATCCAATCGCGTATGCTGCGCGCGATGACGATATCCTCGATCGCCACCGCCATGGCCACCGCCAGAGCCGTGCGAGTGGCGGCGTCGTGCTGGGGGTAGCGCTCCAGCACCTCGCCCAAGACCCCGAAAAAAGCTTGTGCCGTGCCCCGCCCGCGTAGCGGTTCCGGGATGCCCTCCTCGAACCCGCGCACAATGGCGTCCCGGTAGCCCTGGATACGCTTGAAGTACTCCGCCGCATCGATGCGCCCGGCCCGGTAGTCATCGATCACGTCCTGCACCAGGGTTGCGAAGCGCTTGTACAAAACCGGGTCTTCATCCATCCGCTCGGTGATGGTGCGCTGGATGCGGCTGGCGATGGTGTCCGCCTTGGCCGCCGCACCCTTGACCCGATCCACCTCAGTCTTGAAGGCATCAACGTCGAAGATGTTGACCGACGGGGTCAGCACGGTCACGTCCGGCGCCTGGATGTGCGCGTCCATGAGCTTGCGAACCTGCTGTTCGTAGGCGCTGTAGTCCACGGTTTCGGCGTAGCGTTGCTGCACCGAGCGGCGCAACCCCACGAACAACGCCAGGTCTGCCTTGTAACGCGCGATGCGCGTGGCCGCTGTCAGTTCGAAGAAGCGCTCACTGCCCAAGGCGACTGCCAGTGTGCGCACGTACTCGCGCAGCGCCGCGTAGAAGTCCGCGCGCACGTCCACCTCTGCCAGGTGACGCTCCATGGCCTCGGTGTCGTGCTTGTTCGCCACGTCCTTGAACACCGCCCACAGGTCCGTGTGGCACTGCGGGAGTTGGGCGATTTCCGACTCGATCTCGATGAGCGCACCCGCCATGTCCACGTCCCTGGGGTCGAACGCGGCCAACTTGTCGTAGGTGCGCAGCGCCTCGTTGAGCTTGCCGAGCACCCCCCGGTAGTCGATCAAGAACCCGAACTCTTTGCCCTCGAACAGCCGATTGACGCGCGCGATGGCCTGCAACAGCGCATGCTCCTGCAGCGGCTTGTCGATGTAGAGCACCGTGTTGCGCGGCTCGTCGAAGCCGGTCAGCAGCCGATCGACCACGATCAGGATCTCGACCCCGTCGGCGCGCGAGAACGCCGCCAGGGTGTCCTCGTTGTAGCGCTTCTCGGAGCCGTGGCGGTCCATCATGTCCTGCCAGAAGGTTTTGACCAGCGCGTTCTCGTCGCGCAGATCCGGCTTCGACATGATCACCGCGACCTCCACCGCCCCGAAGTCCAGGAAGAACTGCCGGTAGCGGATGGCACTCTCGCGCGAGTCGACGGCCAATTGCGCCTTCAACCCGCGGCCCTGGAAGTTGCGCACGAAGTGCTCGCCGATATCGAAGGCGATCATCTTCAACCGCTGCTCGGCCCGCGAGATTTCCCCCGCGCTGGCCATGCGCCGCTTCAGGTCCGCCGTCTGCGCAGCGCTTAGGTCGCGGGTGACGCGCTCGAACCAGCGGTCCAGTGCGTCTTTCTGCACCTCCAATTCGACCAAGCGCCCCTCATAGAGCAGCGGAACCACAGCGCCGTCGGCGACCGCCTCGCGCATGGTGTAGCGGTGAATAAAGCCGCCGAACCGCTCGGCCGTGTTCTTTTCCTTCTTTGTCAGCGGGGTCCCGGTAAATGCGATATAGCAACCGTTGGGGAACACCCCGCGCATCAACGCCGCGGTCTCGCCGTAGTTGCCTCGATGGCCCTCGTCGACCAGCATGAAAGTGTTCGGGTCCGGGTCGCTCAACTTGTAGCGCTTGGCGGCCGTCTCGAACTTGTCGATCACCGTGGTGATGACCGGCACCGCCCGCTGCGAGATCAACTCCGCCAGATGTTGCCCGCTCTTGGCCCGCAACGCGGTCTTACCGCACGCTTGGAAGGTCCCCCAGAGCTGGCGGTCCAGATCGATGCGATCTGTTACCAACACGATGCGCACGTTGGCCAGGCTTGTGTGCACCGCTAGGGCCTTGGCGAGCATCACCATGGTCAGAGACTTGCCGCTGCCGGTGGTGTGCCATATGACGCCGCCCTGGCGGCTTCCTTCGCGGAGCGCCTCGATCCGCCGCAGGGTGTCCTGCACCGCAAAGTACTGCTGGTAACGTGCCACCTTGCGCGTCCCTGCATCGAACACGACATAGCAGTAGGCGTACTCCAGCAAGCGCGACGGCCGCAGCATGGCCCAGAGCACGCGGTCCTGTTCGGTCGGCAAGCGCTCCCCGTCTGCCGCCGACGCATCGACGTAAGGACACGCAGCGCCAATGTCGGCGACACCGTCCACGCGCGGCGCGAACAGTTTCTGATGGGTATCGGACGCCAAGCGATGGTTGACGGCCGCCTGGACGGCCGCCATGTCTTCGTGCTGCTCGCGCCAGCCCGCCCAAAACTTCCTCTGGGTGCCGACCGTGCCGAACAGCACGTCGTTGACCGAGGTCGCCAGCAGGACCTGCGCGTACTGGAACAGGTGCGGGATCTCGTCTGCCTGCTGGCAGGCATCGAGGTAATCGATGGCGACCTGCACCTGCGGCTTGCCGCCGGGGCGGTCCAGGTCGCGCCGCTTGCATTCGATGACCGCGAACGGGATGCCGTTGACGAACAGCACCAGGTCGAGCCGTCGCGTCGTCTTGGACCGGCGGCGCTCGACCACGAATTCGGCCGTGACATGGAAGACGTTGCGCTCCCAGTGCCCCCAATCGATATAGTGCAGCGAGCGGCCTTTGCGCTCGCCCAGCACGCTCTCGTCCAGGCTGGTGCCGAGGGTCAGCAGGTTGTAAACGATCTCGTTGGTGTGGACGAGCCCGTCGAAGGTCACATCGAGCAGCCGCCGCAGCGCTTCATCGATGCTGTAGGGCGAAAAGGGGTAGACCGCCCCCCTGGTCTCGAAGCGGTTGTGCTCTTCGAGCCAGGGCCGCAGTACCCCGGTCAATACCGTCCGGTCCAGCCGCCCGCCGCGCAACGCCAGCGCCTCTTCGGGGCTGAGGTAGGTCCAGCCGATGGCCTCCAGCACTTGGATGGCGGGGAGCTTGGAGTCCAGATCTTCGAGATAGGCGTTTGCCGACATGTCATGCCCTCCCTGATTGCCGATTCCACAACGGATGCTCCGCCCAGCGCTCCGGCAACCCCATCGCGACCCGGCTGGCGGGGCTCAGGTCTGCCGATGCAATCAGCGCGGAGACCCGCCGTTGCCAATGCCCGTCCTCGTGGTGGTGCGCCATCATCTGGCGCAGCACCAGCAGCACGGCGAAGACACGCCGATTGGTCGGGGTGATCGGCGGGCACCAGCGGGGGTCGCGGCGCGGTAACTCGGGCGCAATGGCAAGCTCCCGGTTCCACAGACGGGCGTGATGCGCGCAGATGTTGCGCACGTAGGCGAGGCCGTGCAGCCAAGTACGCAGCACGTTGTGGTGGACGCCGTAGTCGGCGGCGATCAGGCGTTGCTCATCTGGACGCATACCCTTGTAAAGCAACGATAAGGAGCCGAAGGGCAAGGTCTCGGTTGCCACCCACAAAGGCAAGTCGGGGAAGCCGTCATACTTGACCCGGAAGTGCCGCACGAACTCTTCACGTGACTGCCGAGCTTCGGCGTGGACCTTGTCCAGCCACTGCTTATGATTGAAGTTAGTGCGGAAATTGCCCGGGTCGCAGTGGCCATAGGGGCCGAAGGCGTGGCAAAAGCCGTAGGTCAGCGCAGTGCGCAGGGCGATTTCGACCCGCTCGATGGCATCCATCACCTGCAACCGCAGGTGCCGGTCCAACTCGTACAGGTGCACAGCGGCCTCGAAGCCTGTGCCTGGAACGAAGCTGTCGTCGGCTCGCTTGAAGGGGTGCCAGTAGGCACTGAGACGGTAGTAGCTGATCCGCGCGAGGGTATGGGCGGCGGCGGCGCGGTCCTCGATGATCAGGCCCCGCGAGGCGAGCAGGTCGAGTTGCTCCGCGAAAGTCAGCGCCTTCTTAAGGTACCGCATGCGCCCCTCCCTGAGCTAAGTCCGCATGCGCTAGGCGAAAAAAAACCCGCCATGGTTGCGCTGCCCAGTCGGAACCAGGCAAGCGTGGCGGGTGTGTTAAAAATAATATAGTGCATTTTGCTGTCAACTTCAATTGACAGGCCTGGCCGTCGCCGACGGCTGGTACCACGCCATTGATGCCAGAGGGCTTTCCCCCCCTGGCTCCAACCATCGTAGTGGCGTCTCCTGGGCGATCATTGCTCGCGCCCTGCCGGTCAAGAGTTACTGCGTCAAGCCTCGTCGAAAAGCCGCCGCAGCCATTTGCCGATGCCCGCGAGCGAGCATCGGCGGCCCCCTCTCCTTGATTCCCAAACATTTGTTTTGTTAACACTATTGCCGCTGGCCAGTCAGCAGAGCGCCCCGAACCCAGTCGTCGGTCGCGCCGTGCCTTCGCGGGGCTCAAAGAGTTCCAAACGATGGCCTCCAGGTTCCGGATCGCGAGAATCTTGGAGTCCGCATCTTCATGGCGGAGGGAAAGGGTCATGTCGCGCTCCGGCGGAGTTATTGGACATCCACGGTTAGCCGCCGCACGGGGGCAGCGGAAGGAGCCGCTGCATGCACCGTTCGGCCTCGGCGTGGTTGTTGAACTGCGCGTTTTCCTGCGCTTGTCGCACGTAGGTCTTGGCGCGCTCGACGGCATTGCGCTTCCATGCCGGCGCATCCCATGGCACCGTGAGTCCGTCGATCACCCCGTAGAAATAGGCCGACAGCCGCTGCTCGCTGATGAACGTCAATACCGGAAAGCTCAGCCCGACGATTCGTTGTTCCAGGTCGTAAGACGCGAACGGCTTGCCCGCCGAAACATTCCAGTACTTGGCGACCCGCACCACGGGCTTGATGAGCGAGTTGTGGCGCTGATTGGCAACGGTTAGATTGGCGTTGAAACCGTTCGGGTCGGTCGCGAGCCAATCCTGGTAATCGGACGCCGGCGCAGGGATATGCAACCCGCCCCAAGCGTCGCGGATGGCCGGTACCAGTTCGAAGCGGATATGATTTAGATTCAGGATGATCGTCGGGTGTGACTGCGCAATCTCCGAGCGCGAATACCTCGCTTCGACGAACTGCCGTAGTCTATTCAGGTATGTCTGCGGACGAAAGCGGGGGTCGGCAAACACAATCATATAGTCGACATCGGAACCAGCGTCCATACAGCGCGGAAGGATGGTGCCGCGGGTATAGGAACCGAACTTGAATTGATCGGCAATCTCAGTTCCGAAGTGCCAGCAAAGGCGATTGACCAGCGTATCAACCGAGCGCTGAATGCCTTCCATCTCTTGGTCCCGAATAATCCCTTGATTAGCCAATCCGAAAAGATAACTGTTGGCGCTCACGCGGCCGCCTGATCGACGCGGTGGGTCGATTCGCCTTGTTCAATGCCCGCCTTAGCGCATTCGTAGTCAGGTCGACCAATCTTCGGGCAGGTCTGGTTCAACCGATTGCGGGTCGCATCCAACCAATGCAGACACTCGCGCAGGCGCTCCGGGTTGCCGGGATCGAGCAGGTCGATTTCGCGGAAAATGCGCGTGCGGTTGCGCAACTCCAGGTAGGCGCCGGCCGCGGCGGCGTGCTCGGCCGCGCGCGCG
>JBGSOR010000254.1:0-2854 GCA_041738985.1 Chromatiaceae bacterium | reverse complement strand
GGCGAGGCCCAGGTCCGCGCCCCGGCGCAGCCCGCTGCGGTAGTACAGCCGGGCCAGCACGATCAGGGTCAAGACCCCCGCGAGCAGGTTTCCCAGACGGGCCGCGAGCGCCGAGCCCGGCTCCAATCGGGTACCGAGCCCGAGCAGGGCGACCCCGGGCGGGTGGTCGAAATAGCCCCACGCGAGGCTTCGTGCCCAGTCGAAGTAGTAGGCCTCGTCCTGGGTCACCGGCAGGATCCAGGCGATGAGGACCCGCCAAAGCGTGAACCCAGCGATGACCGCCGCCGCCAGTGCCCAGGGCGCAAGGAGCTGTCTGGATTTCAAGGTGCCCTCGCGGTCCCGAATCTGAAAGCCGGTGGCTGGCAAAGGTCCGATGTCTGCGGCCGGTCCAGGGGTCGGCGCGCCGGGCAGCCCGGCCGGACCGGTTAGAATAGACGCGTCCTTCGGGTGCAGCGGGGCAGAGCCACGCTTAGCGCCGACCGATTCTATCCGACCAACCCGGTCCGGCGCGCGCGGACCCAGGAACCCCAGATGCCGTCCCCCGCGATCCGCCCGACCCCAAGCACTGTCCCGCCTCCCAACCTCGCCTCCTGGCCCGCACCCGAGCTGGCCGTCGTGATCCCGACCTACAAGGAGGCGGGCAACGTGGCGGAGCTGGTCCGGCGCGTCGAGGCGGTCCTGGACGGGATCGCCTGGGAGCTGATCTTCGTGGACGACGACTCCCCGGACGGGACGGCGGACCGGGTGCGGGACCTGGCCCGCCGGGACGCCCGGGTGCGGGTGCTCCAGCGGTTGGGACGCCAGGGCCTGTCGTCGGCCTGTATCGAGGGCATGCTGGCCACATCCGCGCCGTTCGTTGCGGTCATGGACGGGGATCTCCAGCACGACGAGTCCCTGCTCCCCCGAATGCTCCAGACCCTCAAGTCCGAGGACCTGGAGATCGTGGTGGGCAGCCGCTACGTCGACGGCGGCGAGGTCGGAGAATGGGATGCGCGGCGCCGTGCCATGAGCCGGCTTGCCACCCGCATCGGCCAGCTCCTGATCCGGGCGGATCTGAAGGACCCGATGAGCGGGTTCTTCATGGTCCGCACCGATGTCCTGCGCTCCTGCGCCCGGCGCCTGAGCGGGGTTGGGTTCAAGATCCTGCTGGACATCTTCTCGGCGGCCGAGCGGCCCCTGCGCTTTCGGGAGCTCCCCTTCACATTCCGCCAGCGGCAGGCGGGGGCCAGCAAGCTGGACCATGCGGTGCTCTGGGAGTACCTGCTGATGCTGATCCAGAAGTTGGTGGGGCCCCTGATCCCGGTGCGCTTCATCGCCTTCTCGATCATCGGGGGACTGGGGGTCTTCGTGCACATGGCGGTCCTGTGGCCGATCCTGCGCCTGGCCGGGGACGACGCCTTCGTCTTCGGTCAATCCGCGGCCGCCCTGGTCGCCATGACCAGCAACTTTTTCCTGAACAACGTCATCACCTATCGGGACATGCGCCTGCGCGGCCGTCAGCTTCTGTGGGGCTGGCTGTCCTTCGTGGCGGCGTGCAGCGTGGGCGCCCTGGCCAATGTGGGCATCGCGAGCTACTTGTTTGTCTCCGGCGGCTCAGGCTGGCTGCTGTCCGCACTCGCGGGAATCCTGGTGGGCGCGGTGTGGAATTATGCGGTGACCGCGGTCTACACCTGGCGGCGCCCCAAGACCGCCCAGGGCCACTGATTCCGGAAGGCACGCGCCCGCCTTTGGAAGCGTCCGCAGGGCTCGACCCCGCAGCCCATTACCGAGGTGCAGGACGGGCAGCGGAAACCTACTGGGTGTCGGACCGGCGACCTATGGGGATCTGCGCCATGACCTGGAACAGGCCCTGGGCCGACCCCTGGACCTCTTTACCCAGGCCGACGACCCCGCATTCATCGCCAAGATCACGGCACGCGGTCAGTTGATCTATGGCCCAGAATCCTGAGCCGGTCCTTATTGGGCTTCTTCGATCACGTAGACTTCCACCCGCCGATTCTGGCGGCGGCCGGCGGCGGAGCCGTTATCGGAGATGGGGTTGGTTTCCCCTAAGCCCTGGGACGTGAGGCGCTCTGCGGGGACCCCCAGCGCCACCAGGGCCTGCTTGACCGCCTCCGCACGCGCCGCGGAGAGCTTGAGGTTAATCTCCTCCGGGCCGGCGTTGTCCGTGTGGCCTTCGATGCGTGCAGTGAGCTTCGGCTGGTCCTTCATGAGGGTGGCGATGCGGTCCAATCCCGGGTGCTCGCCCTTGGGGATCACGGCCGAGCCGCTCGCGAAGCGCAGCTCGTCGTTCGTCAGGCTCAGCAGCATGCCCCGTTCGGTTTGCTTGCCACCCAGCTCGGAATAGCGGGCGAAGAGACCTCGGGCCTGGGCGACCGCCTGCTGGCGTGCTTGCAGGTCCGCGGCGTGGGTCGCCTCGGCCTGGCGCCGGGTCTGGGTCAGGTCCTGCTCCAGGGTGCCGATCCGACCCTGGGCCGCAGCGATCCGGTCTTCCAGGGACTTCTGCTTCTCGGCGGCCGACTGAACGGCAGCGCTCAGCTCGTCCTTGGCCCCCGCAAGGGCCTGTTCGGCCAGACTCAGCTCCGTGTGCAGCTCCGCGACAGTCGTGTCGTATCTCTCCTGGAGCGCGGACAGTGTGCTGCGCTCGCCTTCAAGCTCGGTCAGCAGTGACGCGATCTTGTCCTGGGCGGCGCTTTGCTCTTGGGCATGGGCCTCGGAGGCGGCCTTGAGGGTCGCGGCGCCCTCTTCAGCCGCCTTTCTGGCCCCGGCGAGCTGGCCTTCGAGGGTGCTGCGGGTCTCCGCCAGGAGCCGCTCGCCGTCGGACTTGGTGGCCGCCAGGGCCTTTTGGGCCTCG
>JBGSOR010000221.1:0-5973 GCA_041738985.1 Chromatiaceae bacterium | reverse complement strand
CCTGCCGTCGTCGAGCGAGCCGGCGGCCCAAACCGCCATCGCCGCCTTCGCGGCCTCCCAGAGCCCGACGGAGAGGAACCGCATGCTCGCCCTGGCCTTCGCGGGCGTGCTGGAGGTCCTGAACCAGGACCGCGCGACCCTGATCGACGGCATCAAGCGCTATGCCCGCGACCAGTCCCGCCGTGCCGAGGCATTGGGCCAGCAGCTGGACCGGATGGTTCAACTGGAGAAAGACGACTCGGACGCTGCCGCCCTGGCACGTCAGGAGCTGAAGAAGCAGCTTACGATAGAAGAGCGGGCCTTCGACGAGCGCGAGCGGGCGATCCCGTTTCTGTGTACTCGCCCGGTCGCGGTGGAGCGGCGACTCGGATTCCTCGCGCGGACTATCTCTGGGCATCTTGATTGAGACGATCGCAGGCCCGCGCGTTCGATGTCCGGCTCGGCGGGGACGGGCGCCGCCGCACCCGGTTGAGAGCGCGCTGCACTCTACCGATCGCACCGACCACGCCAGTCTGCGAGGACCCGCACAAGCCGGCCGAGCTCAGGACCGCATGTCGTTAATGGTGCTGGAGAGGTCGCTGGCCAACGACAGTCCGGTTTGCGCCCATTCAGTGGCCCTTTTCGGCTCAAGGATGTCGGTCAAGCTCGTATAACCCTTCGTATAGCCCGCTCCCGCCAGTGCAACGTTAAAGGCAATTGCGGACCACTTATCGAAGGCGACGGTCCAGCCGGGACTCTTCTGCCGGAGTGCGTCCAGGGCCTGTTTGGCATGCCCATGCGCCTCCAATCCCCGTTCTGCGCGGACGTGCAGGCTGGGTATTCTCTCGCTCTCCAGCATATCCCGGATGCTTCGGTGCATGTCCGTAGACTTCTGCACGGCCCTTCCCAACTTCGCCTGCCGGCCCTGATCCGGAAAGGCCACCGCCGCCAGCTGCCGGTCCAGTAGCTCGGAGGCTTCCAGCAGTCGATCAAGGGTGACAGCCAGCTGATGCGCCTGTACCCGAATGCCGGCCAGCTTGTTCGCCCACAGGTCGCATTTCTCCTGCACCTTGGCGATGTTGGAGAAATCTAGCTGAGTCAGGGTGTTCAGCATGGACGCCAGCATCTCTTTGCTAGCCACGGCCGTTCTGGAATCCCCCCGATAACGCTTGCCAAGAGTATCCATCCGGGCATTGAGATCCTTTTCCACCGTTTCCGCTTCCTGCACCAGGACGACCAGGATCTTGACGCCATCGACAGCGGCACGCCACAGCCCAACGATGGATAGAATCAATGAGATTCCGCCAGTCGGGACAGCGAGCGCGACGCCCCAGGCCGCCAGACCGGTACCCGAGGAGCCGAGCGTAACCTTGACAGCCATGTCGCGTTTGTAGGCGCGGTACTGCGCCTTTTGCCCGGTCAGCGACTCCCATTTCTGCTGGGCAAGCTGCTCGGCGCGGCGGCGGGCGCCGTCCAGCTCGGTTTCGATATCCCGGCGAAGCTGGGAAACGATCGCCTTGACCTGCTCCGTCGCAGGCTTACCGCTCAACAAGCTATCGACGTTCTGCGCCCTGCCCCTGATCGCGGTCGCCGCCTGCGTAAACTGCTGCTTGCAGATGTCTACGATTTGCTGGTGCAACAACGGGTCATGAGCGACCGCCTGAAACAGCTTCGCATTGGCCGTATCTAAGGCGACCTGGGCCTGCAGGCTCCCCAGGAGCAAGTTGGCGAAATGCGCCTGCTCGTTGATGACCTTGCCGAGATCCCAATCGAAAATAACGACCTTGGCCATTATCGGTATCCCCCTATCGAAGCTCGCTGGCTTGGGCGGCTGGCGAATGGACACTGCCGTGTCGGCAGCCGAGGCGGTCATATGCTTGCCTCCCGCTTCGGGCCCGAACGCGGAGCCGGCCGGTTAAAGGTCCCTGCCCGATGTCCGTTCGAGGAGCCGGACGCATTGGCACCCCCGTGCACCTAGTCGGGAGACAAGGGTCTGCTGGACTCCAGGGGCAGACCGGCCGCCACCCAACCGTCGGTGCCTTCCGGATACCAGTACACGCGAGTGTAGCCCATGGCCGCGAGCCGTTTTGCGACGTTCCAGGACATCCAGCAGTCCGCCCGGCAATAGACGAGGAGCTCGCGGGACTTGTCGCCGGCCGTGACAAGCTGGACGCTACGCTCCAAATAGCGCTCCAGCCGCTCGGAGAGCCGGCCATAGCCCACGTTGGGTAACCAGACAGAGCCCGGGATATTGCGGCGCGGGGGAGGCAGCCAGAGCGCACCGGGGGCGAGTCCCTCGGGTCTCGGGGGGGCGGGAAGGACATCGATCGGCACGGCGTCGCCGCGGGCCAGAAGGGCCTGGGCCTCGTCGGTCCCGACGGTGACGGCACCGGGGCAGGTCGCGGGCACGGGGGCCAAAAACTCGGCGATGCGGTAGCCGTCCGCGTCGAAGAGGGGAGCTGGGTCCTCGGCGAGGATGGAAGGGGGGCCTGCCAGGCAGAGTCCGAGGAGGCCGATTAGCCGAGCAAGGCGTGCGCGTCGCCCCATCTCCCCTACCTCGGTTCGACACCCGAGCCAGACAACTCTCCGGCCGCTGACCCTGCTAGTGGATCGGGCGGTCGCCGTGATCGAGCAGCGGCACCCCGTAACGTAGCAGGATCTCCTGAATCTGCGGCGCCAGCCGCTCCAGAAGCCCGTTCAGCTCGTGCTTCCAGGCGGTCTCGCGGGGCCGGATGCCCATGGAGACACTGAAGGCCAGAGGAACCCCATCCATCGATGCAGGCAGCGGGACCAGGGTGAGCGGGACTGGCTGCTGCTTGGCCACATAGCCCGCAATGGGGCCCCAGACGATCGCCAGGTCCAGGTCCCCCTTGGCGACGTCTTGCACCGCGTCCCTCGCGGGGGCATAGAGGCGGGTGTCGACCGCACGCTCATAGGAGCGGGTCCGACTCAGGAGGTCATAGCGAGTCAAGAGCGAAGCGGGCGGGGTCCCAGCCACAACGCCGATCCGCAGCCCCGCCAGGGCCGGGTCCTTCAGGTCCGCGATGTGCAGCCCCGAATCGGCTCGATAGACCAGCACATAGACGGATCGGTAATAGGGATTGGTGTTCTGTACCAGGTCATTGGCGGAGCTGATCCCCATCACTAGGTCGCACAGTCTGGTCTGGAGCGTATTGCGCACGAAGCCGACGGTCTGGGGCCACCAGCGGTAATGCAACGGTCGGTCAAGCTCGGCTGCGATTAACCCGGCGATCTTGTTCTCGAACCCTTCCATGCGATCGTTGGAGAAAGGAAGGTTGTTGGGGTCGCCGCAGACGGTCAGGTAATGGGCGCTGCGCGCCTCCCGCTCAGTGGCCGCCTGGGCACCCAGGGCCATTAGCGCCAAGAGCCAGCAGCCGTGCTGGACCAACCACCGATTCAGGGAAGTCGCATTCTCATCCGGATGCGCTGCCCTGGCGATGATGGGAACGCCAAAAAACCCAGTCAGTTTCATTAGCCGCACCACCCCCGAAGCTACAGCGGACTTGGTCTGCGTAGGCTGAGCCATTGCTGATCGGAGAATGCTAGGCCGCGGCCGGCGTGCTCCAAGTCGTTGGCACGGCCGCCTCCGCTCAAACGGGCTACTCGGTCGTGACCTTCGGGAAGTTCGGCGGCCTCGCCCCGCCGATCACCCCATCCGCCCGGGCTTTGAGGTAGGCATAAATGTCGTTGACGTATGGGAGCACATTCATGTTGGTGGCGAACGATGGCATGACCCGGTTGTCGAGACCCTTACGCCCTTGAATCACCACGGTAACGAACTGGTCGAAGGTCAAGACCTGCATCGACGTCATCAGGGCCGGGGCATAGGAGCTGCCGAGTCCCGCCGGGCCATGGCACACATGGCACTCGGAGTGATAGCGACGAAATCCGTTATAGGTACCGAAGTCGACCTTCCCGTCCTGGAAAAAATAAGGCGTCTCGGGCGAGAACTTGAACGACTGGTAATCGGTTGCCGTGGCCGCTGCAATGAGGTCGCTGGCGCAAACCATCGCGATCACGACCGGTACACTGAATCCTGTGACCTTCCTGTTTCCCATAGTGTCTCTCATGACAGGGTTGGCTAGCGGGCAAAGCGCCGGGGTCGGATAACCCCGCCCGACGCCATCGGGGCAGGCAGGTAGGGTATAGAGGGGGGACCCGCACCCGACCCGAAGGTCAGGGTGCGGGGCCGTTCGCGTCAGTTGGCGAGCTCGAAGACGGTGAGCTGACCACCCAACTGGGTATAGTCGGCGAGAGACGAGTAGGCGCCAACAGCACCCAGACCCGCAGTGGACTCTGTCAACCCGGCCGCCATACCGATACCGGCCCAGCCGCCGAGACCCGACAGGACGGCGATGTACTGCTTGCCCTTGTGGGTGTAGGTGTTGACGTTACCGATGATGCCGGAGGGGGTCTTGAACTTATAGAGCTCCTTGCCCGTCTTGGCGTCCACGGCCTTGAGATAGCCCTCCAGGGTGCCGTAGAAGACCACGTCGCCCGCGGTCGCCAGGGCGCCGCTCCACACCGAGAAAGGCTCGGGGTTCGACCAAACGATCTTGCCCTGGTCCGCGTCCCAAGCGATGAAGTTGCCCAGATGGGTGCCGCCCGGGGCCGGGTACATGGTCAGGGTCGCACCGACGTACGGCTGACCCGCCGTGTAGGAGATGCGGAAGGGCTCGTAGTCCATGCAGACGTGGTTGGTCGGCACATAGTAGAGGCCAGTGCGCGGCGAGTACGCGGATGGCTGCTGGTCCTTAGTGCCCAGGGCCGCGGGACACACGCCGGTGGTGTTTACGTCCTCTCCGTTCTGGTGGGTGGAATACTTGGCGACCACTTGCGGACGACCGGTCGCCATGTCCACGTGGGTCGCCCAGTTCACCGCCGGATCGTACTTCTCGGCCACCAATAGCTCGCCCGTCACGCGATCGAGGGTATAGCCGAAGCCGTTGCGGTCGAAATGGACCAGTGCCTTGCGGGGCTGGCCCTTTATCACCTGATCGACCAAGATCATCTCGTTCACGCCGTCATAGTCCCACTCGTCGTGGGGGGTCATCTGATAGACCCACTTGGCCATGCCGGTGTCCGCATCCCGCGCCCAGACAGTCATGGACCAACGGTTGTCGCCGGGGCGCTGGGACGGGTTCCAGGTGCTGGGATTGCCGGAGCCGTAATAAATCAGGTTCAGGTCCGGATCGTAAGAGTACCAGCCCCAGGTGGTACCGCCGCCGATCTTCCATTGGTCCCCCTCCCAGGTCGCGATGCCGGAGTCCTTCCCAACCGGCTTGCCCAGATGGGTGGTCTTCTCGGGGTCCATAAGGGTCTCTGAATCCGACCCCATAGAATAGCCACGCCACACCAGCTTGCCGTCGTTGACGTTGTAGGCCGTGAGGTAGCCGCGTACACCGAACTCGCCGCCGCTGATGCCCACATAGACCTTATCTTTGACCACCATCGGAGCGGCGGTGGATGTGGCGCCCTTGCTCGGATCGCCGTTCACCACGGACCAGAGCAGCTTGCCGGTCTTGGCGTCGAGCGCAACCAGGGTGGTATCCGCCTGGGAGAGGAAGATCTTGCCATCCGCATAGGCGAGGCCGCGGTTTACCGTGTCGCAGCACATCACCGGTATGACGCTCGGGTCCTGGCGCGGCTCGTATCTCCAGATGATCTTGCCCTCGTTATTGAGGTCGAGGGCGAAGACCTTGTTCGGAAAGGGCGTATGGACGTACATCGTGTCGCCAACGACGAGTGGGCCGCCCTCGTGACCGCGCAGAACGCCGGTGGAGAAGGTCCAGGCGACCCTCAGGTTCCCGACATTGCTTGCGTTGATCTGATCGAGTGCGCTGTAGCGCGTGCTCGAATAGTTGCCGTTCGGCATGACCCATTGGTTGGGGTCCTCCTGAAGGGCGAGCAGGCCCGTCTTGGCGACGGCCGGCACGGCGGGAGCGGCGGCGGGTGCGGCGACCTCGGCAACCT
>JBGSOR010000203.1:0-18771 GCA_041738985.1 Chromatiaceae bacterium | reverse complement strand
CGCCACTCCTGGTCCCGAGATCGCCTTCCCGCCCGACGGCGCGCGCCTGGAGGTCGGCTTGGACCAGGGCGGCACGCTGGCGCTCAAGGTTCGTCACGGCGCACCCCCCTTTACCTGGCTGGCGGACGGGGCGCTCATCGGCCAGGAGCCCTATGCGCGCACCTTGACCTGGACGCCCCCGGGTCCGGGCTATGCCATCCTTTCCGTGATCGACGGCCGAGGGCGGGCGAGCCGGGTGCGGATCTATCTGGAGTAGGCCGGTGCGGGCGGATTGTCCGGGGCCATTGCAGTCTCCGATCCAGCGGCCCGGCCGAAGGACTATCCCCAGTCGCTGTGGCCGCACCTGTGGATAGGCTGTGTGGAGGGTGGCTAACGGACTGTCGGGGGAGAGGAATCTGTTGGCTGGTTATTCCTTGATCACCCCAGCGATCACCGGTCCTGGAAAAACTCCACTTTGTCATAGACCTCCGCCAAGGCCAGGGTGCAGTCCACGCTGCGAAGGTAACTCGACCGAATTCCGGGCCTAAAGGGTTGCGGCGAGCGCGTCGAGAAAGGCCCGGTTCTCGTCCGGGGTCCCGACCGTGACCCGCAGGCAGTCGGCGAGGCTGGGATGGGCGCCGTTGAGGTTTTTGACCAGCACCCCGCGAGCCTTGAGCCCTGCGAAGATCCGGTCGGCAGAGTCGGCCGGTAGGCGCATGAGGATGAAATTGGCCTCGCTCGGGTAGGGGCGCACACCGTCGATGGCACAGAGCGCCTCGTAGAGCTGGGCGCGCTCGATGCGGATGGCCTGGGTCTGGGCATCCAGGACGGCCCGATGCTTCAGGGCGAAGGCGGCGGATGCCTGGGTCAGGCAATTGACGTTGTAGGGCAGGCGGATCTTGTCGATCTCGTGCAGCCACTCCTCCGGCCCGACCAGATAGCCGAGCCGCAGGCCCGCCAGACCCATCTTGGAGACGGTGCGCATGACGAGCAGGTTGGGCCAGTCCCCCAGGCGCGGCAGGAAGCTCGCGTCGGTGAATGGGGCATAGGCCTCGTCGACGATGACGAGCCCCGGCGCGGCCTCGACGATCGCCGTCACGTCCGCAGGGTCGAAGAGGTTGCCGGTGGGGTTGTTGGGATAGGCGACGTAGGTCAAGGCCGGCTGCTCGCGCTCGATGGCCGCGAGGACCGCCGGAAGGTCCAGGTCGAAGGTCTCCGGCAGGAGCGGTACCCCGACGTACTCCATGCCCGCGAAGAGCGCGATCATCCGGTACATGACGAAGCCGGGGTCCAACGACAGGACCTTGCGGCCGGGTTTTGCCACCGTCAGGGCCAGCATCTGGATCAGCTCGTCCGAGCCGTTGCCGAGCAGGAGCCCCATCCCCGGGGCTATGCCCATGGCCTCCCGCAGGGCGTCCTGGACGGCCTGGCCCTGGGGGTCCGGATAGCGGTTGATCTCCGCCCCCCGCAGCACATCCAGCCACTCGGACTTGAGGTCCTCCGGCCACTGGTAAGGATTCTCCATGGCGTCGAGCTTGACCAGACCCGTGGCCGGGGGGACGTGGTAGGCATTGAGGGCGCGGATCTCGGGGCGGACCAGGGAGTCGATCAGGGTTGCCATAGGGCCTCGATGGGATTCGGTTGGGGCGGATGTCGGGCGGTCTCGGCCAAGGGGCCACGCCGGTCTCCGGCATCACTCGGTCTGTGGCCTTGGGGCGACGTGGGTCCCGCGGTGCGCCTCGACTTCGGCCTGCTTGCGCTTGCGTGCGCCGCTCTTGCGATCCCGGGCCGCGATGGGGACCTCGACCCCGAAGCGCCGCGCGGCATCGGACATTTCCAGCGCGAGCAGGCTTGGGTCTCCGAGATCGAGGACGGCCTCGGGCGCCCCGGGCCTCAGACCGAGCGCGGCGACGAATCGGTTGGCCAGTGCCCGTGCTAAGGGGGGCGGAACCGCGTTGCCGATCTGTCTGGCGCCGTGCCATTTGGTGCGATGGAAGCGGAACCAGTCGGGGAACCCGTGTAGCCGGGCCATCTCCCGGACCGTCACGCAGCGGGCCAGCGCGTAATGGATGGGTCTGGGACTGGTGAAGGCGCCGCGGGCGGAGTCCGTCCCGGCCCTTAGGGTATTAGAGACGCCGTCGGCCGGTAGCCGGAAGAACCGCGAGACGGGCTCGATGCGGCCGGGCGGGGTCTCCCGGAAGCGCTTCCGGGAGATGGGGGTGTGGTCGGTTCGGGCGCTGTCGGTCATGAGCTCGGGGTCCCAGCGGCGGCGATAGGCAAGGTGCCAGGACTCTTGGTCCAGGCCGCGCAGGGTCCGGGCGTAGTCGGACGGGGAGCCCCAGGCGTCCGCGGCGGGCCAGACCCCATCCAGACGGGTGTCGAAGGTCTCCGCATCGGGCAGGTCCCCCAAGGCGTCGCGACAGGTCGGTCCGGGGGGCAGGGCGTCCCCCGACCGGCGTCGGCCTGGGATGGCGGTCTGCTCCGGGGGATATTCTAGTAACGGGGATACCTCCCGAGCGCCAAGGAGAAACAGCCGCTCCCGATGCTGGGGGACACCAAAGTGCGCCGCATTGAGCACCTTCCAGGGCTGGACGACTCGATAGCCGGCAGACTGGAAGGTCTCGACCAGTTCCTGCAGGAAGCCTCGGTGCTGCCCCTGGGTCAGTCCCTTGACGTTCTCGAACAGGAAATAGGCCGGTGCCAGCTCCCGGACGATCCGCACGTACTCACGGACCAGCCCGTTGCGGGGATCGTCCAGCATTCGCTGGCCCATCAGCGAGAAGCCCTGGCAGGGGGGGCCGCCGATCACGATGTCCACGGGGCGGTCGCCGATCCCCGCGAGCTGGCGCACCGCGTCCCCGGACAGGTCGGCGATGGAGCGGGGAATGACCGCGCAGTGTGGGAAGTTATAGAGGTGGGCGGCGGCGTGGATCGGATCGATTTCCACCGCGGCGACCACATCGAATCCGGCCTGCTCGAAGCCGAGGCTGAGGCCTCCGACGCCCGCGAAGAGGTCGATCGCAATCGGGCGGCGCTGCCTCGCGTCCGGGACGACGAGACGCGTCATTGGCGGTCTCGGTCAGGCATCGCCCCGATACTCGGCAGACCGAGCATGGGCGGTCAGCCCTTCCCCTCGCGCCAGGACGGAGGCGGTCTTCGACAGCGTTGCGGCCCCGGCCGCGGAGGCCATGATGAGGCTCGAGCGCTTTTGGAAATCGTAGACCCCCAGGGGCGAGGAGAACCGCGCGGTCCGCGAGGTCGGGAGCACGTGGTTGGGTCCGGCGCAGTAATCCCCCAGGGCCTCCGCTGTGTAGCGGCCCATGAAGATCGCGCCTGCGTGGCGGATGCGCGGGGCGACGGACTGGGGGTCCTCGACCGAGAGCTCCAGATGCTCTGGCGCCACGTGGTTCGCGACGGCGATGGCATCGTCCAGGTCCCGAGCCCGGATCAGTGCGCCGCGGGCGCGGAGTGCCGCGCCGATGATCCCGGCCCGCTCCATGGTGGGCAGGAGTGCGTCGATGCTTGCGGCCACCCGGTCCAGGAAGGCGGCGTCCCAGGAGACCAGGATGGCCTGGGCGTCCTCGTCGTGCTCGGCCTGGGAAAAGAGATCCATGGCGATCCAATCCGGGTCTGTACCCCCATCGCACAGGACCAGGATCTCGGAGGGGCCGGCCACCATGTCGATGCCGACCTGACCGAAGACCGCCCGCTTGGCGGTGGCCACATAGATGTTGCCGGGTCCGACAATCTTTTCCACCGGCGGGACGGACTCGGTCCCGTAGGCCAGGGCGGCGACGGCCTGGGCCCCGCCGATGGCGAAGGCCCGGTCCACGCCCGCGCAGTGGGCGGCGGCCAGCACCAGGTCGTTCTGCTCCCCGTCTGGGGTGGGCACCACCATGACGAGCTCGCCGACGCCCGCGACCTTGGCGGGGATGGCGTTCATGAGCACGGAGGAGGGGTAGGCCGCCTTACCGCCCGGGACATAGAGCCCGGCCCGGTCCAGGGGGGTCACCTGCTGGCCGAGCAGGGTGCCGTCCGGCTCCCTGTAGCTCCAGGACTCCAGGCGCTGGCGCTCCGCATAGGCGCGAATGCGGGCGGCCGCGGTTTCCAGTGCCGCGCGCCGGTCCGCCGGGATCGACTCCCAGGCCAGGGCCAGCCGCTCCCGCGGGATCTCCAGGTCCGCTGCCCCCTTGGGTGTCCAGCGGTCGAAACGCGCGGTGTAGTCCAGGAGCGCCAGGTCCCCACGCTCGCGTACGTCCGCGATGATCCGGTGGACCGTCTGCTGCACCTGCTCGTCCGAGACCGAGTCCCAGGCGAGCAGGGCGTCGAGCTGCCGGCGGAAGTCCGGATCCGCGGTGGAGAGGCGTCGGATGTCGGTCATGGGTAGGCCCCCGGCCCGCAATCGGAGCCGATTGAGAAAGAATTCGCGTTCGCCGTCGAGGATTCGCTTAAGCGGAAGCCGTGGCGGCGGCTACCGCTTTGCGAAGCACCCCGAGCAGTGCGGTCACGGCCGCGTGCTTCATCTTCCAGGCGGCCTTGTTGACGACCAGCCGGGAGCTGATGTCCGCGATGTGCTCCAACGGGACCAGCCCGTTGGCCTTCAGGGTATTGCCACTCTCAACCAGGTCGACGATCAGGTCGGCGAGCCCCACCAGCGGGGCCAGCTCCATGGAACCGTAGAGCTTGATGATCTCGACCTGCAGGCCCTTGGCGGCAAAGTACCGCTCGGCGCTATGCACGTATTTCGTGGCGATGCGCAGCCGACCGGTGAGGGGAGGCGGTGCGTCGGGCGGCCCGGCGACCATGAGCCGGCAGCGGGCGATACGCAGATCCAGCGGCTCGTAAAGCCCCTCGCCCCCGTGCTCCAACAGCACGTCCTTCCCGGCCACGCCCAGATCCGCCGCACCGTACTGGCAATAGGTCGGGACGTCGCTGGCCCGGATGATCACGAGCCTCACCTGGGGGTTGCTGGTCTCCAGGATCAGCTTGCGGCTCTTTTCCGGGTCTTCCAGGGGACGGATGCCGGCCTGGGCCAGGAGTGGCAATGTGTCGTCGAAGATGCGCCCTTTCGACAGCGCAATGGTCAAGGGCGACGCCAGCTCCAGCACGGGTCCGGTCATGTTGCGGAGCCCCCGGTCTGGACATCGGGCGCTTCGGCAACCTCGGATCTAGCCACGCGCAACTCGCCACTCGCGACTTTCTGCGACCACCCCGCTGGCATCCCGCGAGATCCTGCGGATGTCGGCCCCCAGCTCCGAGAGCTTCTTCTCGATCCGCTCGTAGCCCCGGTCCAAGTGGTAGACCCGGTCCACCAGGGTCTCCCCCTCGGCCACCAGGCCGGCCAGCACCAGGCCGGCGGAGGCGCGTAGATCCGTGGCCATGACGGGCGCGGCGGTGAGCCGCTCCACCCCATGGCAGACCGCGTGGTGGCCGTCGATGCGGATGTCGGCGCCCATGCGCTGGAGCTCGGGCACGTGCATGAAGCGGTTCTCGAAGACCGTTTCGGTGACGGTTCCTACCCCCTCGGCGACGCTGTTTAGGGCGCAGAACTGGGCCTGCATGTCGGTGGGGAAGGCAGGGTGAGGGGCGGTGTGGATGTCCACGGCACGCGGGCGGCGACCCTTCATGTCCAGCTCGATCCAGTCCGCGCCGGTAGAAATCTCCGCCCCTGCATCCCGCAGCTTCTGGAGCACCGCCTCCAAATAGTTGGGCCTGGTATCGACCACCCGCACCCGTCCGCCGGTCATGGCTGCGCCGACCAGAAAGGTCCCGGTCTCGATGCGGTCCGGCATGATGGCGTGCTGGCCCCCGCCCAGGGACTCGACGCCCTGGATCTGGATGCGGTCGGTGCCGGCGCCCTCGATGCGCGCACCCAGGGCATTGAGGAAGGTCGCCAGGTCGGCGACCTCCGGCTCCCGGGCGGCGTTCTCGATCAGGGTCTCTCCCTGGGCCAGGGCGGCAGCCATCATCAGGTTCTCGGTGCCGGTTACCGTGATCATCTCCATAACCAGCCGGGCGCCGCGCAGTCGGCCGGACCGGGCGCGGATATAGCCGCCCTCCACGACCACGTCCGCCCCCATGGCCTTAAGACCCTCGATGTGCAGGTTGACCGGGCGGGCGCCAATGGCGCAGCCACCGGGGAGGGAGACGTCCGCGTGACCGTAGCGCGCCACTAGGGGGCCAAGCACCAGCACAGAGGCACGCATGGTCTTTACCAGATCGTAGGTCGCGACGAAGCTGGTCAGGGGCGTCGGCTCGCACCGGACCTGCCCGTCCGGCTCCAGAGACAGGCGCGCACCGAGACTCTCCAGGAGTCGCGCCGTGGTGGCGATGTCGCGCAGTCGCGGCACATTGGAGAGTGCGACCGGACCCTCGGCCAGCAGGGTGGCAGCGAGGATCGGCAGGGCGGCATTCTTGGCGCCGGAGGCGCGTACCTCGCCTTTGAGCGGGGTGCCGCCGATAATCGATAGCTTGTCCATTAGGGGATTGCTTGACGTCTGTAGGTGGTCCCGCGCTGGGGCGGATGGGTGGCGCCGACCCCGCCGGGCTCAGCCGAGGGCCGGGTCTGGCTCCGCCTCCGTGGGGAGCAGGGTGCCCAGGTTGGAGAAAGCGGCGATGCGGGTCAAGGATTCCGGCATGCCGAGGTAACGCAGACGCACCCCGCGGGCTTGTGCCAGGTCCAACCACTCAAGGAGCAGGGCGAGTCCTGCGCTGTTGGCGGACTCGACCCCGCTCAAGTCGATCTGGACCTGGCCGGTGCGCGGCATCAGGGCCTCGCCCTGCGCGAGCAAGGGGCCGACGCTCCCGAAGTCGAGGATCCCGTCCACCCGCAGCCGGCCTGCGCCGACCGACGCGAGCTGAGCCATGGGCGGCGGCCCGTCCGGGGATCGGGTCATCCCTTGCCCTGGGCAGCCATCTCGCCCTGACCCTTGCGGTTCATCTCTGCGAGCTTGTCGATCAGCCCGTCGACGCCGCTCTGACGGATCTCGTTCGCGAAGCTCGAACGGTAGTTGCCCACCAGGCTCGCGTTGTTGATGACCACGTCGAAGACCTTCCAGCCGGCCCCGTTGTCGTACATCCGGTAATCCACCGGGATCGGCGACGCGCCCGACCCCCGGACCTCCGTGGAGACGGTGACGGTGCCCTTCTTGGAGCCCGGCTTGATCGGGAGATAGCGGATCTCCTGACCCGAATAGCTCAGGATGGAGCGGGCATAGGTGCGAACCAGCACCTGTTGGAACCCGTTCACCAGGGCCTGCTGCTGGGACGGGCTCGCCTGGCGCCAGTACTGGCCGAGCGCCCCCTGGGTGATCTTCTGGAAGTCGAAATGGGGCAGCAGGATGCTATCGATCATGCCGTAGATCAGGGCGGGGTTGCGGTCCACCTCGGCGCGGCGCGCCTGCAGCGTGCTGAGCATGCGATCGGTGGTGCGCTTGACCAGCGCGGTCGCCTCGTCCTGGGCGGCGAGCGCCACTCCGCCCCAGGCCAGGGCCAGGCAAGTGAGAAACAGCAAAAGGTTACGCCGAACGATCATTTGTCTCCTTCCTCTGCCTTTTTAAACAGGAATTGGCCAATCATCTGCTCCAGGATCATGGCCGACTGAGTATTTTCGATCTCGCTCCCGTCGCGCAGGTAATCCTGGCTGCCGCCGGCCTCCAGGCCCACGTACTGCTCTCCCAGCAGGCCGGCGGTGAAGATGTTCGCGAAGGTGTCGTCCGGGATGGAGTCAACGCTCGAATCGATGCGTAGCGTCACGACGGCCTCGTAGGTCCCCTTGTCGAAACGCACGGACTCCACTCGCCCGACGCGTACCCCCGCCATGCTCACCGGGGCGCGTGCCTTGAGGCTGCCCACGTTGCCGAAGCGGGCGGTCACCCGGTAGCCGTCTCCGCCCGGGTCCGCGCCCAGGTTGCTGACCTTCATGGCCAGGAAGAAGAGCGCCACGCACCCGGCCGCCACAAAGGCCCCGACCAGCACCTCGATGCCGCGTTGTTTTCCCATCGCAATCAGCTCCCGAACATCAGGGCCGTCAAGACAAAATCGAGCCCCAGCACCACCAGTGCGGAGAGCACCACCGCGTTCGTGGTGGCGCGGCTCACCCCCTCGGAGGTCGGCGTCGCGTCGTAACCCTGGTACAGGCTGATCCAGGTCACCGCCACGCCGAACACCAGGCTCTTGACGACCCCGTTCACCAGGTCCTCGTCGAAATCCAGCTTGGCCTGCATCTGGCTCCAGAAGGCCCCGTCGTCCACCCCGAGCAGGCCCACGCCGATGAAATAGCCCCCAAGCACGCCCACGGCGCTGAACAGGGCCGCGAGGAGGGGCATGGAGACTACCCCGCCGAAGAAGCGAGGGGTCAGGATGCGCCGCACGGGATCTACCGCCATCATTTCCAGGGCCGAGAGCTGCTCCGTGGCCTTCATGAGACCGATCTCCGCGGTCAGGGCGGAGCCCGCCCGCCCGGCCACCAGGAGCGCGGTCACCACCGGACCCAGCTCCCGCACCAGGGAGGCCGCCACCATGACCCCCAGGCTCTCCTCGGCCCCGAACTGGGACAGGACGTAGTGGCCCTGGAGGCTCAGGACCATGCCCACGAACAGCCCGGACACCGCCACGATCAGCACCGAGAGGACACCCACGTTGTAGACCTGGGCGATCAACAGGCGCGGGTGCAGCAGCACCTCGGAGGCGCCCGCGAGGATGCGCCATCCGAGCAGGTGGGCCCGCCCGAGCCGGCTCAGGGCCTCGAGTCCGCGGCGTCCAAGCCCGGCCAGCGGGTCCAGACGCCGATCGAGCCATAAGCCGAGCTTGCCCCAGACTCCGGACGGACGGACCTCGGGGTCTTGGGGCGCCATCTAGCCCGCCCTCCGGCTGCGCTCCCGGGCGAGCAGATCGGCCGCCAGATCCGGCGCCGGATAATGGAAGTGCACCGGGCCGTCCGGCAGACCGTCCATGAACTGCCGCACCCAGGCCGAAGGATCCGCGGCCAGGTCCGCGGGCGTCCCTTGTGCCACCACCTGGCCGTTCGAAATGGCATAGATGTAGTCGGCGATGCTCGCGGTCTCCCGAACGTCGTGGGAGACCACGATGCTTGTCAGTCGGGAGGCGTCGTTGAGCTGGCGGATCAAGTCCACCAGCACCCCCATGGAGATCGGGTCTTGCCCGGTGAATGGCTCGTCGTAGAGGATCATCATGGGGTCCAGGGCAATCGCGCGTGCCAGGGCCACCCGCCGCGCCATGCCCCCGGAGAGCTCGTTCGGCATCAGGTCCCGGGCACCGCGCAGTCCCACGGCCTCCAACTTCAGCAGCACGAGCTTCCGCACCATCTCGGGACCCAGCCGCGTGTGCTCCCGCAAGGGGTAGGCCACGTTGTCGAAGACATTCAGGTCGGTCAGCAGCGCCCCGCTCTGAAACAGCATCCCCATGCGCCTGCGCAGCCGGAACAGGGCGGACTGGCTGAGCGCGTGCACCGGCTCCCCATCGACCTCGATGCGGCCTGCGTCCGGCCGCAGCTGGCCGCAGATGAGCTTGAGGAGGGTCGTCTTGCCGGTCCCGCTCGGACCCATGACCGCGGTGACGGAGCCGCGTCGGATGTCGAGGTCGACATTGTCCAAGATCCGACGGCTGCCGTGCGAGAAGGACAGGCCGCGAATGCGCACCAGGACGTCGCCCGGCGGGCGAGGTTGCGGCTCGACAGGGGTTTCGCCGGGGCCGGCTCGGCGCGCGCCCGAGATCGGCTCCGTTTGCGCGGGCAGGTCGCTCGGGGTCTCTGTCATGCGTCGCCGTCCCGTGGAGACTGGGCCTGTGGACGGATCTCGCTCGATCCAAAACCCGCCATTGTCCGGACCGGTGTGGGGGGCGTCAAGCGAGACCCATCGTTTCGATCAGGATCTGCCAGCGCTCCAGGCCCAGGTCTCGGCGATACCCGGTCCAGCGACGCGCCACTGGGTCGCCGGGACCAGGACGGCCCAGAAGGGGTTCGAGAAATAGCCGAGCCGCCAGTCTTCCGGGAGGTCGTGCGGGTACCACGGGGTAGCGGCCGTATTGGGGTTCCCAGCCGGTTCGCAGCGGTACCATCGTGGTCCCGGGTAACATGCGGCCTCCGGGACGGTGGATAAGGGCTACCTGGGGAATCGGTTGGCCCGTTGGTGTAAGGTTGTACCTCCCGGGACAGACCGGGACGGGCGATAGCGATAGTGACGTGGAGCGCGATCTTATGCAGGACATTCTCGAACGGGCCTCGCGCATCCGTCTTGCGATCTTCGACGTGGACGGGGTGCTCACCGACGGCAGTCTGTACCTGGGCGACGACGGCCAGGAGTACAAGGCATTCCATTCGCGCGACGGTCACGGCATGGTCATGCTCCTCGGGACCGGAGTGCGTCTGGCGGTCATCACCGGACGCCAATCCGAGGTCGTGCGTCTGCGTATGGAGAGCTTGGGTATCCCGCATATCTACCAGGGTCAGCGTGACAAAATCCCTGCCTATCTGCATCTGCGGGACTCCCTGGATCTTGCGGACAGCGACATCGCCTACGTGGGCGACGACGTGGTAGACCTCCCCATCATGCGTCGGGTGGGCCTCGCCGTCGCGGTCGGCGATGCCCATCCCGCAGTTCGCAGGCACGCCCACTGGTGCACGAGCCTGGGCGGGGGCCGGGGAGCGGCACGGGAGGTCTGCGAGCTGATTATGGAGGCACAGGGTACCCTGGAGCCCAGCATCGCCCGGTATCTGTGAACGCCGCGGTCGGCCTGGGACTTGATTGGTCATGTGGACTCTGCGGCAAACCTTCCTGGCAGGCGCCTTTGCGGCTCTGGGCGGGGGTGCCTGGTGGATCCTGCAGAGCCGGCCGGCGCCCGAGGGTCCCCCCCTCCAGCGGGGCCGGCTGCCGGACTACGTTGTATCTCGGTTCGTCGCGGTGGAGACCGACGACGCGGGGCGCCCGAGCAGGCGACTGGCCGCCGACCAGCTGCGCCAGTTCGTCGAGGAGGACCTGGCGGAGCTGGATGCCCCGCGTCTCACGGTCTTCGAGGCCGAGGGCCCTCCCTGGGAGGCGCAGTCGCGCAGCGGGCTGCTCCTCAAGGGCGGCGAGGAGGTGCGGCTCATCGAGGCGGTGCAGATCCTGCGAGCCGGCTCCGAGTCGGTTCGCTCCGTACGCCTCGAAACCTCGGAGCTGGGTGTGTGGCCCAAGCGGGAGTACGCGCAAGGAGACCGCCCGGTACGCATCGAGAGCGACCGGGATCGGCTCACCGCCAACGGCATCAGTCTCTGGTACGCGGAGCCGGGCCGAGCCCACTTCCCGGGGCGCGTCCACATCTACCTCGCGCCGGCCACCGCTGGCGGCCAACCGCAGGAGTCCAACCCATGACCCGTCGGTCCCCGTCCCACCCGAGCCGTCCTTGGGGGGCGGCGGCGGGGATGGTCCTTGCCCTGGCGCTATTTGCGCGCCCGGCCCTCGCCCTCAAGGAGGACGAAAAGCAGCCCATGCTGATCGAGGCGGACAAGGTGGAGCTTGACGAGGCCAAGAGCACGAGCGTCTACATCGGCAATGTGCAGGTGGACCAGGGCAGCATGCGGCTGCTGGCGGACCATGTGACGGTCGTCCACCGGCCGGATCGCCGTGTCAAGACCGTCGTCGCCCTGGGTGCCCCGGTAAAATACAAGCAGTTGATGGACGGAGACCAAGGCGAGGTCCATGCATTTGCCAAACGAATGGACTTCGACACGGACAAGAACGAGCTGACCCTCATCGACGATGCCCTCCTGATTCAGGGTGAAGACCGCATCAGCAGCAATCGTATCGTCTACGACCGCGCCCGCTCGAGGATGCGGGCGGGCGGCACAGGACGGGTCAAGATCACCATTGTCCCCGAACGGAACGAGGACAAGCCCAAGATGCCGCCCAATCCGGCGCCCCCGCCAGCCTCGGGGTCTTCCGGAAAGGCGGTGCGGCCATGACCACGCTCGGCGCCTTTAATCTGAAGAAGAGCTACCGCAGCCGGCAGGTGCTTCAGGACGTGAGCGTTTGCGTGGATGCGGGAGAGGTCGTTGGGCTGCTCGGACCCAACGGGGCGGGCAAGACCACCTGCTTTTATCTGATCGTTGGGCTGATCCCGGCCGATCAAGGGCGGATCGCGCTCGACGGGCGCGACGTCACCCTACTCCCGATGCATGCGCGCGCCCGGGCGGGCCTGAGCTATCTGGCCCAGGAGCCCTCGGTGTTCCGCAAGCTCTCGGCGCGGGAAAATATCCTTGCCATTCTAGAGACCCGGCGCGATCTGAGCCGTCAACAGCGCACCGCACGGTGCGACCGTTTGCTGGAGGATTTGGGTATCGCCCATGTGGGAGCCTCCCTCGCCTTGAGCCTGTCCGGGGGGGAGCGGCGCCGACTGGAAATCGCCCGCGCGCTCGCCGTGGACCCCAAGGTGATGCTGCTCGACGAGCCTTTCGCCGGGGTGGACCCGATCGCGGTGGGAGACATCAAGGCGATCGTCTCGCATCTGCGCGACCGCAACATCGGCGTGCTGATCACCGACCATAACGTGCGGGAGACCCTCGATATCTGCGACCGGGGTTACATCATCGGCTCCGGGACCGTGATCGCCGAGGGCACCCCGTCGGACCTGCTCGCAAACCAACAGGTGCGCGATGTCTATCTGGGCGCCGATTTCTTCATGTGACGGGGGCCGCGCCGCGGACACTGGGTTGCCGATACATTCCTCAGGTCCCCCCGGATGGGCTAGAATCGAATCAGGCACCCTTATTGCTTAGAACCGATCGCACGATCACGCCCCCTTATTTCCATGAAGCAGTCCATCCAGCTCCGGCTCGGTCAGCACCTGACCATGACGCCCCAGCTGCAGCAGGCGATCAAGCTGCTGCAGCTCTCCACTTTGGAGCTCCAACAGGAGATTCAGGAGGTACTGGACACCAACTACATGCTGGAGGAGGGGGACGAGGCGGAGCGCTTCCAGACGCTCGATGCAACCGATCCGCGTATCGTCGCGGAAATCGTTCCGGAGCCCGGTCCGACGGTTCAGGAGCAGACGGTGGAGCAGGAGGTCCAGGCCGAATCCACGCAGATGCCAGACGAGCTTCCCGTGGACACCCAGTGGGAAGACGTCTACGACAGCTACCTGCCCGCCGCCAGCCACGGCGGGGACGACGGCTCGGATTTCGATCCCTTCGCCCAGCAAAGCCGCCCCCAGAGCCTGCAGGACCATCTGACCTGGCAGCTGGGCCTGGCCCGGCTGTCCGAGCGGGATCGCATGATCGGGCTCGCGGTGATCGATGCCATCGACCCGGACGGCTACCTGCGCTGCGACGTGGAGGACATCCTCGCCACGGTGGACGATCCGGATGTCTCTCCGGCCGAAGTCCTGACGGTTATCCATCGGGTCCAATCCCTGGATCCGGCCGGGGTCGGCGCCCGGGACCTGCGCGAGTGCCTGATCGTTCAGCTCCGCCAGCTCCCCCGCGAGACGCCCTTTCGGGATCTGGCGATCGAGGTCTGCGCCAACGGCTTCGAATACCTCCCGCGCAAGGATGTGGCGACCTTGATGCGCCAGCTCGGGCAGACCGAGGAGGTAATCCTGGGTGCGCTGGACCTGATCCGTCACTGCAATCCCCGGCCCGGCGGCTTGATCGCCGAGGCGCCCTCGGAGTACGTTGTCCCCGACGTCTTCGTGCGTCGCGTCGAGGGGGCCTGGCACGTGGAGCTGAATCCGGAAACTACGCCTAGACTAAGGGTGAACGCCGATTACGCGCGTCTGATCCGGCGCGCCGACCAAAGTGCGGACAGCATCGCGTTGAAGAGTCACCTCCAAGAGGCCCGCTGGTTTATCAAGAGCCTCGCCAGCCGCAACGACACCGTGCTGCGGGTCGCCTCCAAGATCGTGGAGCTCCAGCAGGAGTTCCTGGAGCACGGCGACGAGGCCATGAAGCCACTGATCCTGCGCGATGTGGCCGAGGCGCTGGATCTGCACGAGTCCACGGTCTCGCGGGTCACCACCCAGAAGTACATGCACACCCCCCGCGGGACCCTCGAGTTCAAGTACTTTTTCTCCTCTCACGTCAACACCGCATCCGGAGGCGAGTGCTCGTCCACGGCCATTCGTGCCCTGATCCGTAAGCTGATCGCCAGCGAATCCGCCCGTCGGCCCTTGAGCGATAGCAAGATCGCCGACGAGCTGGGGGATCAGGGCATCAACGTCGCGCGCCGAACAGTTGCCAAATACCGCGAGGCCATGGGTATCCCACCCTCGAACGAGCGCAAACGCCTGGCTTGACAGGCCGTTTGAATCAACAGGAGCACACCATGCAAATTAACTTGACGGGTCATCATGTCGACCTCACCGAGCCCCTGCGGGGCTATGTCGACAACAAGTTCGAGCGTTTGGCTCGCCATTTCGACCACGTCATCAATGCCCACGTCATCTTGAGCGTGGAGAAGCTTGCCAAGAAGGCCGAGGCCACCCTGCATGTCAACGGCGCCAAGGTCTTTGCCGACTCGGTCCACGAGGACATGTACGCCGCCATCGATGCCCTGATCGATAAGCTCGACCGCCAGGTCCTGCGCCATAAGGAAAAGAAATCCAGCCACCGCGGCAATGGCGCTAAGAGCGGCGAGTCCCCAGAGGTTGAAGAGGCCAGGGGCGAGGCCCAGGATTAGGCGAGCGTCGCCAGCGGAGCCAGGGCGAGGCCTGGACACCGCGGACAAGCCTCTGCACCTCGAACGGGACAAGCGCCCGTTCGAGGTGTTTTTCGTTGAGACTGGCGGCAATCCGAGCTAGTGTGCCGTCGGTGAGGCTTGGTCGTCCGGCACGCTGGATGACCCAAGAGAATTCGCCCCAAGATAACTCGCAACCCCGTCCAAGGCCCCGTCCCGAGGACCCCGTCTCTTACGGGTGCTTAACCACGGAGCGTTAGCCGATGTTCCGGCCTGATTTCATTACCGAGCAGCGCGTCCGTTGCGCGCTGGATATCGCGAGCAAGAAGCGCCTTCTGGAGGCACTGGCCGGCCTGCTGGCGGCAGGCCATCCACGACTCGATCCGGATCTGGTGTTCGAGCGGCTTCTGGAGCGCGAGCGACTGGGCAGCACCGGGCTCGGACACGGGATCGCGCTTCCCCACGCCCGGGTCAAGGAGGTGAGCGAGGCCCTCGGCGCCTTCGTGTCGACTGCCCGGGGGGTGGACTACGATGCGGTTGACGGGGAGCCCGTGGACCTTGCATTCGCCCTCCTGGTCCCGGAGTCGGCCACCGAGGAGCATTTGCAGCTCCTCGCCCAGCTCGCGGGGCTGTTCAGCGACCCCGAGGTCCGCGCACGCCTGCGCGAGTCCGAGACCCCTGCCGCGATCCTGCGTCTTCTCGACTCCGGGCCGCCTCCGGCCTGAGGTCCCGCCCGTGCCCGACAGCCTCCAGTCCCTGATCCGGCATACGGGGCCGCGCTCCCGGCTACGTTGGCTCACTACGGAGCCACGCGAGCCGCGCCCGCTAAGGGGCGACAGCCCGGAGTTGTCCCGCCAGTCCCTGGTGGGGTCGCTAAACTGCATCCACCCCAACCGGCTGCAGGTGATCGGCCATGCGGAGCTGGCCTATCTGGCGGATCTCGGTCATACGGCCTTTGTCGAGACCATCGAGAAGCTGTTCGGCGAGCGGCCGGCCGCCGTCATCTTCTCCGACGGGATCGAGCCCGACGAGGTCTACCTGGAGTACGCGGAGTGCACTGGTACGCCGCTCCTGGGGTCCCCGGTGGCGGACGAGGATCTGATCAACCAGCTGCGCTATTACCTCACCCACGCGCTCGCCGAGCGCAAGATCATCCACGGGGTCTTCATCGAGGTCTTAGGGATGGGGGTGCTGCTGGAGGGGGCTCCTGCGGTCGGCAAGAGCGAGCTGGCCCTAGACCTGATCACGCGCGGGCACCGCCTGATCGCCGACGACGCCCCCCAGTTCGCTCGTATCGCCCCCGAGCTGCTGGAAGGGACCTGCCCCGAGCCCCTGCGGGATTTCCTGGAGGTGCGGGGCTTGGGTATCCTGAATATCCGCGCCATGTTCGGGGAGGGGGCCATGGTCAGCGCCAAGCCGCTGAATCTGATCATCGACTTGCAGCCACTGGACCAAACCCAGCTCGACCGTATCGACCGGCTTGCCGGGAGCCTCTCCGCCAGCAACATCCTGGGCGTCGCGGTACCGCGTGTCATCATGCCGGTGGCACCCGGGCGCAACCTGGCAATCCTGGTCGAGGCGGCCGTCCGACATCAGATCCTGAGGATTCGCGGCTACGACGCCGGTGTAGACTTTATCGACCGGCAAGCACGGGCGATCGGCAACGACCGCCCGGATCCCCCGGGGGGAAACAGCGACTCCACCCCGCGCCCGGGCCCCTGAAGCCGGGCGCCGCACGACTAACCTTTACACGCATGCCTTCCGCCATGAGACTCGTTATCGTCAGCGGCCTCTCCGGATCGGGCAAGAGCGTTGCGCTCCATACCCTGGAAGACCTGGGATTCTATTGCATCGACAATCTGCCCCTATTCTTGCTCAAAGACCTGACCCTGGGGCTGACGCACACCCAAGACGAGGTCTTTACAAGCACGGCGGTGGGGGTCGACGCCCGCAGCAGCCCTGCAGAGCTCCAGGGCCTTCCGGAGCTGATCCGCGTCGCGCAGTCCCAGGGGGTCGACTGCCGTGTCATGTTCCTGGAAGCCCAAACGGATACCCTGATCCGGCGTTTCCACGAGACCCGCCGCCGACATCCGCTCACGCGCGGCGAACGGACCCTAGCGGAGGCGATTTCCCTGGAGCGCAAGCTCCTGGAGCCCATCCGTCGGGTTGCCGATACCCTGCTGGACACGACCCAGACGAATCTGCATGAGCTGCGGGACCTGGTGCGGCTGCAACTGGCGGGAGGCGCCTCGCCCAAGGCCTCGATCTTGCTCAAGTCGTTTGGGTTCAAGCATGGCATCCCCCAGGATATCGACTTCCTATTGGACGTGCGCTGCTTGCCCAACCCCCACTGGCAGTCTCACCTCAAGCCCCTCACCGGACGCGACGGGCCGGTGGTGGAGTTTTTGGAGGGGTACCCGGACGTGCGGATAATGCGCGACGACATCGCCGCCTTTTTCGACCGTTGGATCCCTCGCTTCGAGAACGACGGACGCTGTTATCTCACCATCGCGATCGGGTGCACTGGCGGCCAGCACCGCTCCGTTTACATGGTCGAGGCGTTGCGTAAACATTTCGAGGCCAGCGGCCATCGGGTCATGGCCCGGCACCGGGAGCTGCCATGAGCGTTGGGATCCTGCTCGTCACCCATCAGTCCCTGGGGACGGCCCTGCTGCGCGTGGCCTGCGGGATCTTCGGGACCTGCCCGACCCAAGCCGAGTCCTTGGAGGTCGAGAACGACGCCCCCTGCGAGGTCCTGCTCGACCAAGCTTGGGGGCTGCTGGAGCGCCTGGATACGGGAGACGGGGTGCTCGTGCTCACCGATATCTACGGCTCGACCCCGGCCAATCTGGCGCGGGACCTTCTCAACGGGCCTGGCCAGGTGCGGCTTGTGGCGGGGGTCAACCTGCCGATGCTGGTTCGCGCCCTGAGCTATGCTGGCCTGGACCTGGACTCGGTCGCGGATAAGGCCCTGGCGGGCGGTCGCGACGGCGTGCTCCTCTGCGCCGCCCGGTCCGCGGCGGACTGACCGATATGGCAAGACGGGACCTGGAGATCGTCAACAAGCTCGGGCTCCATGCCCGGGCGGCGGCCAAGCTCGTGAGCTGCGCGAGCGCGTTCGCCTGCCGTATCGAGGTGGAGCGGCGCGGTCAGCGGGTCAACGGCAAGAGCATTATGGGGGTCATGATGCTGGCCGCCAGCAAGGGCAGCCAGATCGTCGTCGAGGCCAACGGAGAGGATGAGGAGGCTGCCCTAGCGGCGATCGAGGCACTGATCCTCGACCGTTTCGGAGAGCCCGAATGACCGTTGCCTTCCAGGGCATCGGGGTGGCGTCCGCTCGCTCGGTCGCCATCGGGCCGGCCTTCGTCACCGGGCACGGAATGCGCAGTGCCGCGCAGTCCCCCATCGACCGGGAGGACGTCCCCGCGGAGCTGGACCGTCTCAACCAGGCGGTGGCGGAGGCCCGTCGGGCGCTTAAGGCGGTGCGCGATCAGATCCCCCGCTCCACACCGTTGAACATCGCGGAGCTTATCGACACCCACCTCCTGATGCTGGAGGACGTGGCCCTGGTAGACGAAGTGCGCAAGATCATCCGCGACCGGCTCTGCAATGCGGAGTGGGCGCTCCAGGTCCAGCGCGACGCCCTGGTGGCGGTTTTCGACCAGATGGACGACCCCTATCTGCGCACCCGCCGGGACGACGTCGAGCACGTGGTCCACCAGATCCTCACCTTCCTGCAAGGCGACACACCCCAGTACGAGACCATGGCCCGCGACCTGGAGGGCTGCGTGATCGTGGCCCGGGACCTGATGCCGGCGGACGCCATTGTGCTGCGTCACCGGGGTGCGGTCGCCTTCGTCACCGAGCAGGGTGCACCCATGTCCCACACCGCTATCCTGGCACGCAGCCTGGGTGTCCCGGCGGTGGTCGGCGTGCACAACATCACCCGCTATCTGCGCCAGGGCGAGCCCCTGGTGGTGGACGGGGAGACCGGCACCGTGCTCGCCGAGGCGGACCCTGCCACGCTGGCGTATTACCGGGAGCGGCTGGGTGCCATCGAGGCGCGCCGCCAGCGTCTGCGTGGCCACGTGGACCGGCCCGCGGTCACCCGCGACGGGGTGCC
>JBGSOR010000143.1:0-4581 GCA_041738985.1 Chromatiaceae bacterium | reverse complement strand
GCGCTCCGCCTCGGCGATGCTCGCGGGCACTGCGCCGGCACCGGGGGCAAGGGCCTGCTCCAGCAACAGGATCGCCTCGCGGTTCAGGCTGCGCTGATCTTGGGCGGCGCGGCTGCGCAGCCGCTCCATCAAGGGCATGGGGATGTCTTTCAGGGTGAGGGATGGCATGGGGTCTACCCCGCTGATAGGCTTGGTTGCAACCATATTGGTTGCCGCTCGGGTTTAGGTCAATCCCGGCCACCGATTCAGATCAGTTCAGTCCTCGAACAAGGGCAGCGTCGTCTGGCCGCCCTGCCCGCCCTTCGCTGACACGCTCCGAGGCCTCAGCAGTTCGTTCTGTGCCGTGTCACCCAAGGCATAGCGCAGGGCGATCCGCCAGCCCTTGTCCGCATCGTGAACCGCGCCGGCGGTCATGGCGGTCATGCCGAACAGCCACCAGCGCTCCTCGGGACGGAGCGCCAGCCAGTTTCGTACGGCGATGGGAATCTTCTCCGGGTCCAGGCGCTCGATGGCCCAGGCAAGAACGCACAACTCCTTGCCGAGCAGGCGGTCCACCAGGGTATCGCCGACCTTCCAGGTGCCGGTGGCGAGGTGGTGCTCCTGGAGCCGTGCATTGAAGGCGCGCTGCACTTCGGCACGGATGGCCGTCCAGCGGTGCCGCTCCAACAGCACGCGGTCGATGACCTGCTCCCGAGCGGTCTCAGACCCCAGCCCGAGGTGTTCGCAGATCAGCACGGGTGCCGCGTTGCCGCGTGGGATCTGGACCAGGAAGTGATGGGGGTAGGAGGTCGCGGGGACGCCGAAGCCGAGGGTGCGGTGGGCGTAAGCGGCGTGCTCGCGTGGGTTGGTTTTCTGAATCACTCGGCTATTCTCTCTCGCCGACCCGGAGGCTGTAGATCGGGTTAGCGCAGCGTAACCGGACAGGGCAGCACGTCGGGTTACGGCGCGCGTTCGTGTTGTAGCCGGCCACGACCATCGCGATGGCGCGCCTAACCCGACTACTCCTGGATCACATCGCCGGACTTGAGCTCGATGCCGGCCACCTCGGCGAATTCCTTCAGGGCAAACCCGTCGCCGAAGGTGACACCGCCCTTGATGAGTACCTGGACTGCGGCCTGCTCGTCGCCCAAGGCCGCGCGGATGCCGCGAATCGCGGTCTCGATGGCGGCGGCGGTCAGCTCGCGGTCGTTGAAGCGGACCTGCACCGCGGTCTCGCCCTCGCCCAGGATGATCTGCACGCCGCGCAACCGGATGTCCGGGCGCTCCCTGAAACGCTGAATGATGGCGAAGGATTTGTCGGTGGTGTCGATGGAGATCCGCTTGGCCTCGACCAGTCGCGCCGGCTTCTTGTCGTCGATGACGATCCGATCGTCGCCCGCGGACGGGATCTGGATCTTGGCACTTTTCTCCACCTCCCCGGCCTTCGCGGCGATCAGGATGGTGCAGCCCTTGACCGGCACCGGGAAGGGTTCGGCGTAGACGGTCCCCTCCTTGGGGTTGGTGCCGTCGAGGGTGTAGCGCATCTCCGCATTGGGGGTGCAGCGCAGCTCGACCTTGCGGCTGTCGGCAAGGCTGTGAACCTCGTGGCGGACGGTCAGGTCCGCAGTCCAGCGGTTCGGCTCGCCGACCTGGTACTTGCCGGCGCTGTCCACGGCGATGAAGTACAGCGTCGCCTCGGGCGTGCGGAAGTCCTCCAGGTCCTGGACCTGGTGGTCCCGGTCCGACACCGCGGCAGTCTTGCCGACGTAGACCAGGGGGCTGTCGCCGGCGTTGCGCGGTGTCAGCGACAGGCTGGTCTCGCCGGTCTCGCGGTTGGTCCCGAGCGGGGTGACGTTCACCGAGGTTCGCTCGGCCGGGAAAGGTCCCTTTTCGATGTGACCCTCCGGCGTCTGGCGCCAGCGGCCCTGCTTGAGGGCCTCGTCGCGCAGCACCTCCAGTCCGCGTGCCCCGGGCATCCAGGGCCAGGTGGGGTCGGTCTTTGCGCGCATGACCAGATCGCGCCAGGGGCAGCGGCGATCCTTGGCGGGCCACAGGTAGGTCTCGGCCATGGCCCAATAGGCGGGCAACTCGTCCGGCATGTCCAGGGCGAGCTTATTGTCGCAGCGTCCGCTGGCCAGGAACTTTTCGATTTGGGCCTCGGCGGCATGTTCGCCCGCGCCGAAACTCAGGCCGTTGTCGATGGTGGCCATAACCAGCTCGCTATCCCCGCCAGGGAAGAACAGCCGGTTGTAGGCGCCGGAGACGGCCTTTGTGAAACGCTCGGACAGCTCTTCGAGCTTGTCGCGCGCCTCCTCGAACAGGGTGTCACCAGCCTTGAGCTTGTCGAAGATCTTCTCGACGGCGTACAGCTCGCGCAGCCGTGCCTCCACCTCGTTCGCCAGGTGACTGTCGTGTCCGGACAGGATCAGTACGTTGTTCTTTTCCTGTTGGAATTCGAAGCAGTTGCGGATCTGCTCGGGCGGGGTCCGTCCGTCCGGCTGCACCACCAGCAGGATGCGCGCGCCCGAGAGTTTCACGTCATCCAGGCGCGGCATGATCTGGACTTCTTGATAGGCCGCCTTGGATTTGCTCTGGGCCTGAAACAGCCCGGTAAGGCGGTTGATCAGGGCCTGCTCCAGCTTGGGCGGCGGGATCTGCTTGGCGTCGCGCTCGATGCGTCGGCCCAGATTCTCGGTCTCCTTGAAGTAGAAGCCCTCGCCCTCCCGATGCAGGTACCAGGCACGGTCGCGCAAACGTTCCAGGCCGGCCAGGAATTCGTCGGCCTTGCGGTAGGGGGCGGCCAAGTATTGATGATCTCAGCCTGGGTCAGGCCGGTGTGGGCACCCACGGCGCGGGAAAGCGACGCGGAGAGGATCAGCTTGGCCACTTGGGTGGCTGCGTCGCTCCCCAGATCGCCGTCGATCTCCTCGGCGCGGGCGTTGCCGTGGTCGGCGATGTCGTTGACCACCGCGGGGAGCAGCGCCGGATTCACGCGCTGGATCTCGTCGCGCACTTGCGGGTCGTTCAGATCCAGGTGCTGGGTGCCGATCAGGAAGACGTCGTTGGCTTCGCGGTTCCAGACGCTGCGCAACAGCCGCGCGGTGAACTGCATCAGGCCGCGGGTCTGGCGAAAGCCCTCGTTCTCCTTAAATAGTGCCACCAGGTTCTTGAACGAGGGATGGAAGGGGTAAGTCTCGCGGACCTCCTCAGCCACCTGCTCCATGGACCGAGCGGTGACATAGCCGCCGTCCTCGCGGCCTTGACCTGCTCGGCAAACGCCTCCCCGACCGATTCGATGAGGGCATCGCCCGGCAGCTCGACGAACAGGCGCTTCTTTAGGATCTGGTAGATCTCGTTGCCGGCGAGTTGGACGGGGGTAATGGTCTGGGCCTGGCGCCGAGCCTCCTGCTGGAGATTGGACATGATCCGCGCCAGGTCCTTGGTCTGGGCCTCGTAGCTGCCGGACAGGTTGGCGATAACCACGCAGCAGCGCGGTCGCTTGATCGCCGCGGTCAGCAGGTTGCCGATGCTGTAGGTCACTAGATCGGCCAAAGACCCCTTGCCGACCGAGCGGGTGTCGGCGTTGAGCAGGTAAGGCGGCAGCTCGTCCAGCAGGATCAGGGTCGGCGCATCGCCGATAATTTCCAGCCACTTTTTCTCGTCGATCCCCCGGGGACCGTCGATCCAGTAGGGGCGCACGAGGTCGGCCTGACCCAACTGCTCGCCGATCTCGCCCCAGATGTAGTGCTGGGGATCGTTGCGGCCGTTGAAGGCGGCGATGCGGGCGGGGCCGAAGTCCAGTCGTTCCGCAAGGTCGGCGGGCAGCACGACAGGGCGCAGGTGCGGGTGTTTCGCCAGCAGACCGAGAGCCACCATGAGGTGGGTCTTACCGCCGCCCATGGCTTGGGCCAACTCGAAGGCGGCCTGGTCGGACCGACCCGCGAGCCGCAGCAGGCCCTCGCGGAACAGGGTGTTCATGCCCTGGGTCACGTAGTTCCTGGCGAAGAACTCGGCTCCGTCCCCTGCCCCGCCGATCAGGTCCGAAAGGTTCTCGATCGCTTCGGTCATCCGGTAGTCATTGACCATCGGGTGGATCTTGCAGGCGTCACGAACAGTTCCGAGCACACCAACCCCCTGTTTTTCTAGGCACGCACATTGATCCAGCTTCCGACGGTGTCCCGCCGGGCTACGTCGGTCCCAAGCGATTCGGCCTGCTCCGGACGGATACGGTTAATCGCGCACCGCCGAGGGTCCGAGCATGGTGGAAGGTCAGGGTTTCAGTCATGGTCGCGGCCACGTGGGTCTGGCCTGTTGGCGGATTGGCATTGGTGCAGCCAATATACCGTACGCCCCCGCATTATTTGCGGGTTCAGGACGGCTTGGGGGAGCTAAGAACCGGCGTCCCGATCGCGATCCTGCGCGGTACGCGCCGGAATGGGTCCTTGGGCGCTGGCGTCGGCCTCCAGGCAGTTGAAGGCAGGGTCCGGGCGGAAGATCCCCGACGGCGCAGTGCGCCCGCGTTACGGATCGACCGCCGGATCTTTGCACGCGGCGGACATCCCCCGCCGCAGGGCATCGGCGCCGAAGCGCGCTCGGATAGAT
>JBGSOR010000113.1:0-2958 GCA_041738985.1 Chromatiaceae bacterium | reverse complement strand
TGGCGGACCCCTGAACCGCCGGCTTTGGTGGCGCCGCGGCGGATGCGGTGCCACCGGGCTCGATGGTGGCGAGCACGCTGGCCGCGGTCACGACGGTGCCGACCTCGGCCAGGACCTGGGAGAGTACGCCATCTGCCGGCGCCGGGACTTCCAGGACGACCTTGTCGGTCTCCAGATCGACCAGGCTCTCGTCTTTCCTGACCGCTTCGCCGGGCGCCTTATGCCAGGCGAGCACCGTGGCATCGGCGACCGATTCCGGGAGGGCGGGGACGCGGACTTCGCTGCTCATTGTTGGGGGATCCTTCGATTCATGCTCGGGTTGAAGCGGCCGCTAAGGGCCTCGTCGATCAGGATCTCCTGCTGCTCCACATGGGCGGCGCGATGGCCCACGGCGGGTGCGGCGGAGGCGGGCCGGCCGACGTAGTGGGGGCGCTTGCCGTCCTGGATCAGGTCGTGAAAGCGGTGCTTGATCTGGTCCCAGGCGCCCTGATTCTGGGCCTCTTCCTGGCACCAGACGATCTCCTCGGTGGTGGGGTACTGCGCCAGCGCGGCGGCGAGCTGCTCTTTGGGGAAGGGGTAGAGCTGCTCGATGCGCAGCAGTGCAACGTTGGTCACCCCGCGCGCCCGGCGCGCCTCCAGTAGGTCGTAGTAGACCTTGCCGCTGCAAAAGACGACCCGATCCACCCCGGCGGGGTCGATGTGATCGATCTCCGGGAGTATGGTCCGATACTGGCCCGAGACCAGCTCGTCCAGGCTGGAGACGGCGAGGCGATGCCGCAGCAGGCTCTTGGGCGTCATGACGATCAGCGGCTTGCGATAATCCCGGACCATCTGTCGGCGCAGCAGGTGGAACATCTGAGCCGGGGTGGTGGGGACGCAGACCTGGATGTTGTGCTCCGCGCAGAGCTGGAGGTAGCGTTCCACGCGGCCCGAGGAGTGCTCGGCTCCCTGGCCTTCCAGTCCGTGGGGGAGCAGCATGACCAGGCCGCAGGAGAGGCCCCACTTGGTCCCAGCGGAGGTGATGAACTGGTCGATGACGACTTGGGCGCCGTTGGCGAAGTCGCCGAACTGGGCCTCCCAGAGGGTGAGCGCGTTGGGCTCCGCGGTGGCAAATCCGTACTCGTAGCCCAGGACCGCCTCCTCGGAGAGGATCGAGTCGATGGCGATAAAGGCGCCCTGGTGCTCGTGCAGGTGCTGGAGCGGGGTGTAGGACTCCCCCGTCGCCTGATCGTGGATCTTGGCATGTCGATGGACGAAGGTCCCCCGCCCGCAGTCCTGGCCGGAGAGCCGGATCGGGTAGCCCGCATCGAGCAGGGTGGCATAGGCCAGACACTCGGCGAAGCCCCAGTTGAGGAGCTGGTCCCCCTGGGCCATCTTGCGCCGCTCTTCCCAGACCTTATCGACTCTTGGGTGCAGCTCGAACCCATCCGGCACCCGCAGCATGGCGGTCGCCAGCGATCTGAGCTTGTCCAGCGGTACGCCGGTATCCAGATCCTGATCCCAGTGGGTGCCCTTGCCCTTAGACCAGTCGACCCGGTAGGCATGGTCCAGCCCACAGAGCACCGGGCGGGCGACGACATGGCCCAGGGCGATCGAGCGCTTGTAGTCCTCCACCATCGCGTCCGCGTCGTCCTTGGCGACGACCCCGGCGGCCTGCAGGCGCTCGGCGTAGACGCTCCGTGCGGTCGGGTGGGCGGAGATCTTCCGGTACATCATGGGCTGGGTGACCGAGGGCTCGTCGGCCTCGTTATGGCCCAGACGGCGGTAGCAGATTAGGTCGACGATCACGTCCTTGTGGAACTGATTGCGGAAGTCGAGCGCCATGCGGGTGACGAAGATGACCGCCTCCGGGTCGTCCCCGTTCACATGGAAGACCGGGGCCTGGACCATCTTGGCCACATCGGTGCAGTACATGGTGGAGCGGGTATCCAGCGGGTGGCTGGTCGTGAAGCCAATCTGGTTGTTAATAACGATGTGCACCGTCCCGCCGGTGGAGTAGCTGCGGGTCTGGGAGAGCTGCAGCGTCTCCATCACCACGCCCTGGCCCGCAAAGGCGGCGTCGCCGTGGATCAGCACCGGGAGCACCAGGTCCCCGGTGCGATCCCGGCGGCGGCGTTGGCGGGCGCGCACGGAGCCCTCGATCACGGGGTTGATGATCTCCAGATGGGACGGGTTGAAACCCAGGGCCAGGTGGACCACACCGCCGGGGGTGTCGATGTCGGTGGCGAAGCCTAGGTGGTACTTCACGTCGCCGGCCATCTGCCGCCAGTCCAGATTCACCCGCCCCTCGAACTCGTCGAAGATATCCTGTGGGGGCTTGCCGAAGATGTTGGTGAGGACGTTGAGCCGGCCCCGATGGGCCATGCCGATGACCAGCTCCTTCTGGCCCTTGCGCCCGGCGCGCTGGATCAGCTCGTCGAGGAGGGGGATCAGGGCCTCGCCGCCTTCGAGCGAGAAGCGCTTCTGGCCCACGTAGCGCTGGTGCAGGTACTTCTCGATACCCTCCGCGGCGGTGAGGAGCGACAGGATCCAACGGCGGTCGGAGCCCTCCAGCTCGGGGGTGGCCCGGTAGCCTTCCAGGCGCTTCTGGATCCAGCGCTTCTCCTCCGTGTCGATGATGTGCATGTACTCGGAGCCCACCGGTCCGCAGTAGGTCCGCTGCACCAGGTCCAGGATATCCCGCAGGGTCATGCGGTCCGGGGCATAGAGAGAGCCGGTGTGGAACACCAGGTCCATGTCGTCCGGACCCAGGTTGTGGTAGGCGGGGTCCAGGTCGGGGATCTTGGGCTTGTCGCGCAGATGGATCGGGTCCGTGTCCGCGATCTGGTGACCGCGGTAGCGGAACGCATTGATCAGACGCAGAACTGCCCCCTGCTTTTCCGCCGCTGCCGGCTCCAGGTGCTCCGAGGCGCGGGCCAGGGGCCGCAGGCGGCTCTCGCGGGCGAGCCGCGCGAAGTT
>JBGSOR010000094.1:0-5688 GCA_041738985.1 Chromatiaceae bacterium | reverse complement strand
GGCGACGGCGAGCGCCGCACCGGCCCCCTGGAGCCGGCCCCAAATCAGACGCTCGCTCGGGCGGGCGGGCAATGGCGGGGCCAGGGGGGAATGCAGATCGACGGCAGTGACAGCAGCGGGCATCATCTGGATCGGGTCGCGGAGATGGACGGCGGGGTACGGATTCTCGCACAGCCCTCCGGCGGGTGCAGGGAGGGCGGTCGCGAGCGAGCGGGCCGGCCGGACCGGCATGCGGTCGCTTGACCGGGCGCGAATCCGACAGGGACAGTGCATCGAAGAACGCGCTACAGTCACGCCATGCGCAGCGACACGCACTGACGCCAAAACCAAACCCCAGGGGTTGCAGCCCCCGGGGCTTCCGTCACCGCCTGCTGACGCAACAGCAAATGGCAACCATCGAGAAGGTACAGCGGCGAGAGGGCGTCGTCTACAAGGCCAAGGTCCGCCGCGACGGCTACCCCACCGTCTGCAAGAGTTTCAAGACCCGCTCCGATGCGCAGAAGTGGGCGCGGCGGCTGGAGACGGGCATGGACGCGGACGACAGCGGCCTGACCAACGAAGGCCAGAAGCACACCCTCGCCGCCGCGATCATTCGATATCGTGCCGAAGTACTGCTGGAGCTCCGGCCGGAGACCGCCAGGAAGTACGAGCAGCATTTGGCCTTCTGAGGCGCGAAGCTCGGGCACCTGCGGCTGTTGGAGATCATCCCCGCCACGCTCGCCAAGACCCGCGACGGGCTCGCCGCCGACGCCCTGGCGCCTTGCCACCCAGAACCGCTTCATGTCGACGCTCGCCAGCGTTCTGACCGCTTGCGTGAAGCGCTGGCACTGGCTGCCCGCGTCTCCTATGACCGGGGTCTCCAAGCCATCCGAGAGCAACGGCGGGACCCGTTTTCTGAGCGAGGCGGAGTTGGATCGGCTGTTGATCGCCTGCCGGGAATCCGCGAGTCCCGATCTCCTGCGCGCGGTCATGTTGTCGATCACCACCTTGCTGCGGCCGGCAAGGCCCCGGCCACCCGCAACCGCTACATGGCGACCCTCGCTAGTGTCCTAACCTCCTGCGTAAAAGACTGGCATTGGCTGACCGCCTCGCCCATGACCGGGGTCTCCAAGCCCACCGAGGACAACGGCGGGACCCGGTTTTTGAGCAAGGATGAGTTGGACCGCCTGCTGACAGCCTGCCGGGACTCCAAGAGCCGGGACCTGCTGTTGGCCGTCATGCTGTCGATTACCACCGGCGGCCGGCAGGGTGAAATCCTGGGACTGCGCTGGAAGGACCTGGACCTGGCAGCGGGGACCCTACACCTGCGGGTGGACAACGAGACCACCACCAAGGGCGGCATCCGCTCGCTACCCATCGCTCCCCAAGCTTTGGGTCTCCTGCAAGCCCGTCGGGAGGCCCGCCGCGAGGGCAAGGTTACTGCCTTGCACGACGACGGTCTGGTGTTCCCGAGCCGCGTGGCAGGCTCTAGGCCGGTCAGCCTGCGCACCCCCTGGGAAACTGCGTTGCTGCGGGCCGGGATTGAGTCTTTCCGCTGGCACGACCTGCGATACCCCGCGGCAAGCTTCGTCGCCAAAGGCGGGGCATCGCTACTGGAGATCGGCGCGGTACTCGGACACAAGTCGGCAAACACCACGAAGCGGTATGCCCACCTGACCGAACAGCACACCAACACCCTGGTCCTGGATATGGCGGACAAGCTGCTGGGCGGTCGGTAAGCCGTGCCTGAACTCGCCCGCTTCTTCGGCATCGTCGTCTACATGAGCTGGCGCGACCACAATCCCCCTCACGTTCACGCCATTTACGGCGAACATGAGGCACTGGTCAGCCTGGACGGCGCCTTGCTGGACGGAGGACTGCCCCGCCGTGCCCTGTCCATGGTCCATGAATGGCTTGCGATCCACCGTACCGAACTGGTGGGGAACTGGCAGCGGGCGCAACAGCGGCAACCTCTGCAACCCATCGAGCCCCTGGAGTAACCGATGATCCTGCACACCACCGAAGTCACCCCATTGCCGGGCTACCGGCTGGCCCTAAGCTTCAACAGCGGCGAGTCGGGCACCGTGGACCTGTCCGGCGAACTGGACGGCGAGGTATTCGGGCCGCTCAAGGACCCGGCGAGCTTCGCCACCGCCCACCAGCACCCGGTCATGGGCACGGTCGCGTGGGACAACGGGGCGGACCTGGCCCCCGAGTTCCTCCTAGACCTGCTGCATGAGCAAGCCACGAAGGCCGCGTAGCGCCCGGACCGGTTCCGCGGGTGCCCGATCACCCAGGAGCCATGGCCACCCATCTGACCTGCCGTGCGGTTTTCGACTCAGCTACCGCGCGCCGCACCAATTACTGCACTTCGATGCGCGACCTGGAATTTGGCCTGCCAGACCGCTGGCTTCGAGACGCTCATCCGTCTCATGCTAGACTTCTCTACAGTTTCGTAGACGGCAGAACGAGCAAGCTCGACATGACCCAGATCTCCGCAAACATCTCTCCCGAGACCCGTGATCGCCTCGAACGGTACGTCCGTGCCCGGGGCTTGAAGAAGGGGTTCGTGATCGAACAGGCGCTTCTGCACCATCTCCAGGCGCTCGGCGAGATCCCTGAGGAGGTCGTTATCCCTCCGCGCCTCGTGGTCACGTCCGCATCGGGCGAGCGGCTGCTGGAGCGGCTGGATGCTCAAGAAGCCCCCAATCGCGCCATGCGCGAGCTCTTCGGCGAGGATCCGGAGCCCGCTCACAGCGACGCTTTGTGACCGTGGTGATTCGGCGGCTGGAGCCGGGCGACGATCGCGACCGGTTCTGTAGCGGACACCCGGATCTTGACAGGTTTTTCCATCGATTCGCAGGCCAAAACCAATTTCGCCACCATGTTGGCGTCACCTATATCGCGGTCGAGGATGACGCGATCCTTGGCTTTGTCACCGTCTCACCGTCCGAGATCGAGATTGACGCACTCCCCGCCGACCGGCGTCGTCGGTCACCGCGCTACCCATTACCGGTGCTGCGGCTGGCGCGGCTGGCAGTTGCCGAGAACGCGCGGGATCGTGGCGTCGGCCAAGCCCTGCTGCGATTCGCCTTGACCCTCGCGCGCCGGATGGCCGACGAGATCGGCTGTGTCGGCGTCGTCGTCGACGCGAAGCCCGAGGCACAGACGTCTTATCGTCGCTATGGCTTCGAGTCGGTGTCGGCGGTCGAGGGTGTCCTGCTCGATCGACCGGAGCCGACACCGATGTTTCTGCCGCTGTCGGCAATTCCGTGCCCCGACAACCAGTGACGCTCCTCGTTGATGAACGCGGAGTCCATGACCGAGCTGCTGGTAACGCTTCAGAAAGAGAACGCCCGTCTGGTCGCTCTGTTGGAAACGCACGGCATTGAATGGCGCTTACCGCCGGAACCGACACCGCCTGCTCCACCGATGGTCGGGCCATCAAGATTCAGCGCGGACGGCAAAATAGCGCTCAATCGGCGCCTGTTCCGGGGGCGAACGGATGTCTATCCAGTGCGTTGGGAAAGCAAGGCAACTGGAAAGGCCGGGTACGTCCCGGCCTGTGCGAATGAGTGGCGCGCCAGCATCTGCGATAAACGACGGATCAAGTGTTCCGATTGCGGCAACCGTTTGCTTATTCCGCTGTCCGACGCCGTCATCTACGACCACCTGGCAGGCAAGCAGACGGTCGGCGTTTATCCGCTCCTGGCTAACGATACCTGTCATTTCCTCGCCGTCGATTTCGATGAGGCCGAGTGGCGACAAGATGCCTTGGCGTTTGTCCAGTCTTGTCACGCGCTCGGTGTGCCGGTCGCACTGGAAATCTCGCGTTCAGGCAACGGAGCACACGCTTGGATCTTCTTCGCCGGCTGCGTCTCCGCGCGGGATTCACGACGACTGGGTACCGCCATTATCAGTCACACCTGCGCCCATACCCGACAACTTAAGCTGACCTCTTACGATCGATTGTTCCCCAACCAGGACACGATGCCCAAGGGTGGCTTCGGCAACCTGATCGCGTTGCCCTTGCAGAAGCAGCCCCGCGAGAACGGCTGGAGCGTGTTCGTCGACGAAGCCTTCCGTCCCCATCCAGACCAGTGGGCGTACCTGGACTCGATCCAGCCGATGTCGCCCGAGGACATTGAGCCCACGATCCTTCGCGCCACGGGCGGGGTGCATCCGCTGGATGTGACCTTTATCGATGAGGAGGACCACAAAGAACCATGGAAACGAACGGTCCAGCCCAGCAAAATGCTGGATGTGCCGCTGCCGAAGTCGCTCACGGTCACACTGAGCAACTTGATCTACTTCGAAAAGGCCCAGTTGCCACAGCCGCTGGCCAACCGTTTGATTCGTCTTGCGGCCTTCCAGAATCCCGAGTTCTACAAGGCGCAGGCGATGCGCTTCACCGTGTGGGATAAGCCCCGCGTGATCGGTTGCGCCGAGAACTTCCCGAACCACATCGCATTGCCACGCGGCTGCTTGGACGCCGCGCAGGCGCTGCTTCGGGACAACGGTATCGGCTGCGATTTGCGCGATGAGCGATACGGGGGCGAGGCACTCGACGTGGCCTTCGCCGGTACGCTACGACTGGATCAGGACGCCGCAATAACCGCGATGTTGCATCACGACGCCGGCGTGCTGTGCGCATCGACGGCCTTTGGTAAGACCGTCACGGCGGCGGCTATGATCGCTCGGCGTGGCGTCAGCACGCTGGTGCTCGTCCATCGCACAGAGTTGCTGAAGCCCTGAGCGTACTGCGGCGATCGGGGTCGAAATCCAATGCGCTTTCAACGAAGGTCGCAAGGTGCTGGTCCTGACCGAGCGTACCGAGCACCTGGATGCCATGGTGGCCGTGCTATCGGGTACGATTCCGCCACCCTTCGTGTTGCACGGGCGGATGTCGAAGCAGCAGCGAGCCACGGTGATGTCGAACCTTGAGGCACTGCCGCCCGATGCGCCGCGCGTGCTGCTCGCCACGGGAAAACTGATTGGCGAGGGCTTTGACCACCCACCCCTCGATACCCTCATCCTGGCGATGCCGATTTCGTGGAAAGGGACGCTGCAACAATACGCGGGCCGACTGCATCGCGAGCACACGACCAAGACCGATGTGCGCATCATTGACTTTGTTGACTTGGATCACCCAGCGCTGCTGCGCATGTGGGACAAGCGTCAGCGCGGCTACCGGGCGATGGGTTATCGCATCGCAGAGCAAACGAGACCTGAGTGACCGTCATGTCGACCGACCCACTGCTTGGCAAGATGACACCGGGGGTCGAACGAGCGGTCGCGAGGATGCAAGCGGCGCTGACTCAGTTGCGCGATGGTCGGGGTCGGTCTGGCCGGCGTGTTGGACGCCAAGGGCGTCAAACCGGCACTGGCCACCGCGCTGTTTCGTGACGGCAACCTGTCGCTGGCGCGCGCCGCCCGGTTGGCGGAAATGGCGCTGGGTGAGTTCGTGGCGCACCTCTCCCGCCTGGGGATTGCCGTGGTGACTCTGGACACGGACGAGGCCGAGCGGGACATGGACACCCTTGAGTCATGGCTCGCCTCGTCCTGACCGACGCCAGCCCGCTGATCGGCCTGGCACGGATCGATGGACTGGTGTGGCTGGGCGAACTGTTCGGCGTGGTCTGGATGCCGCCGGAGGTCCGCCGCGAGGTGCTGCCGAGCCGGGGCTTGCGCGACGAGGCGGCGATCCTC
>JBGSOR010000065.1:0-27622 GCA_041738985.1 Chromatiaceae bacterium | reverse complement strand
GTAGCCGTGACCGCGCGGTCTTTCTCGGACCGCCGCCCTGCAGCGGGCGCGCTGGCCCGATGCGTTCGCGGAGTGCGGCGGGCGTGAGCATTCGACTTTCCTCGCCTAGTTCCGACGGCCGTACCGATCAGCCCGACTAGGAGGGCCCGGCCCCGCCCGGTCCGGGCCGTGGCTGTCATCTTCCTGTGCGACAATAATAACCACGGACGAGGCTCAGCTGACTCCGCCCCGGGTGTGGGTACCCTTTGAGCTGGAGGGACGCCCCGCAGCGGCGGCACCACCCGGCCCCACACCCAATCGCCAACAGGGGAGAACCCAGTGACGAGAAGAGCGACCTACTTCGCATTCCTTGCGCTGTGCGTGCTCCTGCTTGCCGGTTGTGGTCGGGAAGGGCGCGCCCAGGCCTACCTGCAGCGGGGGTTGGATCTATACGCCCAGGGGAACTTAGTCAAGGCCCGGCTCGAATTCAAGAACGTCCTGCAGATCGACCCCAGGAACGCGCGCGCCTGGTTTATGCTCGGCCAGATCGAGGAGCGGCAGGAGAATCGGTCGGGCGCCTACGACGCCTATACGCGGGCGGTGGAGCTCGACCCAGTGGACCGGGAGGCCAGGATCCGGAAGGGGGTCCTGGCCCTGGCGGGCGATGAGCCGGAGAGCGCCTTGGCCGAGGTGGAGGCGGTACTGTCGACTAGTAGGACCGACCCCGGCGCCCTGGCCCTGCGTGCCGCGGTGAAGCAACGCCAAGGGGACCTCGACGGCGGTGTCACCGATGCTCAGGCGGCCCTCGCCCAGAATCCAGCCCATCGTGAGGCCCTTAGCGTGCTCGCCAGCATCCGCGTGGAGCAGGGGCAGCCCGCCGAGGCCAAGGCCTTACTCGAGACAGCGGTCAAGTCCCATCCGAACGACACCGCCCTCAAGCTCGCGCTGGCCAGCGTGTACGAGCAGCTCGGGGAGCCCGCGGCGGTGCGCCGTTTGCTTATAGAGTTGGTGGAGCAGGAGCCGGATACCTTCGATCATCGGCTCCGGCTCGCCAGGTTTTTTGCGGCCCAGCGTGATCTTGACCTTGCCGAGCAGACCCTCCGCGCCGCGGTGGAGGCGGCCCCGGGGGACCTGGAGCGGAAGTTGACGCTGTTAGATTTCCTGGCTGAGTCCAAGGGCCACGGGGCCGCGATCACCGAGCTGGAGGGCTGGATCGAGGCCGAGCCGGACGACTACGATCTGCGCTTTGCACTCATTGACCGGTATCGCGACGCGGGGCAGCTCGACGCGATGGATGCCGCCTTGCGTGCGGTAATCGAGCGCGATGGCACAGGTCCCCACGGGCCCAAGGCACGCGGCCAACGCGCGGCCCTGATGGTCGCGCGCAACCAGCCGGACGACGCGCTGACCTTGGCGGAGGAAGCCCTGAAGGGAGACAGCCAAAACGCCGACGCGCTTCTGGCGCGGGCGGCAGTTGCGCTGCAGCGCGACGATGCCGACCGAGCCGTCATCGACTTGCGCACACTCCTGCGCAACGACCCGACCGCCGCGGGCGCCCTGCGCCTGCTTTCCCAGGCCCATCTGCTCAAGGGGGAGCTGCCGTTGGCCCAAGAGGCACTCGAGAAGGCCATCGAGGCGGAGCCCAAGGAGTCTGCGGCCTATTTGCAGCTCGCGGACCTGCAGGCCAAGGCGGGCAACGTCGGGGCCGCCGCCCATGCCTTGGAGCGTCTGATTGCTCAGGTACCCGAGGATCCCGTTACTCAGACCGCCTTAGCACGGATCGAGCTCAAGGAGCAGGACGCCACGGCGCTTGAACGGGTCGCTGAGCAGGTCCTGAGCACCCATCCCGAGCATCCCACGGCGCATTACATCAAGGGCCTGGTACTTAAGGGACGGGGCGAGCTGGGGCCGGGCGTGGAGCAGTTGGAGATCGCGCTCAGCGTAGAGCCAGAGGCGGCGGAGCCGCTGGTGGCCCTGGCTCGGACGTACCTGGATCTCAAGCAGCCGGAAAAGGCGGAGGCCCGGCTAAAGCAGGTGTTGGGGGTCAACCCAGCCAACCTGGTGGCCATCGAGCTGCTAAGGGAGGTCTATGTCGCCATGGGCCAGACGGCCGAGGCCCGACAACAGGGCAAGTGGGTTGAGCCGCCGGCGGCAGGGTCCCATGTGGCCTACCAGCGTCTGCTCCTGACTGCTCCGCTCCTCTACCAAGAAGCGGGGGATCTTGAGGCGGCGATCGCGGCGTACGAGGACGTGCTCAAGCGAAATCCCGAGTTGGACGTCGCCGCCAACAACTTAGCGATGTTGCTTGCCGATCGCCGAGCCGCCGACGCGGCAAGCCTCGCCCGCGCCCGCGAGCTTATGGCGCCCTTTGAGTCGAGCGAGCAAGCCGCCTTTCTCGACACCGCGGGTTGGGTACAGTATCGCAGCGGAAATTACCAGCGTGCGGTGGATCTGTTGGAAAAGGCGACGAATCTTGGGGATGCTACGCCAGAGCACCAGTACCATCTGGGAATGGCTTATCTCAAGCTTGGGCGTATCGCGGAGGGTAAGTCCCTGTTGTCCAGTGCGTTGGACGCAAATCACCCTTTCTCAGGCCTCGATGAGGCGCGCGCTGTCCTGGCGACGCCATGAGTGACGGAGCATCCGGGTTCAGGGGGGGCTTGGTCCCTAAGAGCGTGTGGGCTGGAACTCTTAAGCCGCCCTCTGTTCGGGCCGCGGCCGACAAGAGGGTGTGCTGTTCAACCCACTAAGAGCGACAAGGCAGGAGTCCGGTTTATGCTGTACAAACACATTATTCTTGAAGGCCCTCATTGCGGATTTCGCCACTTGAAACCAGGTGGGGTCTTAACCCGTCACGTGGATCACGCAGTGGAACGGATGCGGCAGAGCGCTTCGTGCCTTGGGGACCCAGGAATATCGAGCACCAGAACGCCATGTGATCGAGGTTTTCTACGGTTTGGGCCGCTGGCTGTATGGGCACCTCCTGAAATTGAGGTTGCAGCGGCGCTTAGCGGAGATGATCGCCATGTTAATTGAAGATATCAGGGCAGTAATTCTTGATCGGGAATCCCGGGGCAGGCGCCCGAGATACCACAAGAGCAAGTTGTCCATGATTCATCAGATCGCGGACGGCATAATCGTTCTCTCAAGCCTGTGGCTTGCTTATCAGCTGACCGACGCTCCCTGGTCTCCGAATGTCATGATCGCGGGAGTGATCGGCCTGTCGCTCTTCTATGCCCTCGGCACAATCAAGAATTTGTATCGTTCCTGGCGCATACAGTCCATCAGGGCTGAGGTCGGGTCCGTCTTGGAGACGTGGCTGGGTGTGACTGGCATTTCCCTTTTGGCCGTCTACGCTCGGCAGGATGCGGTGGACTATCCGCCGACCACCATGTTTGTCTGGTTCCTCGGCGCGGCAATCCTCCTGGGTTTATGGCACATCGGAGCCAATGTCGCCGTGCATCAGCTACGGGCGCGTGGCTACAACCTACGAAGATTGGCAATTGCTGGGAGCGGCGACCTGGCCCAGCATTTGGCACGCACAATCCAGGGGAATCCGTGGATGGGATTCCAGATTCTCGGCCTCTACGATGAATTGGGGGTCGCAGCCGCGTTACCCGCAAGCCGAGCAAATCAGCATGAATTGCTGGACTCGTTGGTGAACCTGACGCGCTGCGGTGAAGTCGATGTCGTTTTCATCGCCCTGCCGCCGGGCCGTTCCGAACAGGAAGCTGATACACTCGTTCGGAAGCTGGCGGATAGTACGGCGTCCGTCTACGTCATTCAAGATCGACGGTCACGGGACACAGGTGCACAAAAGGGTTCTCTCGAGCTTCCTCCAGACTCTTGGCGTGTGAATGTGCTGCATCGACGGATCGTGGATGTCGCGGGCATCAAGGCCGTCAGTGTCTTCGAAAGCCCATTCCTTGGAACCGACGGATGGTTGAAGCGCTTAGAAGATATTCTTGTCAGCAGCATCGCTCTTGTACTACTAGCTCTGCCAATGGCAGCTATCGCTGTCGGTGTGAAGCTTTCCAGTCCTGGTCCGATCGTTTTCAAGCAGCGCCGTTACGGACTTGACGGCAAACCGATCTTGGTTTGGAAATTTCGCAGCATGACCGTCTGCGAGGATGCGAATGCGGTCATCCAAGCACGTAAGAACGATGCGCGAGTGACCCCATTCGGTGGCTTTCTTCGGCGGACTTCCCTCGACGAGCTGCCACAGCTTGTCAACGTACTTCTAGGGTCCATGTCCATTGTGGGCCCACGGCCCCACGCCGTCACCCACAATGAGTACTACCGAAAACTGATCGGCGGTTACATGCTGCGCCACAAGGTGAAACCGGGCATTACAGGCTGGGCACAAGTTAACGGCTGGCGCGGCGAGACCGATTCCCTAGAAAAAATGGGGAGGCGCGTAGATTTTGACCTGGACTACATTCGCAACTGGTCCATATGGCTTGATATTCAGATCATCCTGATGACGTTTGTCTGGGGATTCGTACACAAGAACGCGTATTAACCTGAAGCAAAAGCCTCTGTTACGTTCGCTGTGGGTGGCCTCGGCCTTATCCCAGCTCCGATGATAACAATCCTGTTGTGGCTGCGCCGTAGGCGTTTGCATGCGGCAGCAGAGCTCGGGCAGGTAGCGCGGCAGGTGCTTGGCGCTGGCCTTGTAAACATCGCGGGTATTTGTAGCCCGGACGAATCCCCCGCAGTTAATTGAGGGAGCTGAACATGCGACACTTGGTGATTGCTGCAACCGAACCCTTGGCGGCAGATCTCAATCACCAACTGGCGGATCGGTCGTGGCGCCTAATCCATGTCAACACCCCCTCGGCGGCACGCAGCAGCGTTGACCAAGACGAGGCCCTTGTCGGTCTCGTTGTTCTTCCAGAGACCCCCGACACCGCTCTGACGAAGGTCCTGTGCGAAACTGTGCGTGCCCTCCCACGCGTGAAGTGGATCGCGGCCCTGCGACGGGAAGACCTAGGCGACGCACCCATTAAACGCCTCATAGCGGAGCGTCTTTACGATTTCCAGACTTTTCCGCTCAACGCAGAGCGCTTGCTGATGGCGGCCGGGCATGCTTATGGCATGGCGGTTGTTGAGCGGGAGTTTCATGTTCCAAGAGAGGCCGATTGGCCGGCGCGCTTTGGCATTATCGGAAGCAGCTCGGTTATGATGGAGCACTTTCGGCTGATTCAGCATGCAGCCGTGTCAGACGTCCCCGTCCTGATAACGGGTCCTACGGGCACGGGCAAAGAAATGGCGGCTCGAGCGATCCACGAACATTCGGCCCGGGCTCGCGGACCCTATGTCGCGCTCAATTGTGCAGCCATTCCTCCGGCGCTACTTCAAGCCGAGCTGTTTGGTCACACAAAGGGGGCCTTTACCAACGCATTCGAGAAGAATGCTGGTCATATTGTGGCCGCTGCGGGGGGCACGTTGCTCCTGGACGAGATTGGCGATTTGCCATTCGAGTCTCAAGCAACCCTGCTTCGGTTCCTGGAGGACAAGATCGTAACGCCCCTCGGCGCCACGCGAGGTAAGGCGATCGACGTTCGGGTGATCGTCTCCACGAATAAAGACCTGGAAAGGGCTATTCACGAGGGAGAGTTCCGGGCGGACTTGTACTATCGGCTCGCCGTTTTGGTCGTGCGCACGCCGAGCCTCAAGAGCCGAGCCGAGGATATCGAGCAGCTCGCTAAGTTCTTCCTGCAAGAGGCCGTCGGTGCGTTGGGCGGCGCCCCGGATTTGAGCCTTGCCCAGGAGACGATTGCCTGTTTGTATCGTCATTCATGGCCCGGAAACATCCGGGAGCTGCGCAGCTGTATATTTCAGGCGGTGATGCGATGCAATCGAGGATCTATTCGTCCGGAGCATCTGAGCTTCTCGAATGCGTTGAGCAGAGTGGCGCATGAACCTTTCGGAGATACTGGGTCTCTGCAGCACGCACGCAACGAATCGGAAAGGCGTCGTCTCGAGGTATCGTTGGCGCGCAACGGCTCGAATATCACGAGAACGGCGAAGGAGCTGAATATCTCGCGAATGACCCTCTATCGCCTGCTGGAGAAGCACGGTGTGGCTCGCGGCAGCGCTTGAAGAGAGAGATGTTCCGACGGTTGCATTCGGTGCCTGCGCGGGCTTGCGCTAGCCGCAGGGACGTGCGCAGAAGACGAAGAGTAAGGCTATGACGGAAACAGTAAGCGCGTCGCCCGCAACGATTGGGGTGAACGAGGTCCATCTCCCAACGGCCTTGCATTGGGGGTTATTATCCTGGGCATTCCTGGCTCTGGCGGCAGGGTTGCTCACCTCGATCATGCACGAGGATTTGGCGAAACTGCTCAGGAGTTGGGGGCGTGAAGAGTACAACTACGCGTACATGCTCCCGGTCGTTGCGGCGTTTCTGTTCTGGCAGAAGTCGACGTGTGTCGCGCAGACACCGGTTCGTCAGACTTGGATCGGGGTGGTGGTCACTGCGGCCGGTCTGTTGATGTACGTGGCGGGAGAGCTGAGTACAGTATATACACTGGTTCAATATGCCTTCTTGGTAACGCTTGGCGGGGTAGCCATCGGAATCATCGGCTGGCCGGCCTTTAGGATCGTTGCGCCGGCCTACCTATTATTGTTTTTCGTGGTCCCGCTGCCGCCCTTTCTGTACAACAATATTTCTGCTGACCTCCAGCTCCTATCCTCCCAGCTGGGGGTGTCGGTTATGCGGCTTTTAGGCGTTTCGGTTTTTCTGGAAGGCAATGTGATCGATCTGGGCGGCTATAAGCTTCAGGTCGCGGAGGCTTGTAGCGGCCTGCGCTACCTTTTTCCGCTGATGGCGCTTGGTTACATTGCGGCTTACATCTTTAAAGGTGCCTTTTGGAAAAAGGCCGTTTTATTTAGTTCCACCATACCGATCGCGGTGTTAATGAACAGCGTTCGGATCGGGATGATTGGGGTTTTTGTCGAGTACGGCGGACTTACTCAAGCGGAGGGATTCCTTCACGATTTCGAGGGTTGGGCGGTGTTCATGGCGTGCGCGGTCCTGTTAGCGCTTTTGATGGCTCTACTGGCGAAGGTGGGCACGGAGCCTATCCCATTGCGCGACGCCTTCGCAATAGAAGGGCCGACTCCACTGCCTGCGAATCTGAGGCGACAATGCCGGCGTATTCCGCTGGCGTTTTATGTGTTACTCTCCATGCTTGTGTTCGCCGCGGCTGCGTCATACGCGGTCCCCCGAAAGGGGGAAGTCGCGCTGGAGAGGACGCCGCTCCTGTTCTTTCCCAGTAGTATTGGCGAGTGGCGTGGGCGAGCGGATGCGTTGGATCCGATCTACCTGAAGAAGCTGAGGCTGGATGACTATTTGCTAGCAGATTATTCATCGGGCCGCGACCAGGGGGTGAATCTCTGGATTGCCTACTACGGGTCACAGCGTAAGGGGGCGTCAGTGCACTCGCCCAAGTCTTGTCTGCCAGGCGGTGGGTGGCAGCTCCAAGGGCTGTCGCAGATCGATGTCTCTGGGGTAACGATCAGCGGCCGACCGCTTCGGGTGAACCGCGCCCTGATGCAAATGGGAGAGGAGCGCCAGCTGTTGTATTATTGGTTCCAACAGCGTGGGCGGGTGCTGACGAACGAGTATCTGGTTAAGCTTTACGTCTTTTGGGACGCTCTGACGCGTAATCGCACTGACGGTGCCCTGGTGAGATTGACAACTTCGGTAGCTGGTGGCCATGATCGTGACTTGGCGGATGCGGACGAGCTGCTCTCGGATTTTGCCCGTGTCATCTCCCCGAGGCTGCCAAGATTTATCCCGGATTGAACGATGTGCTTCATGGTACACGGCGTCGATTCTAGCAGCTCGAAAGCCCTGATGTGGGATGCTCGGGTCAGGTCACCCACATGAAAATTTCAGGTCGGGCTTCTTGGCTTGCTGCGGTTGGAGGGCCTTGGGCTTTCTGTGGCTACAGATTGGGACCCTGGGTTTTCTGCTGTGTGATCGCTTGGACCCTCTTAGCGACAGCAGGCGGGGCCAGCGCGGCCTCGTTCGACCGGATCTATGCCACGGCGAAGAATGCGTCGCTCACGGAATGGGGGAGGCGCTACGAGCATGGGGAGGGAGTGTCGGCGGATGTCGACCGGGCTATCCGGCTCTACTGCAAAGCCGCGAGGCAAGGGCATGCGGATGCTCAATATTACCTGGGGCGTGTGTACGCGCACGGGCGCGGAGTCAAGCGGGACGACGCCTTGGCCGCGGCCTGGTTCGCGCGCGCAGCGAGCCAAAAGCATCCTCAGGCCCGGAGTCTGCTGCGGTTGCTCCGTACTAAGCCTAAGGACAGCGTGGCATGCCCAACCGGCGGCTCGACTTCGAGGTCCGCTTCGAGGTCCACTTCGAGGGGGTTCAAATCAAGACCAGCCCCGGCGCACGTGGACGCCATGGTACGGACCTTGGCGCCGGAGTTCCGGCTCGACCCGGCGCTGGTGCTTGCCGTGGTTCAGGTGGAGTCGAATTTCAACGCGAACGCAAGATCGCCCAAGAACGCCCAAGGCCTTATGCAGCTCATCCCCGAAACCGCGGAGCGGTTCGGAGTGAGGGATGTCTGGGACCCGCAAGAGAATCTGCGAGGGGGAATGGCCTATCTGCGCTGGCTGCTGGACCACTTCGAGGGAGACGTGAAGCTGGCGCTTGCCGGGTACAACGCGGGGGAAGGAGCGGTACAGCGGCACCAAGGGGTACCTCCGTTTGCCGAAACGCAAGAGTATGTTCGCCGAATCACCGGGTTGATCGCTCGCTGATGATCCATCGACTTTGGCCTCGCGGACCCGGCGATAGACCCTCACCGGGCTGATGTGGCTGAGGCGGTCCTGCTCGACACAGCTCCTCGAAACACGCCACGCGCTTTTCCAGCCTTGGGATGCGCTTGATCGGGGTCAGCCCAGTGCGCGGGCTACGCTCGATTCTGGAATCTCGCGTCCGTAGAGTGTGGTCATCTCCAGAGCTGTCGGGCACGTCCCGTGGCTGCCCTGGATGTCGGCGCTGGCGTGACCCATGCACGGGCCGCCGTTGCCGGGCCTGTGTTATCCTTAGAATGCTGCGGGATACTGGGGCGGTAGGCTGGACAGGCATTTGGGGCTCTTCGCAGCGGGCGAAGGGGCGGGGTGTGAGTACTCTATCGCGCCGGCTCAACCCAGCCACTTGGGAGCGGTGCAATAGCAAGGTGAACAGGCTGATCACCGGCTGGGGTGAGCTCGCGAGCCCCAGCGTTCCCGCTGCTCTTGGCCGGGGGGTTGAGTGTCTCAGTTCCGTTGGCCATCCGGGGTGCCGCGGAAGATCGGGTTGTTCAGCAGACAGTTTTTTGTAGGGGGCGACATGAAATTGGGTCTTGAAGATACACGGTTCGCTCGATTTGGTCTTGGTGTCGGTTTGTTGATGTATTTCCTTGTCTTGGCGGTCTGGTCGCCCCCCATGTTCGCCGCTGGAGGGGACGCGGACTATGTCATACAGCCTGGGGATGTTCTGCTCATCTCGGTTTGGCGGGAGCCCGATCTCCAGCAGACCATCCTCGTCCGGCCCGACGGTGGCATCTCCTTCCCGTTGGCTGGAGATGTGCCGGCTGCCGGTAAGACGATCGGCGACCTGACACAGGCCCTCACCGCGAAGATCGTCAAGTTCATCCCGAGCCCGGTCGTCACGGTCACCCTTCAGCAGAACCTGGGCAACCGCATCTTTGTGACGGGAAAAGTCGCGAAGCCCGGTGTTTATCTGATCAATCAGTACGTCGATGTACTGCAGGCCCTCTCGATGGCTGGCGGCCTGACCCCCTTTGCCGATCGAGGTAAGATTAAGATTCTGCGTCGCGAGGGCGGCACCGAACGGGTGCTGCCGTTCAATTACAAACAGGTCGAAAAGGGGGAGGCACTGGAGCAAAACATCCGCCTTCGTTCCGGCGATACCGTTCTGGTCCCATGACGCGGGCGCTCCAGAGCATGTTGTCGAATATACCGCCGCAACCCAACCCTCCTTGCGCCGGCGTGGGGCGCGAGGCTTCGGGCATTCGGTTCGGGCTCGCGCCCCTGGTCCTTCTGTCCGTTCTTGTTCCGGGCTCTGCGGTCGCCGACCGTTGGCAGATCCGGCCGAACGCGACTCTCCAGGAGCGTTACGACGACAACGTCCGGTTTGTACGCGAGAATGCGGAGGCAGGCTTCTCCACGAGGGCCGATGCCACCCTAAGGGCCACCCGCAGTACGGAGAACAGCAACACGGGCATTTATCTCGGCTTGGGGGGGACACGGTTTCCCGACTATTCCGACCTTGATAACACCCGTGGCTTCGCCGGCCTCGATCTCGGCTACCGGTTGGAGCGTCAACGGTTCAGCCTGGAAGCCCGTTTTGAGTCTCAGTCGACCATCGACAGTGAGGTTGCGACGACCGGCCTGGTACAGGTGAACCGCCAACAAAATAGCTGGGAGGTCAATCCCGCGTGGACCTATCAGCTATCCCCCCGAAGCACTCTCGAGATCGATGCCGGGTATCTCGACGTCACCTACGATGATCCGCAAAGCCCGCTGTTCAGAGACTATACTGACTACCGCCTCGGCACTTTAGGGCTCGGCGGCACCTACCGGGCTACCGAGAGACTGGATCTCTTAAGTCGGATCGATTACGGTCGGTATGAAGCGAAGGTTATCGACAACAAGTACGACAATCTGGGCGTGCTTCTGGGCGCGACCTATGCCGTCTCTGAGCGCTCCTCGCTGACGGCGGAAGTGGGTCTGCGCCGCACCGAGCAGACCCGCGGTGGTCCCGACGGGCTTGAGCTAACAGAGAGCAGCTCGGGGCCGAGCTATCGACTCAGCTACCAACAGGAGCTCGAGGCGGGTGGTGGATTGACGCTCGAGGCGCGTCGCCAGTTGCTACCGAGCGGCTCTGGTCAAGTCTTGGATACCACAGGGCTTCTTGCGACACTCGACTACCCCCTGGGGGCTCGCTGGCAGTTAGGGCTAGACGCCGAGGCCTATCGTAATCGCAGGCCGGACGGTAGGCAGGGGCTTCAAAACCGGGACTACGCCTCCGTCGCGCCGAGCCTTGGCTATAGGATCGACGAGTATTGGCGGCTGTCCGCGGGCTATCGTTTCCGCTGGCAGGAGCGCGAGTCGGTTTCTGGAGACGCTGTGTCCAACGCGGTCTTCCTGACCCTTAACTGGAGTCGGCCTTGGGACCTATAACAGTGGACAATCACGAACTAACGTTTGACGATTACCTAGCGATCCTCAAGCGCCGCAAATGGCAGCTCGTGGTCCCGGCGCTCGTTTTGTCGCTGATCGCGGCCCTTGCGGCGCTGTTACTCCCCCCCTTGTACCGCTCGACAGCCACCATTTTGATCGAGCAACAGGGGATTCCGGATGACCTGGTGTCTACCACCGTGACTGGGTACGCGGACCAGCGTATCCAGGTGATCAGCCAGCGGGTCATGACCACGGACAACCTCACCAAGATCATCGAGACCCATGGCCTCTATCCTGAGCTGCGTGCCAAGCAGAGCATCAACGCGGCGGTCAATGCCATGCGGGAGGCGATCGCTGTCGAGATGATCAGCGCCGACATCGGTAAGCGGAAGAGGGAGCAGGGGCCGTCGATTGCGTTCTTGCTTTCCTACGATAGCGTATCGCCCGACCTCGCGCAGAAGGTGGCGAACGACCTGGTCTCCCTCTACCTTAATGAAAACATCGCACAGCGGCAGAGCGCGGTAACGGAGACGACTGAGTTTCTTGCGGCCGAGGCTCAAAAGCTCAGCGAGCAGATCGCCGGCCTGGAGGGCCAGCTCGCGGAGTTCAAGGAAAAGCACAGCGATAATCTGCCGCAGTTCACGTCGGTCAATCGCGAGTGGCTGAACCGGACCGAGGAGAGTCTGCGGGAAAATACGCGGTCCATCCAGACGACAGAGGAGCAGCTCATCTATCTGGAGTCGGAGCTGAGTCAGTTAAGCCCCTATATGCCGTCGAGCCCCGCAGCGCGGCTTCAGGAGTTGGAGACGCAGTACCCGGGGCTCGCCGCCCGTTACTCGGCCACCCACCCCGACCGCGTCCAGATGGAGAAAGAGATCGCGGCCCTGCGTAGTGTCCTCGGGTCGCCCGACGCCGCCTCTATCGAGCTGCGCCTGGCGAGCCTCAACAGTCAGCTCAAGGTGCTTAAGGAGCGCTACTCAGACAGCCATCCGGACGTCGTCGCCCTCAGGCGGGGTATCGGGCAGTCGCAGCGTGAGCTTGAGCAGGCCAGAAAGTCACTCGGACCCCAGGGGGCGACACCGGCCCGCACGCCGGATAATCCAGCCTTTGTGCAGCTTCGCGCGCGCTACGAAGCGGCGCGCATACAAATGGACGCCCTGCAAAAGACCCGGGTGGGGCTTGAGGAGGACCGCAAGAAGTTCGAGTCGCGTATCATGGCGGCCCCGCGGATCGAGCAGGAGTACTCCATGCTGATGCGCGACTATGAGAATGCCCGCGCGAGCTACAAGGAAGTGAAGGACAAACAGATGCAGGCGGAGCTTGCGAAATCTTTGGAGAGCGAGCAGAAGGGCGAGCGTTTTACCCTGATCGAGCCGCCGCTCCTTCCCGAGCAACCCTTCAAACCCAATCGGCCCGCCATCTTAACGCTGGGTGTCATCGCATCGGTCGCTGGCGGCATCGGCAACGTGGCAGTGCGAGAGCTTCTGGACAAGGGCGTCCACGGGGCCCGTGCGGTCCTTGCCATCACGGGGGCCCCACCGCTCGCCGCGATCCCCTATATCGCGACGGCGTCGGATCGGCGCAGACGGGTCCTGCGGGTATTCGCCTGGGTCTTCGGTATCCTTGGCGGTCTCGCGGCTGCCCTCGGCGCCTTGCATTTCTTTGTGATGCCGCTCGATATACTTTGGTTTGTTCTGGTACAAAGGATCGAGCTGCTCCTATTTTCGCTCAGTCATCCCACCTCCTGAAGTAGGGGATCGTCCATGGAACGAATCAAGGCGGCGCTGGCGCGGGCACGGGCGGAGCGGGAGTCCACTGCTGGCGTCCTCGGTCCTGGGGACACGGCCGATCGACCGGTCGACAGGCGCAACCTGCGCCAGACAACCCCACCTGTTACCGAGGTCAAGGTCAACTACAGCCAAACCGCCACGCTTCCAGCGGACGCGGTTCGTCTGCGCGAGAACCGGATCATCCTGACCCAAGAGCAGGACGTGATCGCGGATGCCTACAAAGTGCTTCGCACCCATGTGCTCCAGCGTATGCGGACCAACGGCTGGAAGACCTTGGCGGTGACCAGTCCCATGGACGGAAACGGCAAGACCCTCACGGCGATCAACCTGGCGATCAGTCTCGCTCAAGATGTCAACCAGACGATCCTCTTGGTGGACCTGGACCTGCGGCGTCCCACCCTCGGTCGCTACCTGTGGGAATTGCCGACGCGGGGCATCAGCGACTACCTGACCGAAGGGACCGATCTCGGCAGTCTCCTTGTCCATCCCGGTGTGGAGCGCCTGACTGTACTCCCGGGGAACCACTCCTTCACCCAATCCTCCGAGATGCTGCTGTCCCCGCGCATGGTCCAGTTGGTGCAGGAGCTGAAGACTCGTTATGAGAACCGCCTGATTGTCTTCGACATGCCGCCCCTGCTCACCAGCGACGACGTGTTGGCGTTCCTGCCCCACCTAGACGCGGTGATGCTGGTCATCGAGGACGGCAAGACCACCAAGGATCAGCTCGATCAGGCCTACCGGCTGCTCGGCGACAAACACATCATCGGCACGGTGCTCAACAAGTCCGCGGAGGCGAGCTCCGCCGCTGGATACTATTAATGGCATCAAACTGCCTTGAAACCTGCAGCCCCGTGGAAGTAGGGTGGAACAAGCGAAGCGGTTCCACCGTATCACCGGCGTAGGCTGGGGTGAGCTTGCGAACCCCAGCGTTTGCGCGCCCGAACTTGCTGGGTTTCGGTCCTCACCCCAGCCTACGGTAGCAATTGTTTTGAGCCGTTGTTCAGGATGCCTCCCCCGCCCAAGCCACATGCCATGGCCGCTCTAGTTCTAACCCCACACCTCCCCGGGACCGCGTCCGTCCCTGAACGGTGACCCGATGTACGAAGCCTTCTACGGCCTACGCGAAAAGCCCTTCTCGCTGCTCCCGGATCCGAGTTTCCTCTACCTCGGGCAGCCGCACAGCATGGCCTATGCGGTGCTCGAATATGGAGTGCTCAACCAGGCCGGGTTCACCGTGATCACCGGTGAGGTCGGCTCCGGCAAGACCACCCTGATTCGGCACCTACTCAATCGCATCGAGGGCCAGATCACCGTCGGACTGATTACCAACACGGCGAATCTGGAGCGGGAGCTCCTGCGTTGGGTCCTGCTCGCCTTCAACCAGGATCACAGCAACCGGGACGCCGTCGGGTTGCATGCCATCTTCGAGGACTACCTAATTGGCCAGTACGCCCGGGGGGGACGCGCCGTCCTCCTGGTGGACGAGGCCCAGAATCTGACCATCCGGACCCTGGAAGAGCTGCGCATGCTCTCCAACATCAACGCGGACAAGGACCTTTTGCTGCAGGTCGTTTTGGTGGGCCAGCCCGAGCTCAAGGACAAGCTGGAGCGTCCCGAGCTTCATCAGTTCGCCCAGCGGATCTCGGCCAGTTACCATCTGGGAGCCCTCTCCAGGGAGGACACGGTAGCCTACATCCACCATCGCCTGACTTGCGCAGGGGCCGACCGCCAGATCTTTGGGGAGGGGGCTTGCGCGGCGATTTACGCCAACAGTAACGGCGTACCGCGGCTGATCAACATCATGTGTGATACGGCGCTCGTCTACGGGTACGGCGAGGGCACCCGGGAGATCGGGGAAGACGTGGTATCGGACGTGACTCGAGACTTCGCGAGCGGGATCCAGCGCGGTCGATCGACGCCTCCAATGCCGAGAGTGCGAAGCAAGACTCACCCACACGCGGGTAAGGACGGGGCCAGTCGCTTCGACCGGGATATGGCCCGCCAGCTCTTCTCCAACTTGTGCGGTAAGAACCAAAAGTAGCGGAGCGAGTGCGTGCATCCGGTCTCTTAGCCGAGCACGCGGTCGGCAACCCCTGCACCTGCCCGTGCTCCGCGGGCCGGCAAAGTGCTTCGTGGGCGATATGCGCGATTAGCAGACGCTAATGCGCCTTAAAGGGATGACGGCCACCGATGGTCATTATCGCGGAGAGCTTTCCGACTGCCCGGCGCCGAGCGCTTCTGACGACTGAGTAAACACGGACCGATCACCAGGGAGGTGTTCGCTCAGCGACTCCTTCATTCACCAAACGACGCGGAAAAAACTCCAAGAGTATACTCGGTCCAATTTAATGTGGAAGTCAATCAAGAAACTCGCCGAGCTCCTGGCGCCAAAGCAGCGATGGCAGGCCATCGTTCTCGTCGTCTTGATGCTCGGGCTGGCACTGCTCGAAATGGCGGGCGTAGGACTCATTCCCGCGTACCTCGGTATCCTTGTTGAGCCTGATCGGCTCCTGAATTTCGAGCTCACGCGCCAGGTATTTGGAACGTTAGGGCTGGCTCCGGAGCAGCTGACCCAAGAGACCTTGTTGTACCTTGGGACTGCCTTAATCTTTTTCCTCTTTACCTTCAAGCTGATTTACGGCCCCATCGTGGTCTACCTCCGCGCCCGCTACGTTCAGGGCATTGCCCAGTCTCTGGGCAACCGCTTGCTTAAAGGCTATGTCTACGCTCCGTATGAGCTCCACATCCAACGAAACAGTGCTGAATTGATCCGGAACGTCACCAACGAATGTATGCTAATTGGGCCAACGTTGCTGAGGCCTTTACTGGGTGTCATTGGTAATGGACTCATTTCGCTCGCCATTGCCACGCTTCTCATCGTGACGGCGCCCGGTATCGGGCTGTTGACCTTGGCCGTTTCCGGTGTCGTCGTTGTGACCGTCACAAAAGTGATTAGCGGGCGCACAAGGCGCGTTTCACAGGAAGCCCAAGTCGGTAGACAGCGTGTCCTCGTGGCAAGCCAGGAAGTTCTCAACGGCATAAAAGAGCTCAAGCTTTTGGGTCGCGAAGCCAGTTTTCTCGGGCGATTTCGACGCTCCCTGAGAAAGATCATGGAGCTCTTCCGGTTCGTGGAGGTGGTGAGCAGAGTGCAGCCCTTGCTGCTGGAATGGGTTGTGGTCATCACGTTGATGATTCTGATTATCTCCCTGTTCCTGAGTGGCGCGTCAACGGGAAGCCTGGTCGGTACGGCAGCGTTGTTCGCGCTCGCATCGGTCCGCCTCAAGACCTCCGTGGGGGCGCTCGTCAATGATCTTGCCAATTTTCGTGCTGGAATCGTGACATTGGATGTCATCTACGAGGAGCTTAAGCTGCTCGAGACCCTTTCCGGGCGGTCCGAATCTTCGCAAGGCAAAGCGGAGCCTCCGCCGCTTAAGCTCGCCAATCACATCACACTCGATGACGTCTGGTTCAGATATGAGGGCTCGGAGCAATATGCGTTGCGTGGGGCCAGCCTCAGCATACGACGCGGCGAGGCGGTTGGGGTGGTCGGTCCGAGCGGCAGTGGCAAATCGACACTTGTCGACATCATTCTCGGGCTATTCATGCCAGAGAAAGGTGCGGTTCGAGTCGATGGGGTCGATTTGCGCCAATGTCTGCCTAGCTGGCACCGTGTCCTGGGGTATATTCCACAGTCCATCTTTCTGATCGACGGTACCATCCGCCAGAACATTGCCCTCGGGCTGCTGGACGAGGAGATCGACGAGCAAGCGATCCAGCGCGCCGTGAATGCCGCGAGTTTGCGTGAGCTCGTGCAGTCCTTGCCACAAGGCCTCGACACGATGGTCGGCGAAGCAGGCGCAAGACTGTCGGGTGGCCAACGGCAGCGTATCGTGATTGCGCGCGCCCTCTATCACGATCCCCAGGTGCTCATAATGGACGAGGCGACGTCCGCGCTCGACAACCTGACCGAGCGCTCCGTCATGGAGGCGGTTAATCGACTGAAAGGAGAGCGCACCATTCTTCTGATTGCCCACAGAATCTCCAGTGTCCGGGACCTGGACCGAATCGTCTACATGCGGGATGGAGAGATTGAAGCGGTGGGCGCCTTTGACGAGCTAATGGCTAAGCATGCGGGTTTCGGAAAGATGGTAGGCCGTCACTAGGTAGCGCTGCCAACTTTCGTCAATCGGGGCCGTTCACCGGGCGAACGCCAATGTTTCCGAGAGTCTACAGGTGGCTGAGGGCAAGATTCTCGGCTAGCAGTGACCGTGGCTCACGGTGATAGGGCTGGGAAGCCTGAAGAAGTCTTAGACGCCTTTTGAAGATCTCGCAGTAGCAGTGAGAAAGAACCAATCTTCTTAGAACTTCCTGTGACGTTCAAAGAGGTAGCGATTCGGGCGTAGGCGCGACGAAGATCAACCCGCTGCGCTATTGCGGCAGGTCGGCCTAGACCACCTTGGAGCGATAGTAGAGGGTTTTGTCGCAGACGCCGTAGGTGCGCCGGTGGCGTAGGTGGGAAGCCGCTGACTGAACGGTCCGAGGCGACGTTACTGGTGTGGTCATCGTGCACCACCTCATGTCGACTGTATCGTTGATTTCGAACTTCGCGCTCCGCAGCAAAGACTTCGTGGGCTTCTTCGGGCAATTGATGCAGGACCCGTATCGCCGCAGCATCTTTCGTACGCTCGCGGGGATTCAATCCCGAATGGGGAGGCAATTCAGGGTGGCTTGACAAGTAATTCGGCAAAGCGCAGACTAAATGCATTAAAGCTGGTCGGGTTGAATGGAGCACGGCTAGGGAGTGTAGATCCGTCGCGGGGTAAGCATGTCTGAAACGTATTCGATTCACGCAAAGCATCGCGACCGATTGCGGATCCTTTTGGTCGTAATGGGGTTTACGCACCCCCCAACGATCGGCGGTAGGCAGCGGAACAATCTGATTCTTCGCGCTTTGCAGGAGATCGGCGATGTGGACCTCGTCGCGATCGACGGCAGCCCTTTGGGCGAGCAGGATGAGCGGTACATGCGCGAACACCACGGATTGCGGGCGGTGTTGCGCATGCCGGTAAGCGGGGATTTGAAGCCTTATCGCTGGTTTCGGCCGGTGCATCCCAGGCTGGCGAACGCCCTAGCATCCTACTTGGTGGGACAAGCGCGCTTATACAGACCCAGACCGCCTGTCTCCGATGCGATTGCTCGGCTGCGAGCTACCGGAGACTATGACATTGTGGTGGGCCGGTACCTACGTTATGCAATGACCGCCGGACTGCACCTGCACCCGCGGTGCATCCTCGACGCGGACGACGTCGAAACAGAGGTTCATCGATCGCGCCTCGCCGAACCTGGGGTACCTGCGTGGCGGCGCATGGTCCTGCGCCGGCATCTCCGGCAATTGGTACCTATTGTGACGCAAGGGCTATCCCGTTTCTCGGCATTATGGGTGTCGAACCCCGATGACCGAGCATTGCCCGGTCTGGAGAGGGCGCAGGTCTTGGCCAACCTGCCTTTTTACTCGACATCAGGAGCACAGCAGTCTCTAGATCCCGCACCGCGTGGCTGCAGAACGGCTGTCATCGTTAGTTCATGGCATTACGAGCCTAATGCGAGGGGGCTAAAGATCTTTCTCGATGGGGCCTGGCCAGAAATTAGAAGATCCTGCCCGGACGCTGTACTCCGTGTGATCGGCTCCAAAATGAGCCCCGCGCTGCGGGACAGGCTCGCATTGGTCCCTGGAGTTGAACCTGTGGGTTTTGTAGAGGACCTGTCGCGAGCGTACGAAGATTGCGCATTTGCCATTGCCCCGGTTTTTTCAGGTGGCGGCACGAACATTAAGGTACTCGAGGCGCTTTGGCATGGGCGGACTTGCCTTGTCACGCGCGCAGCGTACCGTGGCTACCAGCGCACTCTGCCAGCGGGCGAGTGTTTGGAAGTGGCCGAGGATATGGATGCCCTGGCTTCAAGCGCGTTGCGTCTTTACACAGATCCGGACTACCGTAATCGGTTGGCCACCGCCGGCGCAGCGGCGGTACGCAGACACTACTCGTTTGAGGGTTTCCGTCGGACGGTCAGTGAGACAGTGGAGCACGTCTTAATCGCGTCAGACAACGCCCGCCAAACCTGAGTTTCAAGCCTATGACCGCGGCGGCAGAAGAGCAACGGTTTTCTCGCCATTGGTTATCGGCGCTAGGTGATCTTTCGTAGCTGCTGTCATCCTCGTCAAGTACTGGTACCAGCCGTCGGTTCAGAGCCGTTACGGAAGTGAAGGTGTCAATGCGGCGGTCAAGTCAGGATGCGGCGGTTGCGCCGACGACTTTCTCGGCACTATCGGTTTCCACCAGAGGACGCGACGTGGTTGCGTAGGCTCCGGGCAGCAAGCAATGACCGAGTCTCACGCGAGTGCGGATCGACAGTACCCGCGAGAAGTATGCAGAAGAGAATTGCGGCATCGGCCCGGAGTGCACCGATACATTAAACGACGAGCGGGCGACGTTGCCGACGAAGTTCTTCCCTGCTTTGGTCACTGTGTTCTGGCTACGATTTCTTGTGCGTGGGTTGCGTCTTCCGTCCCGCGATGATCGTGGCTCCAGAGTACGGAAGCAATGCGGCGGCCTAGATAGGCATTCGATGGCAAAGTATCAACCCCAACCGGGGAGTCGTTCAGTTCGCGAATCGACGACGCTGTCTAAATTGCTGCGAGTCTTTTGGGCACTTGGGAGCTGAAAAGTAGCGGGGCAGTCGGGCTCAGTCCGGAAACTTCCTAGAATAGGGTTTTTTGTGAAAAAGCAGGTTGGCCAACGCGCGTTTCGGTTTGCGATGTGGGTTTCACATAAGAACTCCACCAAGCGTTGACTGGGAAGTAGTCGCTGCACAGAGCGAGACGTTTCTCGGTGTAGAATATCGGCCCACGGCTCCCGAGACCAGATCGTGCTGTAGAGCGCAGGGTGTCTCTTATCGGTGTGGCGGTCAGGTCGGCGATATCGCTCAGGCGGCACTACTAGGAAATCGCCTACCTTTGTATCGCTGCTTAGACGCTATTTGCTTTGTAGTGGGTTTGGGAGGCTTGTATTGAAAACGGAATCGGGTGTAGCGACAGCCGGCGACCGGCCGCGCATCTTACTGCTAACTACAGGCTTCACCTACCCGCCTACGGTTGGTGGTCGGCAGCGGAACAACCTACTGTTGCGTGCTTTGCAGGCGGTTGGTGAAGTGGATCTGGTGGCGCTATCCACCAGTCGCCCGAATGAAGCCGAAGAACACTATATGCGAGAAAATCACGGACTCCGCGCCGTTCTGCATATGCCGCACTACGTTGATTTAGTGCCGTGGTGTTGGTTTCGGCCCCTGCACCCAAGGTTGGTTCGAGGGATTGCTGAGAGCCTGAGTCACCGAAGTCGTTTGTACCGTCCGCAACTTCACCTTGCAAAGGTTATCGAGTTGCTTAATGCGGAAAAGAGTTACGATATAATTGTTGGGCGGTACTTGCTAAGCGCAATGGCCGCTGGCCTACAGAAGTATTCGCGCAATATCCTCGACCTGGATGACGTGGATACTGAGACGTATCGATTGCGCTTGGCGGATCCCGGATTCCCGGCGTGGCGGCGCTGGGTCCTACGGCGTCATTTGAATCAGTTGGTTTCAGTCGTACGACACAGTTTACCCCTATTTTCGGCGCTTTGGGTATCGAATCCTTCCGATCGGACATTGCCGGGCCTCGAACGTGCCCGGGTGTTGTGCAATCTGCCGTTCCAAGCGGGTGCGGCTGAGGCGATCCCCCCTAGCCGGCCTTCCTGCAAGTCAAAGATTGCGGTTGTTGTCAGTTCATGGAGGCATGGACCGAATATCCGGGGGCTGAAGATATTCCTCGCAAAAGTATGGCCACTCATCCGGCGATCTTGCCCGGATGCGGTGCTATGGGTAGTTGGCTCGCAGATGTCCGACGATCTACGTGACCGCCTGGCTAGGATTCCAGGTGTAGAGCCCGTTGGTTTCGTTGACGATTTGGCGACTATCTACCGGGAATGTGCGTTCGCGATTGCGCCGGTGTTTTCTGGGGGAGGCACGAACATCAAAGTGCTTGAGGCGCTATGGTACGGGCGCGCCTGTCTGGTGACCGAAACTGCATACCGCGGCTATCAGGATACCCTTCCAGCCGGGGAATGTCTTGAGGTTGGTGGAAGTCTGGAAGCACTCGCGGCGGGCGCGGTTCGGCTCTACACCGATTCAGAGTACCGCGATCGTCTCGGCGCCGCGGGCCAGGCTGCTGTACGAGAGAAGTACTCTTTCGAGAGGTTTTGCGCCGTAGTTCGGGAAACTGCGGAAGAGGTGATGATGCAACAGCGGTCCAGGCTGAAACGCTGATGAGGATACGCGCGGGGGTGGGTCCCATTTCTTAGCAGAGGGTGAGTCATTCCCAGTTAGCGTTGAGGCCGTCCCTTGGTCGGCCTCGACGCGGGCCCAGGTGCGTTTGTTCTGGGGTGGTGGCCGCTTCCCCGCGCTCTGTTGCTCCGGATCGAGGATCTGCGCCGGGGTGCGCGGGTAGGGCGCGACCTCGTAGACCGAGACCACCGTGGCCAGCGACAAGCGGTTCTTCATTCTCCCCGGGACTGAGCCGCGTGTGCTGTTTATGCTCCGCGCGCTCCATCGCCCGGCGGATGGCCTCGCGCAGGCCATTGGGGTGCATGACGATGCCCTTGCCATCGGCGCCGATTACCAGCAGTTTACGTTCGTCCCCGCGCGCCTGGGGGAGGGTCAGCGGCTGCGCATAAAAGGCATCGAAATCCTGGCTCAGGTGCACCGCCACTTCCTCGGCTTGCCGCTTCGCCATCTGCCCGCCGCCGGCGCGCGCCAGATGCTCCACCGCCTCATCGAACGAGCCGCCAACGACCTCCTGCAAAACCACCTGGCGCAGTCCGTGCGAGTACTTATCGGGCGGCAGGTTGAGCTCCGCATCCAGCGGGAACACACTCTCCAGACCCCGACCGCCATAGCCGCGGCGGGTGACAACCACCTCCCCGAAGCGGGTCTCCAAACGCCGCTTGCAGCCTTCCCGCCGCTGGGTCCGCGCGATCCCGTCCGCGCCGACCACCCGCGCGCGCGGCGGCTCCTCGCTCCAGCGTTGGTCCAAGTGCCCTTGGATCAGCCGACGCAACAGCTCGCTCCCTTCCGCTTGCACCATGGCCTCGACCTCGCCGTGGCTCGCTCGCTGCGCTTCCTTGCCGCCGAGTCTGCCCAGCAGGTGGTCAAACTGCGCCAGGGCATCCGCATAGTGCTCGATCGCCGCGGCAGTGATGGCATAAGATCTCATCGACGGGGTCTCCTGGGTGTGCTGCGAAAGATGCGTCTCTTAAGTTTCACACCCCAATCGAGGCCCCGTCTTCAACATCTTCCAGCCACCGTGTCGCTAATCCCTGGTTTTCCCGGTGCCTGGCGTCGTCCTAAAAGAGCCGCACCCAATGCCTTCTTCGCTGCGCAGGGGCTTTTCACCATGACCGAAGCCCTTGCCCTGGCGCGCCAATCCCGATGAGGAAACAGCCGACTGGAGAGCCGTGTGCGGGAGATCCGCTCGCACGGTTTGGAGGGAGGGGAGGCGCGAGCCTTCCCTGCCCCTATTGTTACTCCTGGGGTTCCTTAACGAACAACTTTCTGCACGCATGAGTCAAGTTTGGACGGGCGCGAGTTTCGCCTGATTGGCCATTCCGCTGAAACTGGACAGCCATTCCAGCGCAAACGGTACACCTAATCCGCCGCAAACTGGACGGCTGTTCCAAGTGAAAATGGACAGTCGGAGCGAAGCGACGCAAGGGGCTGCGCGCCACCGCCAGACCCGCGGCGACCTGCCGCAGCGGCTGGCCGCGGGCCAATGCCGCAGCGGTGACCCCGAGCTGTTCCGCACGCTCCAGGCGCGAGCGGCGCTCCACTTCCTGGCGCCGCATGAAAGTTCGTTGCGGTAGGATCCTCGAACATCTTTCGTTACCCTCGGTGAGCTTACCCTTCCAAGATTATGAAACTTCAAAGATCCTGCCAACCACCTTTGGTTCTATCGCCGAGTGTCGGACTAGGTGTCCGGCGGGTTTATGATCGAGGCCGAACTGTGAAAGCGTCCATTGTTTTGCTGTTGGGGGCGCAATTACGAGACAACTGCTCATCTGATCACAGAGAATTTCAAAAAAAGGGCTTAGATTGTCATAACTCTTTTGGATAGACGCCGTATTGCAGTCGTGGCTGATTTTATCTACACCCTCTTAGATATCAGAAAGAGCTACACCTACCAGCATTGTTGAGCAAGCAGAGATGATTAGAGTATTTCTCGCGTGTTTCTTTCTTTGTAGCACCGCTGCCCAATCCGCAACGATTTTGCAACCTCAAGCTCCCGGAATAGAACCTGCGCTGGCAGGCCGAGATGACATCATTGCCTGGGAGGGTTTTGAGAGTGGGGACTGGTGGAAGGCGTCATGGTGGTATGACATGGTGCGAGGTATTCCGCTGTCTCAGCGCTTTACTTCTGCTCCAAGCTGGGAGAGCGCGCAGACATCGGTGACGGAAGCCGATAAGGTTTCCGGCAATAGTGCTTTACGGTTCGAAAAGGCGGCTAACACCCATTACGGAATGAGTGCGAAAATTCCGCTGCCATCTGGAACTAGGAATGCCTTTCTTCGATATTACGTTAAGGTCCCGGCAGGTCAGGCAAAGCCGGCGGGCAAAGACTGGGGCTTTCATTCCGGACCTGAAGCGGCAGGCACTAAACCAGCTGGTGAACTGCTCTCTGTGAGATCAAAATTGATCGAGACGAATTCTAGAGGAGATGTAGTCACTGATGGCTCGGGCGATCGATTCAAGGTAGCGTTTTATGTCTATCATATGGATCAGCCTGGCAGCTATGGAGAGACTCTTTACTGGACTGACGCCTGGGTCATGAAGGGCGAATGGGCTTGCATTGAGATGCAGCTGGCCGGTAATAAGGTATCAAGTGGGAATGTTGCGAACAAAGATGGAATTCTTCGGGGGTGGATTAATGGTAACCTGAAGTATGAGCGTACCAACCTCCGCTGGTTCAATGGGACTCGTATTGATGACATTGAAGACATGGATGCATTCATTTATACTGGCGGATCGAATGTAGTTCCATTTAATTCCTATGGCTACATTGACAACGTGGTGATCGCCAAGAATCGGATCGGATGTTACAATGACGCAAAGAGCGATCAAGCGATCTCGATTCCGGTTCCGAAAGCGCTTTTACTCAAGCGATAGCTGTGATCGGTTTCTTATTATCTCGGGAAAACCCCCGGCTGTGCGTCCAATTCCGTGAACTGCGTGGCGTCGAGCAGGGCTTCGCTTTCCACATAGCTCTTCCGCAACAACCCGTCGAACCCGCCTGTCGCGGTCAGTTCCGCCGCCCGCGACCAGGGTGCTTCGAGAATGCGCGCGCTCACCGGCGTGCGGCCGGCCCAGCGCAAAGGCGGCGGCGGCCTGTGCCAGATCGGCGGGGACTGACTGGAACATCACGGAACCTCCGGATCATCACATACGGAGTTCCCACAGTAACGGTCCGGGGGCGGGATTTCATGCAGGCTTGCCGGAAGGACATAGCACACCGAAGGTGCGATGCCCGGCGGGGCAGTACCAACGGGCAATGCGGGTGACCGACGGCCTGACGCGCCGGTAGGTGCCTTGGCGTGCAAAGCTCTAGCCCCCCTCTGCGGGTGGTGCGGACAGCGCGGCAGGCTTGCCTGCTCCCAAGCCCGTTGGGTGACTTAGTGCGCGCCGGTCAGCGCACACGCATAAGGCAGTTGTACCGGCCACCGGCCCGTACGGCGGCCACCGTGGCGGGCCTTCCGCTGTTCTGAGGGTTGCGCTAGTGTGCCCGACTCACAGTTCCCGCGCCGGGCGGTGGTGTGCGTGGGAAACGCCCGCCAAATGCTCGCCACCTCCGGCCCACTACCAACACCGGTGCACCGGTGGCCCACTCCGACCAAAAGGTGCCGGTGAATCGCGGATTACCGTGAGGCCCAACACTGGGCCCATCAGCTACGGCGCCCGCATCCCGCAGGGCTCGTGGAGCTAAGGTCGACTCTGGTCCTCCAACGAGATGGCCGCTCGTATTGCTCCAAAGTAATATTTAATATAAGTTCCAAGGAAAAAAAGCAGCCTGCTCTTTTTTAAGAACGCAACCCTGTTGCTCGGATTAACTGGATACTTCAGTAAAATTGGATCTACCTTGCCGAGAATTGCTTTATGAAGCATTAGCTTTGCGCGCTTTGATCTAGAAACGCTCAACCATAACAATATGATCTCGCGACAGTTAAATATGTTTAGGGAGCGCATCGATAATGCTGCACACACTGTGTTATTTTGAGAAGACCACCTGCCTAGTCGACTTTCCCAAGCGAACAAGTCAAACCTAGATACCCAACTGGCGGGAATGGCTTTTCTCCATCTTTTTATCTCCGAGCTGGCGAGTCTGGAATAATTATGAAGCCTACACCGCAAGAATCCATCGCTCGCAAAAAAGTCGGGTAAATTGATCCCCGTCTTGCTCTTGCCAATCTGGTCGATGATCTGGCCGTTGACAACTGCACGCCCTTTAAATGACTTCCGAAATTGAAATGCCGAATCAATCATGAAGCGAGAATGAAAGGGGCCCACATAATCCCGAACGAAGTTAACCCATTCTTGCGGCGCGCGCGCGGGCGGAATCACCCTGTACGCAATACCTAAATCAGCTGTTATTTGCCTGGGGATCTTTATATCATCACTGCCCTCGCCCAACGAATCATGTATAGCCGTGTAACAAGTGATCGCTGAGCGATTTCGGCGCATGAATGCCAATACGACTCTGCTGTCCCATCCCGCGGTTAAAGGACAGATGCAATCTTCATGCTTCAAGTATTCACGGACGATATTATCAACAAGACCTATTGATGTCTCCACTACTTTGTCCAACGTCGCATCCGGCTTTATTCGGGCGACTGATGGAAAGAATCGAACCGCCGATCCAGAGTCAACTTTGAGATAATGATTGGGTAAAAGAGTTCTGATGTGATCGTAAAGCGTTACATCATAAGGCATAGCTTCAGAGAAGCTGGACGCCTGACGGATCTCACGATTTCTTTTGGAAATAGGAAGCCCGTATTTTTGTGCTACCAAGTTTTCAGAAGAAGCGACGCAGCCTTCTACTTCGTAATAGTTGGCTTGTACAGACGATATGGCATCAGTTAGCGCGAATACGCCAGAGGAATCTCCGAATAATATGAGGTAGCTTCCTGCTAGGCGATCGCAATGCTCGATCGCGTTAAGAACGCCAGCCTCGCCACCCCCTCCATCTTTCATCTTTTTAGCGAGATACTCTGGTATGGCGGACCTTTCTATTTCTCCATGCGAATCAACACACAATCCAATTATCGCCACCGAAACTTGACCGGATGAGAAATTGGAACAATCAGTGTTGGCACTGTAGGACAACATATAACCGCAAAAATGGAATGCTTTTGACAGGGGTTCTGCCCTTTCTCTGCAAAGCATATAGGTAAAGGACGACGAATTGATGTTCACAAACTTGCTCCATTTTGCCGCGATGCTCTTTCGGCCTGAATTTTCCTATTTCCGATCACGCCACGAGGTCCATAACCGCGGCGATCAAGGGTTTTCGCGTTGCTTTGTCGTTGCCCTGGAAATCGATACCGAAGCCCTGGTCGCCGAGGTCCGTTGCGAGGGCGCGGCGCAGATCGCCGAAGGCGTATTTCAGTGCGCTTGGCGTTGGCATAGCGCCGGGTCCGTGCTTTCCCCAAGTGTGCGGCACTAAGATCTAGCTGATATGCTATAACCAAGTCCAACCGCTGCATGGTGTACGATGGCGGAAGCTTAGGCAAGAGTGGGTTCCAAGTCCAGGCCAGTTTTTCCCCAGATTTGAGGTGGTTCGCCTTCTTGACTGGAGTTTCTTATTTCCGATCACGCCACGAGGTCCATAACCGCGGCGATCAAGGGATTTCGCGCTGCGTTGACGTTACCTTGGCAATCGATACCGAAGCCCTGGTCGCCGAGGACTCGGCGAGGGCGTGGCGCAGATCGCCGAAGGTGTAACTCGGTGCGCTTGGGCGTGGCATAGCGCCGAGGCGCTGCTTTCTCCAGGTGTGCGCCATCGATCCGCCATCATGTAGCATCTGCACATGATTTCGCCTGGTGTTGGGCCTCACGGTAATCCGTGATTCACCGGCCCTTGTGGTTGACGGTATGCCACCGGTGAAAAAGCGGAGGCGGTGAGCCAAAGCGGGCGGGGGTTCGCGGGCAGATTCCCAGGGATGCCACCGGTTCGATCGGTGGGCAGGGATGTGGCCGGTGGGGCAAAATTGCGGGACCCGACGACAAGCGAAGGCCCGCCACGGTCGCCACCGTGCGGGCCCATGGCCGGTGCAACTCCGCTTTGCATGTGGACTCACCGGCGGGGAGTACGTTAGCCAACGGGCCTGGGAGAGGGCAAGCCTGCCGCGTTGTCCGCTGCACCCGCACGGGGGCTGCGGCTTTGCCCGCCATGGCACCTACCGGCGTGTCGCCCCGCCCGGAACGCAGATTGCCCGCTGGTACTGTCCGGCGGCGGGGCATCGCACCTTCAGTCTGCTGCCGGACTGTCTGGCGGCGCG